>JBBRBA010000066.1:0-18456 GCA_038206285.1 Geobacterales bacterium
ATTCTCCTTTGTGATGCACCAGCGAATATATTGATACTGTAACAGTAGCGATAACCAGAATTGAGAGCCCGGCAAAAAGTCCGGCAATATCGACGTTTATCCTGAACAGGGCGACTATGGCAACAGCTATCAACGAAAGTCTGAGCAGGTAGCGGATCAGGGCGTATCTTGCGGCATTTTCGGCCTGACCGGATAGCACCCGTTCCATAATGCTTCGCAGCCAGCAATTGTTAAGAAGTGTCAGCGTGCCGCCGGCCAGAGCGCTCCATGCAAAGCGTGACGAAATAAAGCAAAAACCGGCAACAGTCAGAACAGCCAGAAGAAGCAGACTCCCTTTAACGATAACAGACTGGGCGTTTTCGTCATTTATCGTGATCAGCTTCATCCCTGTGAATCTCTTTGCTGGAAACCCGGTAAACATTCCTGAACCCGGCAATAATGCCGAATAAGAGGAAGATAAAGAAAAACCAGGGAGCAGTGTTTAGCCACTTGTCAAGCTGGAGTCCCATGGCAACGCCAATCGCGATGGCAACAGCTACCGAGATTCCCATGCTGGAGACATTCCCCAGAATTTTCAGCAGCTCTTTCTTGTCTTCACTTAAAGCCATATAGTTATCAAAAAACAGCCGTAGTAAGGGGGAGCAAAACCTGAACTTCTTAACATACAAAGGTGAAAGCTGTCAACAGTTTATGCTGCCGCTCAGAGCAGTTTGAAGCTTCTGCCGGCAGCGGCAATGGTTCTATCCAATTCCTCAAAGGTGTGGGCGTTTGAGACGAAACCGGTCTCGAACTGGGACGGAGCAAGATAGATCCCTTCTTCAAGCATGGCGCGGAAATAGGTAGCAAAAGCTTTGGTGTCGCAACTGGCGGCACTCTCCCAGTCAGTCACTTCACTTTTTGTGAAAAATGCGCAGACCATGCTGCCGACGCGGGTGGAAAAGAGTGGGTAACCGGCATCTTTAGCTGCTTTGGAAATCCCGGCTGCGAGGTAGGCGCTTTTCTCTTCAAGCTGCTGATAGAAGCCGGGCTGTTTGAGCAGGTTTAGAGTGGCAATTCCTGCAGCCATCGCCAGAGGGTTCCCTGAAAGTGTTCCTGCCTGGTAGACGCCACCTGACGGCGAGAGGAGCGACATGATCTCGCGTTTGCCGCCGAAAGCTCCTACCGGCAGTCCGCCACCGATAATCTTGCCGAGTGTTGTCATGTCCGGGGTAATGCCATAGATTTCCTGTGCGCCGCCGAGCGCCACCCTGAAACCGGACATGACCTCGTCAAAAATAAGAACGATCCCTTCGTCGCTGCAGAGCCGGCGCAGCCCTTCAAGAAAGCCTGGCTGCGGCGGGACTGTCCCCATGTTGCCGGCAATCGGTTCGATGATGATGCAGGCGATCTGGCCGCTGTTCTCAGCGACCTGTCTCTGGACCGATTCAAGACTGTTGAAAGTGGCGGTTAGGGTGAGCTTGGCAAAATCCTTGGGGACGCCGGGAGAGTCGGGAACGCCGAAGGTGGCGGCTCCTGAGCCGGCCTTGACAAGCAGGGCATCGGAGTGCCCGTGGTAGCAGCCGGAAAACTTCATGATCTTGTCCCGACCGGTATAGCCACGTGCAAGACGGATGGCGCTCATCGTCGCTTCCGTGCCGGAACTGACCATCCTGACCATTTCTATTGACGGTACTGCCGCTATCACCATTTCAGCCAGCCTGATTTCGAGCTCAGTCGGTGCGCCGAAGCTGCAGCCGCTGTCCACGGTTTTTTTGACGGCAGCAACCACGTCAGGGTGACAGTGGCCGAGAATCATCGGCCCCCATGAGCCGACATAATCTATGAAGTCATTGCCGTCAGCATCAAAGATGTGTGAGCCGGCGGCGCGGGTTATGAACAGAGGGTCGGCGCCAACAGATTTAAAAGCTCGTACCGGGCTGTTAACTCCGCCGGGAATAATCTCTTTTGCAGAAGAAAAGAGTTGGCTTGATTTTGTATGATTCATATTTGCCCTCGCAGATCAAATTGATAAACTCTATGATTTACATGGAGTTAGCACATAACCGCAAAGAGTGTCAAGGCATTATTCACTGTTTTTACGCCTGACTTTATAAGCTGTTGCCATTAAAAAAAAGATTAAGATTAAGAGATTTTTTCCCTTGACAAAGAGGGTTAAATGACCTAAATTGCGCCGCATTGTATACTGTATACAGTAATGCAGGAGATTCCCAATTGACTGGAATAACAGGTGATTGCGGATTCGCTTGCAATAAACGGCTGGACGGAGGATCAGATGTTAGGCGCATATCTCCCGATAATTTTACTTTTGATAGTTGCTGCCTGCTTTGGATTAGGATCGCTGGTGTTTTCTGCACTTATCGGTCAGAAAAAGCTTTCAGCGGTCAAGCTGCAACCTTACGAGTGTGGCTGCGAGCCGGTGGGGGACGCCCAACAGCGTTTCTCGATAAAGTTCTACATCATAGCCATGCTCTTCATCCTGTTCGATATAGAGTGTGTTTTCCTCTATCCCTGGGCGGTGCTCTTCAAGCGTCTGGGTGTTCCCGGTCTTATAGAGATGGGTGTTTTTATAGTGATTCTCTTCGTCGGCTATATTTATGTATGGAAAAAAGGAGCCTTGGAATGGGAGTAGATCATCCTTTGGTAGATAATCCGCTTGGAGATAACATTATTACCGCGTCTCTGGACGGTCTTGTCAACTGGGCGCGCAAATCATCCATCTGGCCGATGACCTTCGGTCTCGCCTGTTGCGCTATCGAGATGATGGCAACAGGGGCGTCCCACAATGACCTTGACCGTTTCGGCATAATCTTCCGCGCATCTCCCCGCCAGTCCGACTGTATTATTATCGCCGGCACTGTTACCAAGAAGATGCTGCCGATCATCAAGGTTGTGTATGAGCAGATGCCCGAGCCGAAATGGGTGGTTGCCATGGGTGCCTGTGCCTGCTCCGGTGGTATTTTCGACACATACAGCGTGGTTCAGGGCATCGACGAAGCTCTGCCGGTTGATGTCTATATTCCAGGCTGCCCGCCACGCCCTGAAGCGTTGCTTTTTGGTCTTATCAAGCTTCAGGAAAAGATCATGCGGGAGCGTAACTCATTCGGTTCGACAATCGGTCTTGGCGAGCGTTTCGAGCCTGCTGCATAAGCTATCATAGAGCAAAGGAAGAGGTGTGGCTGATATGGCAGAAAATAATCGTGCAGTTGTGAAGCTTAAGGAGCGTTTTGCTGCGGATATCGTTGCGGTAAAGAAGTTTCGCGGCGAAGTTACCGTTACCGTAAAGAAAGAAAATATTGTCGAGATCTGCAGCTTTTTGAAGACGGCGCTTGCCTACAACATGCTGACAGATGTCACAGCTGTTGACTATTTGGGACAGGAGCCACGTTTTCTCGTTGTTTATAACTTGTACTCCATTCCGAACAAAGACAGGTTAAGGGTCAAGGCGCAGGTTGACGAATCTGCCTGCACCATAGACACGGTCTCCAATGTCTGGTCATCAGCTGATTGGCTTGAGCGTGAAGTTTATGATCTTTTCGGCATAATATTCAACAACCATCCTGATCTGCGCCGGATTTTGATGACGGATGACTGGGTCGGCCACCCGTTGCGCAAGGACTATCCGCTCCAGGGGCCAGACCGGGAGCCATACAAGAATCGTCTGTCGTAATCAGCTAAACGCAGCTTACAATTTTCAACACTCTGCAGGGGTGATAAACCAATGGCACAAAAAGAGACAATGACAGTAAATATGGGTCCGCAGCATCCGTCGACACACGGGGTGTTGCGACTGGTAATCGAGCTTGATGGCGAAGTAATCGAAAAGATTACCCCGCACATCGGTTATCTGCATCGCGGCGTTGAAAAGCTTTCCGAGCACCGCACCTATCACCAGACTCTTCCCTTGACCGACCGGCTCGATTATCTTGCCCCTATGAGCAACAATCTCGGTTATGTGCTTGCCGTGGAGAAGCTTCTTGACATCGAGATACCGGAAAGAGCGCAGACGGTTCGGGTTATAACGGCTGAGCTTACCCGTCTCAAATCACATCTGGTATGGCTCGCCTGCCATGCCCTCGATATCGGGGCAATGACCGTATTCATCTATGCATTCCGCGAGCGCGAGAAAGTTATGCAGCTTTATGAAAAACTTTCCGGCGCACGAATGACGAGCAACTACTATCGTGTCGGTGGTCTTTCGACCGATGTTTATGACGGGTTTGAAAAAGATGTCCAGGAAATCATCGATACTTTTCCCGGTTTCTTCGATACCTACGAAGGACTTCTTACCAAGAACACCATCTGGTTGCAGCGTACCGTCGGCAATGGTGTAATCTCAGCCGAAGACGCCATCGATGCCGGGATTACCGGCCCGGCGCTGCGCGGTTCAGGCGTTGACTGGGATCTGCGCCGTGACAATCCGTACAGCGGTTATGAGAAGTACAGCTTCAAGGTTCCTGTCGGCGAAAAGTGTGACACTTTTGACCGCTACAAGGTGCGCTTTATAGAAATGCGCGAAGCGGTGAAGATCATCTCCCAGGCTCTGGACTCCCTCAAACCGGGTCCTGTGCTTGCAGATGAGCCGCAGATTTGCTACCCGCCGAAAGAGAATGTCTACAACTCTATTGAAGGTCTTATTCATCATTTCAAAATTGCCACTGAAGGATTCTCTGTTCCTGAAGGCGAGGTATACCAGTCTGTTGAGGCGCCGAAAGGCGAGCTGGGCTTTTATCTGGTCAGCGACGGCGGCAACAAACCCTACCGGATGAGGGTTCGTCCCCCATCATTTGTCAATCTCTCGGCTATCGAGAAGATGGCAAAAGGTGCCATGATTGCCGACCTTGTTGCCGTAATAGGAACCCTTGATATCGTTCTGGGTGAAATAGACCGCTAAACTCCCTTAAAAGGAGATGGAAGCCCATGAGTAACGCTACTGCAAAAAAAACCGCAACTGAAGAAAACGCACCTGCAGAGGTGATTGATCTTGCAGCGGCGAACCATATCATAGACAAGTACATCACTCTTCCCGGGAACCTCATGCCGGTTTTGCAGGGGATTCAGGACGAATATGGCTACGTTCCCAAACCGACCATCGAACTGGTTGCCGAGCGCCTCAACGTCTATCCGAGCCAGATCTTCGGCGTGCTCACTTTCTACGCCCAGTTCCATCTCAAACCTCGTGGCCGCTTCATTGTCAGGGTCTGTGTCGGAACTGCCTGCCACGTTCAGGGTGCTCCGCGGATTGTCGAAACCTTCTTCGATAAGCTTGGTATCGGCCACGCTGAGACTTCGCCAGACCTTCGTTACACTTTTGAGAAGGTTGCCTGTCTCGGCGCCTGCGGCATGGCGCCGCTGGCCATGGTGAATGACGCTACCTATGGTTCGATGACGGTGCAGAAGGTTTCAGAAATAGTTTCTGACTACAATCAGAGACCATTGGGAAAGTAAGTAGCTCGATACTATTTCAGTAAGGGACAATTCAGTTATGAGCGAAAACGCAGCTGTTAAAATTCTGATCTGCCAGGGAACCGGCGGTGTCTCGATGGGCGCCAGGGAGGTCGAGGCCGAGTTCACCAGGGTTATTGCTGAAAAAGGTGTCAACGCCATCATCGGCAAGCGCTGTGATGTCATCAAGACCGGTTGCCGTGGTCTCTGCGCCAATGATGTTCTCGTGGATATCATTTCCGAAGAACAGGGGCGGGTAACCTACGATTTTGTCACTCCGGAAGAAGTTGAGAATATCGTCGACGAACATATTGTCAACAAGACAACTCTGGAAAAACGTAAGGCCAAGCCTTACTACAACACTTTCGTCGACCAGCAGATGCGCGTAGTCATGACCGGTTGCGGCCAGATCGATCCGGAAAGCCTTGATGCCTATCTGGCAGAGGGCGGGTTCAAGGCGATCGAGAAGAGTGTCAAGGAGATGACCCCGGCTTCGGTTATCGACGAGGTGAAGAAATCCGGACTCAGAGGCCGTGGGGGCGGGGGCTTCCCGACAGGGCTGAAGTGGTCCTTCTGCGCTGCTACCCCAGGTCATCACAAGTATATCATCTGCAATGCCGACGAAGGGGATCCGGGCGCTTTCATGGATCGCTCCGTTCTCGAAGGCGACCCCTACTGTGTCATCGAGGGGATGATGATTGCCGGCTACGCCATAGGCGCTACTGCAGGTTATGTCTATGTCCGCGCTGAGTACCCCCTTGCCATTGAACGGCTGCAGCTGGCCCTCGATGTCTGCTATGAAAAGGGGTATCTCGGCAAGAACGTCATGGGCTACGGCTTTGCCTTCGACCTCAGGATCAAGAAAGGGGCCGGTGCTTTTGTCTGTGGAGAGGAGACGGCTCTCATGGCCTCCATCGAAGGCGAGCGCGGCATGCCGCGCCCACGGCCGCCATTCCCGGCAGTCAAGGGCCTTTGGGGAAAACCTACCAATATCAACAACGTCGAAACCTTTGCCAATATCCGCCACATCATCATAAAAGGGGCTGACTGGTACGCCTCACTCGGAACCGAAACCACCAAGGGGACAAAGATCTTCGCAGTCACCGGCAAGGTGAAGCATACCGGTCTGGTTGAAGTCCCGGCCGGGATGAGTGTCCGTGAAGTTATCTACAATGTCTGCGGCGGGATCGCCAATAACCGCAAGTTCAAGGCTGTGCAGGCTGGTGGCCCGTCGGGCGGCTGTATTCCGGCCGAAATTCTCGACACGCCGGTTGATTATGACTCTTTGATCAAGGCCGGCGCCATGATGGGTTCCGGTGGTCTGGTCGTCATGGACGAAACCACCTGTATGGTCGACGTAGCCCGCTTTTTCCTCAATTTCACTCGTGATGAGTCTTGCGGCAAGTGCGTCCCCTGCCGCATCGGCCTCAAAGCAATGCTCGACATCCTGGAGCGGATAACAGAAGGGCGCGGCGAGTCAACGGATATCGACAAGCTTCTGCAGATGGGAACCACAATCAAGAAGGCCTCCCTTTGCGGTCTCGGCCAGACGGCGCCAAACCCGATCCTCTCAACGATTAAGTATTTCCGCCAGGAGTACGAAGCGCATATCAATGACAAGCGCTGCCCTTCGAACTGCTGCAAGGAACTCCTTCTCTGGCAGGTGATCCCCGAGAAGTGCGTCAAGTGTGGCGCCTGTCTCAAGGCATGTCCGGTTGACGCCATCAAGTGGGAAAAAGGGCAGATAGCCGAACTTGACAAGGAAAAATGCACCAAGTGCAAGTCGTGTTATGACGCCTGCCGCTTCATGGCAATCGAGTAACAGTTTAACCTGAGAAATTCCGAGGGAGAACAGAGGTCGAGATGGTTAATCTTACTATAGACGACAAACAGGTATCGGTAGCACCTGACGCGACAATATTTGATGCAGCCAAGGCGGCAGGCATCAGGATACCTATTCTTTGCCACGACAAGAAGCTGCATCCGTTCGGTGGTTGCCGCATGTGCCTGGTTGAAGTCGAACAGATGAAGGGCAGACTGATTCCGGCTTGTACAACGCCGGTTTCCGAAGGGATGATAGTCCGTACTGCGACCGACGAAATAATGACTGCACGAAAACTGGTTCTTGAGCTGCTGCTGCTCAAGCATCCGCTGGATTGCCCGGTCTGCGATGCCGCCGGCGACTGTGATCTGCAGAATCTCACCTACGAATACAAGGTTAACGCCAACAAGTTTACCGATGAAAAGTTCCACTGGGATATAGACTACGAAAATCCTCTTATCGAGCGTGACCAGAACCGCTGTATCCACTGTGGCAAGTGTTCAAGGATTTGCGATGAAATTGTTGCTTTTGGTGCCTACTCATTTGTAAACCGTGGCATCGAGGCCAAGATCGGCACCCCTTTTGACGGGAAGCTCGACTGTGAATACTGCGGCTCATGCATCTCTGTATGCCCGGTAGGTGCGCTCATCGCCAAACCTTTCAAGTTCAAGGCTCGCTGGTGGGCACTTAAAAAGGTGCAGTCTGTCTGTTCCTACTGCGGCACCGGCTGTCAGCTCACTCTCGGCGTCAAGGACGACAAGGTACTGACAACGATTTACGACGAGGACCAGGGCTTTCATAACGGCCAGCTCTGCGGCCGCGGCAGATTCGGTTATCAGTTCATCAACAGCGAAAAACGGCTGACAACACCGCTGATCCGCAAAAATGGCGAGTTGCTGCCGGCTACCTGGGAAGAAGCTCTACAGTTGATTTCCGCTCGACTTGGCGAGCAGAAGTCTGCCGATGCCTCGGCTGTTGCCGCACTTGTCACTCCGCGTCTTACCAACGAGGAACTGCTCCTCTTCAGGAAACTGTTCAAAGAGGTTGTCGGTACCGACAGCATCGACCATTCTGCCGGTTATGCCCATGCTGCCCTGACAGAGGGGCTGAAGGAGAGCTTTGGCATTACCGCATCTCCAGCGGTGATAGCCGATATCCAGAAGAGCAACCTGCTGCTGGTAGTCAAGACAGATGCTTATGAAACCCATCCGGTAATCGGCTTTGAGATCAATCTCGGCGCCAAGCGTAAAGGCCTTGATCTCAGGACACTTTCTGACAAATCAGGCAAGCTCTCCTATCTGCCGGGAGCCAAGAACTACGTCCATAAACCGGGCAGCGAGCTTTTGCTTGTCAATGCACTTGCCAGGGTGCTGATTGATAATGGCCTTGCTGATACAACTGCCAATGGCTTCGAAGCGCTTAAGTCTGCTCTTGCTGCTGCAACTTTAGAGAGGGCTGCCGCGGTAACCGGCATACCCGCCGAAACGATCACCTCCCTTGCAACTGATTATGCAAAGGCAGAGAAGGCTTTGATCCTTCTTCCCCTTGGTCTTGCCTACCCGGGGCACGGCAAGGAGCTGGCACAGGCTCTGGCCAATCTCGCCATACTGGCGGGCAAGATCGGCAAAGAAGGGTGCGGTCTACTGATCCTTGGCGAGAAGAACAACAGCCAGGGAGCCGCAGATCTTGGTATTCATCCCTCAGCAAACGGCCGCAATGCCGCAGCGATTATCGACGGCTGCATCAGCGGTGCTGTAAAGATGCTCTGTATTGCCGGTGAAAACCCGGTAGTATCCTATCCTGACAGGGCCAAGGTTGAGAAGGCACTGGATGCTGTCCCTTTCCTGGTGGTACAGGATCTCTTCCTGACCGAGACAGCCCGGAAAGCTGATGTGGTTCTGCCGGTAAAGTCATTTGCTGAAAAATGCGGCACATTTACCAGTGCTGGTCGTAATGTCCAGCGGATCAGAAAAGCCATCAAGGCGGTCGGTCAGTCCAAAAGTGACCGGGAGATCTTTTCGGAGCTGATCACCAGACTCTCCGGCAAAGCCGTAGCCGCTGATGCTGTAGAACTCTTCAAAGAGATTGTTGCGACAATACCCGGTTACTCCGGGCTTGATTACGAAAAGCTTGGTGATACAGGCTGTGTCTATCCGGTAAGCATCGCAGCGCAACTTGTTCCGGTTACCGCAGCCGAACCGGCTGGCGAAGAGGGTAAATTCGCTCTTGTTATTGGCAGCTCGCTCTATCACAACGGCACAATGTCAAGATACGGCAAAGGTCCGATGCTGGTCTGCTCTGAGCAGTACATTGAGCTTGGCCGTGCCGACGCTGTCAGGATAGGGGTCAAGGAAGGGGACAGCGTGAAGGTCAAGTCTGTCTCCGGCGAGTTGTCTTTGCCGGTCAAGGTCGGCAGAAGAATGCCCGAAGGGGTAGTGTTTGCACCATATCACTTTGACATATCATCAATAAACAGCATAACTACCGGTTCACCGGTAACCTACGTCACCATAAGCAGATAGCGAACCTTCAAGATAGATCTAACTTTCTGGAAGAGGGGAAGAGGATAGCATGGATTTTACAATATTGGGACTGCCGCCCATATACTACGGAGCAATGTTAATCAAGGTGCTTGTGGCATTTGTCTTTGTTCTTCTTACCGTTGCCTATGCCACATATGCCGAGCGAAAGTTCATCGGCTGGATGCAGGTAAGGATCGGACCGAACAGAACCGGACCAATCGGGCTCCTGCAGCCGATTGCTGATGGCATCAAACTCTTCTTCAAGGAAGAAATTATCCCGGCCAGGGCCAGCAAGTTTGCCTTTGTACTTGCGCCACTCGTTGCCCTGGTACCGGCTTTTATCTCTTTTGCGGTTATCCCGTTTGGAGATTCAATCGAGCTTTTCGGTTACAAGATCCCTCTGCAGATTGCTGCCTATGCGGACCAGGCCGGTACAGTCTTTGACCTCAATATCGGCGTGCTCTACATCCTGGCAATGGCATCTCTCGGCGTATATGGCATTGTTCTGGCTGGTTGGTCGTCAAACAGTAAATACTCTCTTCTAGGCGGTCTGCGTGCCTCTGCCCAGATGATATCTTACGAACTTGCAGCCGGTCTGGCGATAGTCTGTGTTTTCATGGCCTCCGAGTCGCTCTCTTTGCAGGCGATAGTCGCCGATCAGAGTGGACTGCTCGGCTGGTATATCTTTCGCAACCCGTTCCTCTTTGTTGCCGGGATAGTTTTCTTCATCTGCTCGCTTGCCGAGATAAACCGGACACCGTTCGACCTTCCTGAAGCGGAAACAGAACTGGTTTCAGGTTTCTGCACCGAGTATTCCAGTATGAAGTACGCCATATTCTTCATGGCAGAGTATGCCAACATGGTGACAGTCTGTGCAGTGACAACAACTCTCTTTTTAGGTGGCTGGCACGGACCGCTCTGGCCGGTGTTCAACTTCATCGCTAAAGTCTACACTCTTATGTTCGTCTGCATGTGGATCCGGGCAACATATCCCCGTTACCGCTACGATCAACTGATGAAGTTAGGCTGGAAGGTTTTTATTCCGCTAACATTGTTCCTTATTGTGGGTAACGCACTCTGGATCACCTTCATAGCACCAATGTTCTCCTTTGTTAAGTAGCCAGAACAAGAAAATTATCGAATTTCCGACTGAATCTGTGGAGAGGACACGCAAATGATTGGACCCTTGATTAACGGCCTTCTAATAACATTCAAGCATATGTTCAAAAAACCGATTACCCTCCAGTACCCGGAGGAGAAACCGGTGGTCTCTCCGAACTTTCGCGGGCTGCACGCCCTGAAGGTTTCACACAACAATGCGAAATGCGTGGCTTGCTACCTCTGCCCGACGGTCTGCCCGGCGAAGTGTATTACTGTCGAGGCAGGTGAGGATGCGAATCATGACAAGTTTGCAGAAAAATACGAAATTGACCTGCTTCGGTGCATCTTCTGCGGCTACTGTGTGGAAGCGTGTCCGGTTGATGCGCTCGCCATGACCCAGACTTTCGAGCTTGCCAGCTACAAGCGCGCCGATTTTGTCTTTACCAAAGAACGACTGCTAGAAAAGAACTAAAGGAGCAGCAATGGAAACCTTGTTTTTCAGCCTGGTGGCTGCAATCGCTATCATCTCCAGCATCCTGGTGATAACCAACAAGAACCCGATAAACAGCGCATTGTCGCTTATCATGACCTTCTTCTGTCTTGCCACTCTCTATGTCATGCTTGAAGCTCCGTTTATGGCCGCCATACAGATCATTGTCTATGCCGGCGCCATCATGGTTCTGATTGTCTTTGTCATAATGCTTCTCAATATCAGGAGCGAGTCCGGGCGAAGAACAAATCACGCACTTTTCCTTGGTGTCATGACCGGAGTTCTCCTGCTCATTCAGACCTGGTACCTGCTCTGGAAAAGTTCTCTGACCGGCATGAAAGGTTCTGTCGATTCCGCCATGATCATCAAGGTTGGTCATACCGAACTGATCGGCAAGGCTCTCTTTACCGAGTTTCTGCTCCCGTTCGAGATTACCTCGGTATTGCTGCTGGCAGCTATTGTCGGCGCAGTAATTCTTTCCAAGAAAAAACTGTAGCAGTCAGGAGATATAGACATGGTTTCACTTAACGGCTACCTCATTCTCAGCGCAATTCTGTTTTCCATCGGCATGATCGGTGTTCTTACCCGCAGGAATGCCATCGTCATCTTCATGTGCGTAGAGTTGATGCTGAATGCAGTCAACCTCACCTTCATCGCTTTTTCGAAGTTCCTCGGGAATCTGGATGGACAGGTCTTCGTCTTCTTCGTCATGACTGTTGCCGCAGCCGAAGCGGCTGTTGGTCTGGCGCTGATGATTGCCTTCTATAAGAACCGCGAATCGATCGACGTTGAAGACATGAACCTGTTGAAATGGTAGCAATGAAGCTGCTGCAAACGAATCATTTTACTCAAGGAGTCCGTAATGCTTGACAATGTATGGCTCATACCACTATTTCCACTGATCGGTTTTCTGATCAACGGTTTGTTCGGCAAGAAGATCAAGAACGAGGCGGTTATCGGAACCATCGGTACTGGGGCGATATTCCTTTCGTTTATCGTTTCCTGTGGAATTCTGATAGAGCTGGTCCGTATGCCTGCTGAACAGAGGGTCTTCGAGAAAGTGGTATTTCCCTGGATTCAGGCCGGCACTTTCAAGGCTGACATGGCCTTTCTGGTTGATCCGTTATCAGCTGTCATGATTATGGTTGTTACCGGAGTCGGTACTCTCATTCACCTTTACTCAATCGGCTACATGCATGGTGAGGAGGGTTTCTACAGGTTTTTCTCCTACCTGAACCTCTTTTGCATGTCGATGCTGCTGCTGGTACTCGGCGCCAATATGCTTGTCATGTTCATCGGCTGGGAGGGTGTCGGTCTCTGCTCCTACCTGCTGATCGGCTACTACTTCGAAAAGAAGTCGGCCGGTGATGCCGCCAAGAAAGCTTTTGTCATGAACCGGGTGGGTGACTTCGGCTTCCTCCTCGGTCTTTTTCTCCTTTACTGGTGGCTCGGCAGCAATCACAACATCTGGACGGTAAATTTCGTAGAGATAAAGGCTGCCTCCCACCTCCTTCCTTATGGCGGTATAGTTACCATTGCAACCCTCTGCTTTTTTCTTGGAGCAACCGGTAAATCGGCCCAGATTCCTCTTTTTACCTGGCTGCCTGATGCGATGGAAGGTCCGACACCGGTATCCGCACTCATCCATGCCGCCACCATGGTTACTGCCGGTGTTTACATGATCGCCAGGATGAGTTTCGTCTTCATCAAGTCTCCGGAAACCATGCTGGTGGTTGCGGTTGTCGGTGCAGCAACGGCAATATTTGCTGCTACCATCGGTACCGCGCAGAATGATATCAAACGGGTGCTGGCCTACTCGACAGTCTCACAGCTAGGTTTCATGTTTCTGGCAATGGGGGTCGGGGCTTTCGGCGCCGGCATCTTCCACTTGATGACTCATGCATTCTTCAAGGCCTGCCTGTTCCTTGGTTCCGGTTCGGTAATCCATGCCATGCACCATGCGTTACATAAAGGACACCTGCACGACGATGCGCAGGACATGCGGAACATGGGGGGGCTGCGTAAGGCCATGCCGATAACCTTCATTACCTTCTTCGTATCTACTATAGCAATTGCCGGTATCCCCGGTTTCTCCGGCTTCTTTTCCAAGGATGAGATCCTCTGGCAGGCATTTGCCAATCCGTATCATGGCAATATAAATATATATCTCTGGGGTGTTGGCGCAGTTGCCGCCTGTTTTACCGCTTTTTACATGTTCCGCCTGGTGTTTATGACCTTCTTTGGCGAGTGCCGCATAAATTCCAAAGTGAAAGAGTATCTCCATGAGTCGCCGCTGGTCATCACCATCCCGCTGATGGTGCTCGGTTTGCTCGCAGTTGTCGGTGGTTACATCGGCATGCCTAAACTGATGGGGCTGCTGCCGAACTACTTTGAACATTGGCTCGATCCGGTTTTCGAGCTTGCCAACGAATACGGCAAAGAATACGCAAAAGTAGCACATCACACCCATGCCCTTGAGTGGGGACTGATGGGCGGGTCGGTAGTAATTGCCCTTATCGGCATTACCATTGCCTTTACCATGTACATGGCAAACAGGACGCTGCCGGCGAAGTTCGTCGCTACTTTCCCGACACTGCACCGATTCGTTTTTAACAAATGGTACATAGACGAGCTTTATGATTTTCTCTTCGTAAACCCGTGCAAAGCCTTTGGCAATCTTCTCTGGAGAGGCTTTGACGTAGTGATTGTTGACGGTGTTGTAAACGGAACCGCGAAACTGGTCATGGCATGTTCTGCCGGACTAAAGGGGCTTCAGTCCGGCTATGTGCATAACTATGCTATGGGGATGGCGCTCGGCGTAGTGGCGATCATGGCATTTTATGTGTTCCGCTAAGAGACTTTGACTGTTGAGATAATAAAGGAGCAGATTCAATGAATGAAGTTATTCTCAGCCTGATCACCTTTCTCCCTCTCGTGGGGGTACTTCTGCTGTTGTTCATCCCCAGCGGGAATCATGGACTTCTGAGAGGGTTTACCCTTGCAGTGACAATCCTGACTTTTCTGGCGTCACTGCCGCTGGTTACCGGTTTCGTTACCAACGCCGACTACCAGTTCGTCCTGAATATGCCCTGGATACAGGCAGGTCCGTTCCGGATGAACTACCATGTTGGTATCGACGGTATAAGCCTCTGGCTGGTAATGCTGACAACGTTCATCATGCCTATTGCCGTCCTCTCGACCTGGACAGCTGTTGATGAAAAGGTTAAAGGGTACATGGCCTGCCTTCTTCTTCTTGAAGTCGGCATGATTGGTGCGTTCATTTCAATTGACCTGTTCCTCTTCTACATCTTCTGGGAAGTCATGCTCATCCCGATGTACTTCATAATCGGCATCTGGGGCGGCAAAAACCGGATTTACGCTGCGGTCAAGTTCTTCATCTACACAATGGTCGGCTCGCTTCTCATGCTGGTAGCCCTGATTGTCCTTTACTTCAAAGGGTTAAACCTCGGCATAACCGATTTCAGCCTTACCAATTTCTTCGGCATGAACCTTGACCCGGTTACCCAGACCTGGATGTTCCTGGCGTTTGCCCTCGCTTTTGCGATCAAGGTACCGATGTTCCCGTTACACACCTGGTTGCCGGATGCCCATACCGAGGCTCCAACAGCCGGTTCAGTGATACTTGCCGCTGTTCTTCTCAAAATGGGTACCTACGGTTATATACGTTTTGCCATGCCGCTCTTCCCCAACGCTGTTGAGAAGTTTACCCCGCTGATCTGTACGCTGTCGGTAATCGGTATCATTTACGCCTCACTGGTTGCCATGGTGCAGGAGGATGTGAAGAAACTGGTAGCCTACTCATCAGTAGCTCACCTCGGATTTGTCATGCTCGGCCTCTTTTCGCTTAATCAGATTGGACTTCAGGGCGGCATGTTGCAGATGCTTAATCACGGTATTTCTACCGGCGCACTCTTCCTTATCGTCGGCTTCATTTATGAACGCCGGCATACACGGCTGATTACCGACTTCGGCGGACTGTCAAAACAGATGCCGGTGTTTGCAACTATTTTCATGATTGTCACCTTTTCGTCCATCGGCCTTCCGGGAACGAACGGTTTTGTCGGTGAATTCCTCGTACTGCTCGGCGCTTTTGAAAGCAATATCCGCTGGTACGCCATCATCGCCTCAAGCGGGGTTATCCTTTCTGCTGTGTACATGCTCTGGATGTTCCAGCGGGTAATGTTCGGCAAACTTGACAATCCGAAGAACCAGAAGCTTCCGGATCTTAATGCTCGTGAAATAGCAATCATGGTTCCATTGGTCGTAATGATTTTCTTCATGGGACTCTACCCGACCCCGTTTACCCGGACAATGGCACCGGCACTTGATAAAATTATTCAGCAGACCAGGCTTACCAAGCCTGTTATTGCGGCTCCGCCGCAGATGATGCCTGCTATGCCGCAGGGTGAAATGCCTGCCGGACACCCGGGAATGCCGGGCGGACAGCCGGGGATGCCTGCCGGACAACCGGCGATGCCGGCCGGCCATCCATAGTAACTGTTAACAGATAATTATCCGCTAAAAAGATACCGGAGGAAATAGATGGAAACGATTGTTATTCCAGCGATAAACATGGCTGTGATAGCGCCTGAGGTGATACTTTCACTCTTTGCGATGGCACTTCTATTGATTAACGTTTTTGTAAAGGGGGAGAGCAAGGCGTATCTCGGTTACCTCGGTATTGCCGGGATAGTAGTCGCTCTCTTTACATTGGTATCCGGTTGGGGGTTTCCGACTGAAGGGTTCAGCGGCACTGTTATTCAGGATAATTTTGGCATCTTCTTTAAGGTCATTTTCCTGATTTCTGCCGCAATGAGCATTCTTATCAGCGACAAATACCTTGTGCGTGAAGGGTGCAATCAGGGCGAGATCTACCCGCTGATTCTATTTGCCACTGTAGGTATGATGCTGATGGCTTCCGGAACTGACTTGATGACCATTTTCCTCGGTCTTGAGGTGCTTTCGGTATCACTTTACATCCTTGCCGGGTTCAACCGCGACTCCATTAAGTCCAATGAGGCGGGTCTCAAGTACTTCCTCCTCGGTGCGTTCTCTACCGGGTTCCTTCTCTACGGAATGGCTCTTACCTACGGCGCAACCGGTACTACCAAGGTTGCCAAGATCGCTGCTCATATCGCCCAGACCGGAATGGGCTCATCCAATCTGATGCTGCTTGCCGGAATGCTGCTCATGGCAACAGGTTTTGCTTTCAAGATAGCCGCGGCACCGTTTCATATGTGGACTCCGGATGTTTATGAAGGTGCACCGACTCCAATAACCGCGTTTATGTCGGTTGGCCCGAAAGCTGCCGGGTTTGCCGCTTTCCTGCGCGTATTCCTGATTGCTCTCCCGGCGCTCAAGGCAGAATGGACCTGGCTTGTCTGGGTTCTGGCTGTACTTACCATGACAGTCGGCAACATCACCGCTCTTTACCAGCAAAACATCAAGCGAATGCTTGCCTATTCCTCCATAGCTCATGCCGGTTATGTACTGGTCGGCTTCACTGCCGGTAACGCGGTCGGGACCGCAGGCATCATGTTCTACATGCTTTCGTATGCCTTCATGAATATCGGGGCGTTTGCAATAATCATTCTGGTAGGCAAGAAGGGCGAAGAGAATAATAATGTTTCTGATTATGCCGGATTTGGCTACAAGCACCCGATGCTCGGCATTGCAATGTGCATATTCCTTTTTTCGCTGGCCGGAATTCCGCCGGCAGCCGGGTTCATCGGCAAGTTCTACCTTTTCTCCGGCGCCATTCAGGCCGGCTACATCTGGCTGGCCATCATCGGTGTTCTTAACAGCGCTGCCTCTGTGTATTACTATCTCAGGGTAATGATTTTCATGTACTTCAAGGAGCCGAACGAGGATTTTGCCTGGGTTAAACTTACCCCCGCCTTTATCATCTGTCTCATTATTGCTGTAGCCGGCGTCATGATCCCGGGTGTCCTGCCCGGAGTAATCCTCGAGCTTGCCCAGAAAGCAGTATTAATGTAGGGTCAGTGGCATAATCTGCTCAAGCCCCTCTGCCGGAAATGCAGGGGGGCTTTTTTGTGGATTGACATGACTTGACTCAACTGTTACGCTTTTCCAGTTTTGCAGAGAGATTATCGGACTGAAAATGAGATCCAGACCAGACATTCACAGAGACAATGGGGTTCCGCAAGGGGTAACCGACTTTCTGCCGGAGCAGGCAGAGAGGATCGGCTGTATTGAAGACAAGCTGAACCGTACTTTTGAACTCTGGGGCTTCAGGAAGATTATTACGCCGTTGCTCGAGTTTGAGGATATCCTTGCTATCGGCATGGACAATTCTCTGCGCGAAAAGTCTTTTCGTTTCGAAGATCGACAGAGCCACCGGATGCTCGCAATCCCGCCCGATATAACCCCACAGGTCGCCAGAATCGAAGCAATGAGGATGATCGGTTACCCTTTGCCGCACCGTCTTTATTACAACGGTCGGGTGCTACGCCAAGTGCAGTCGCAGTCGGGCCACAGCCGGGAAATTTTTCAGGCCGGTGTCGAGCTGATAGGTCTTGATTCGCCTGAGGCAGATGCAGAGATGATTGCCATGTCTGCAGAGGTTCTGCAGGAACTCGGCTTTACCGGCTACAAGATAGATCTCGGCCAGGTCGAGTTCTTTCGCGGCATAATGGCGGCAGCAGCAATGGACGCGGCAACTGCTCTGAGCCTGCAGCAGTCAATTGCCAGAAAGGATGCTTCTGCAGTCAAGGCCACTCTGGAGCTGCTTGACATATCTGATACCATCAAGTGTGAGATCGCAGCGCTGCCGCGGATGTTTGGCGGGACTGAAGTGCTTGCAAGAGCGTCGGCAACAGTCAGGAACGATCGCTCCAGCAGGGCTCTTGACAATCTTGCCCAGGTGGTCGATATTCTGGCGATTCATGGCATAAAAGATGAGTTGACCATAGATCTGGGGGAGATCCGGGGTCTTGCCTATCATAGTGGCGTTACCTTTGAAGGCTTTGTTCCCGCTCTTGGCGAGCCGGTCTGCGGCGGCGGCAGGTATGACGGTCTGATGGGGCGTTACGGCAGGG
>JBBRBA010000067.1:0-18110 GCA_038206285.1 Geobacterales bacterium
ATCGACCCGGAGGGCAGGCTCTGGAGCAGTGTGCTGGCCTCCACCGGGCAGCCGAGGGAGATGCGTTGATTGGGGTCAGATTGCTTTGTGAGAGGCAATTACCCGAGGTCGTAACATCGGGCCACAGGAGATTATCCCTCAAGAACAGCTTTAATAAAGTCCATAAGCTTAAAAGTTGGAAGGCGCTCTTACAATGCCGATTTCTAGACGAAATTTTCTGAAGATTGCCGGTGCGACTTTAGCTGGAGGGGCAACTGCCAATAAAGATGCAGAGTCAGGAGTTAATTCCCTCGAATTGAGAACAAAGGGGCTGAAAACGACTACAACCATCTGAAGGAACCGGTAGAGGTAAAACATGACTATGTCGGGAAACGGAGAAAACAATGGGCAAGAAAAAGCAGAAGGAAGCGGCAGCAACCGCAGAGAAGTCAACTGAGAAGTCAGCTGAAAAGCTGACAGGCAAGGAGTATGAAAAGGAGCTTGCCAGGCTGCATGTCGAGCTGGTCAAACTCCAGGAGTGGGTCAAACATAAGGGGCTAAAGGTCTGTGTGGTTTTCGAGGGTCGTGACGGCGCCGGCAAGGGGGGGGTAATCAAGGCGATCACAGAGCGGGTGAGCCCGCGGACATTCCACGTGGTGGCGCTACCAGCTCCATCGGAGCGTGAGAAGACGCAGATGTACGCCCAGCGCTACCTGCCATATCTTCCGGCGGCCGGCGAGGTGGTCATCTTCGACCGCAGCTGGTACAACCGGGCAGGGGTTGAGCGAGTGATGGGATTCTGCACGGGAGAACAGGCCAGGGGCTTTCTCGAAATCGTGCCGCTCTTCGAGAAACTGATGGTCGAGTCCGGCATAATCCTCCTCAAATACTGGCTCGAAGTCAGTCCGGAAGAGCAGACCCGGCGGCTTGAGGGGCGCATTGACGACGGCCGCAAGACATGGAAACTCTCTCCGATGGATATCCAGTCCTACAGCCGCTGGGACGATTATACCAAAGCCCGCGACGAGATGTTTGCAAGGACCGACACAGCCTGGGCACCGTGGTTCGTGGCAAAATCGGAAGACAAGAAGCGCGTACGACTCAATATCATCACTCACCTGCTCAGCAAGGTTCCCTACAAGGATACACCACGGGAAAAGGTGAAGCTGCCGAAACGGCAGATAAATAAAAAATACAAGTCGCCCGACTACCCGTTCAAGGTCATAGCCGAAATCTTTTGATGAGACCCAATCTGGGAGCAGTAGAAGGACAAATGCTTAATGTGCCTTAAATACCTCAGGAAGGAATTATCTGTACCGATTTAATCCCTGTCGTTAATAGACAATGATAGAGCGGATGCAGACTTGAATTATTGCGGGGGGTGATACTCACAGACGAAGGTAACGGAGCAACAGTAATGCCTTGAATCCGGGTGACACACCATCATCTGGCCGTTGTAATGCATGGTGCAAGGGGAGTATGGAGCCCATCAGAAAAAAGGCGCCAGGATCGGTGCCTTTTTTCTGTTCCTCAAAGTTGAAACTTGCACTGCCGCCATTTTTCCAATTACCTGGGCTGGCAAAACAGGCCTGACCCCGGCCGCAATGGTTCCCAGGAAGTAGTGGCAAGACCGGTCAGTCCTTGTTACGCGTGCGGGAAACTCCTGTCAGGATGGCAATGCCGATGAGTATGATGCACGTTATAACCACATAGGTGGTTTTCACTCCGGCAATTACCAGTGCCCAGGCTATGCCGCCAATGACGAAGGCAAATCCGAGGAGATACAGTGAAAATGACATAAAACAGACTCCTGATTAAAAAGGGAAATGGGATACAGTTGCTTTCAGCAGGCAGAATTATCGGCGTAATTCCGGATTATCCCGATGGCAACAACCTTGAAAAGTATATCACGACCTTTAAAAGCTTTTCCGTAAATAACATAAGGGCGCCCGCCCGGAATTACGGCATTTGCCCGCGGATAGCTGCAACATCCTTTCTGCGCACCATAAAACTGGACGTTGCACCATCAAGGGGGCGTTGTTTGCCGGCTTGACGGCAATTTTTCTTTGCGTCGCCAGCAGAATGGCAATTTTCAGCGGGATTCAAGGGTGAGGGGTTTCTCAACTGTCGATATTGTCCTGATACCAGACGCTCATGCTGTTCAATTCCAGAGCCGTCAGACTCCCCATGCCCGGCCTGTTGCTGAAGACGCAGCCGTTGTCCAGCAGGACCCGGTCCGTGGTCAGAGAGGCTGCCAGCTGTTCGCGCGTGACCGGTGTATGGCCGCTGACCAGCCGTCTGCCGCCGATGCGTACCGGGTCGACGCTGCAGTCGCGCTGCCAGAGCATCGCCCCGGTATCGGCGAAGGGATCGCTGCCGGCGAAGTTGAGCGCGGCGTGGACGATGATGAACGCGTCGAGCTGGATATAGTTGGGAAGTGAGCTGAGCAGATCACGGTATTGCCGGGGAATCTCGGCAGCACTCTCCGCACCGAAGCTGCTCAGGGTGGCCAGTCCGCCGTTGGCAAGCCAGAGTTCCATGAACGCCATGCTTTCTCCGGAGCGCAGGCACATCTCCTCGTGGTTTCCCTTCACCCCCCGGACGTTGAGACCATGGGCGCGCATCTCGAGGATGAAATCCAGCACCCCCTTGCTGTCCGGCCCGCGGTCGATCATATCGCCCAGAAGATAGAGTTCATCGCCGCTTTCGAGCCGGAGCACCTCCGTTACCAGTCGGCGGAAGGTTTTGCTGCAGCCGTGGATATCGGGTATGACGAAGCGGCGCTGGTTCACGTGGTGCACTTGCAATTTTGAATTCTCCTCCTGGCTCATTTCGGTGTCCATCTGTTGCATCAGGGCGACCCACCGGGTTCGCCCCTGCCCGGGTCGACGGCAGAAGGAACATATCCATAAACGAAAAGGCCGGCCGTAAGCATAACGCTGATCCGGACGGCCCTTGAATGTCTAATTGGAGCATGGAGCAGCTGACTACGGCAGCTCGTTCAGGTCCTTCAGCATTTCATTAACATCGATTCCATGGGCATTGGCACCCTGCTCAAGTGACTCGTTCTGCGCCCCCATGCAACCGATGCAGCCAAGGTTGTACTTACGCAGGACTCCGGCTACAGCCGGATCTGTCTGCAAAGCCAGGGCAAAGGTCATGTCCTTGGTGAATTTTTCGCTCATGGTATCCTCCTGATATTGTTTAATCCGTTGAGCATCTTGCAAATTATTTGTCACCCCTTCCCGGAAGGACCTACTTCAGGCGACTGGTTCTATCGGGATTCACTAATTTCAGACTGTAATAATCTGGATTCCGGCTTAAAACATGGCGGAATGACATATTTTCAACAGTATTTTATTTCGATGATCTCGTACTCTTTGGTCCCGGCCGGAACCTTGACCTTGACCGAGTCATCCAGCTTGTGGCCGATCAGCGCCTTGCCGACAGGCGAGGTGCAGGAGATTTTGCCGAACTTGATGTCAGCCTCTTCTTCACCGACGATCTTGTACGAGACCTCCTCTTCATTCGAGGTATCGTAAAGGGTTACGGTGGCGCCAAAGACAACTTTATCCGGCTTTAAATTCGAGAGATCAACGACGTAGGCACGGGCAAGCTTGTCCTGCAGCTCCTGGATCCGCCCTTCTATGAAGCCCTGTTTGTTTTTGGCCGCATCATATTCGGCGTTTTCCGAAAGGTCCCCATGGGCACGGGCTTCGGCTATATCCTGAATAACCTTGGGACGCTCTTCGCGGATCATCCGCTTAAGCTCATCCTGCATGAACTCGTAACTCTCTTTGGTCATCGGCACTGAATGGGACATTAAAGCTAAACTCCTTCAAAAAAACTGCCGGGGAGACTGAAGGCAGTCACCCCGGGATAAGTGATGATATAACAGGCTGCTTCATTCAGGCAAGAAAATCCTGTAACGCCTTTACACCAAGGCCATCTTTTTTGATGGAGAGGATGGCATCGACAGCGGCTCTGGCGCCGGATACGGTGGTAAAATAGGTCACGCCGTGGGTCAGGGTCTCGCGCCTGATGGAGAATGAGTCGGCAACCGCCTGGGCGCCATGAGTCGTATTGATGACCATGGCAATGTCACCGTTTTTAATGGCGTCAACAATATGGGGACGACCCTCTAGAACCTTGTTGACGGTCTGCACCGGAACGCCCTTTTCCTTGAGATAACTTGCCGTACCGCGTGTGGCAAGAATCTGAAAGTCGTTATTATAGAGACTGGTGGCTATCGAGACAAGATGTTTTTTATCCGCATCCTTGACACTGATGAAGACCTTGCCGGAGGTGGGGAGCTTTACTCCGGCACCGAGCTGCGCCTTGGCAAAGGCTTTGGCAAAATTGTCATCAATCCCCATGACTTCGCCGGTAGACTTCATCTCCGGCCCCAAAATGGTGTCGACCCCGGGGAACTTCACAAAAGGAAAGACCGACTCCTTAACGGCGACGTGACTGATCCTGATCTCCTCCACTATCCCCTGTTCCTTAAGGCTCCTCCCCCCCATGATGCTGGCGGCTATCTTGGCCAGCGGCCGGCCGGTGGCCTTGGAGACGAACGGCGAGGTTCTTGAGGCACGGGGGTTGACCTCAAGGATGTAGATGTCATTATCCTTCAGCGCATACTGGACATTCATCAGACCCTTCACCTTCAGCTCAAGCGCCATCAGCCCGGTCTGACGGCGGATCTCTGCGATAACCTCCTCAGAGATCGAATAGGGGGGAAGCGAACAGGCCGAGTCACCGGAGTGAATACCAGCCTCCTCGATATTCTCCATGATGCCGCCGATGACTACATCGGTGCCGTCGCAGAGGGCATCGACGTCAATCTCGATCGCCTCGTCAAGAAACTTGTCGATCAGGATCGGATGCTCCGGCGAAGCCTTTACCGCGGTAAGCATGTAGCGGCGCAGGTTATCGACATCATAGACGATCTCCATTGCCCGGCCACCCAGAACGTAGGACGGACGGACCACCACCGGGTAGCCGATCCGGTCGGCCACCTTCTCCGCCTCCTCGAAAGAGCGTGCCGTGCCGTTCTGCGGCTGCCTGAGACCGAGCTTTTGCAGCATCTCCTGGAAGCGTTCACGGTCTTCGGCCCGGTCGATTGAATCGGGTGACGTGCCGATAATCGGCACTCCGGCTTTTTCCAGGGCAACGGCAAGTTTCAGCGGCGTCTGGCCGCCAAACTGGACGATGACGCCGTAAGGCTTTTCAATATCGACAATCGACAGCACATCCTCATAGGTAAGCGGCTCGAAATAGAGGCGGTCGGAGGTGTCGTAATCGGTGGAGACCGTCTCCGGATTGCAGTTGACCATGATGGTTTCATAACCGTCGGCAGCCAGGGCAAATAACCCGTGCACACAGCAGTAGTCGAACTCGATCCCCTGCCCTATCCGGTTCGGGCCGCCGCCGAGGATGATGATCTTTTTCCTGTCGCTGACTTCAGCCTCGCACTCCTCTTCGTATGTGGAGTAAAGATACGGCGTATAGGCAACGAACTCGGCCGCACAGGTGTCAACCCTTTTGAACACCGGCTTTATCCCGAGAGCGAGGCGCAACTGCCGCACCTCAACGTCGTTCATCCCCCAGAGGCGGCCGAGAAACTTGTCGGAGAAGCCATAGCGCTTGGCCTCGCGCAACAGAGTGGTCAGGGAATCCGTAGGGGCGTGATTCATCGCGCCCCGGGCGCAATCAATTGCGCCCCTACAATAAACATCCACCATTTCCCGCGCACCCTTCAACTCATCTTCCATCTCAATGATCTGGCGGATATTATGCAGAAACCAGGGATCGATGGCGGTAATCTCGTAGATATCCGCAACCGTCATGCCCGAGCGGAACGCATCACCGACATACCAGAGCCGGTCGCAATTCGGGGTCCGCAGTTTTTCCGTCAGGGTCTGCTGCTCTTTCACTGTCAGCGCCCGCCTGGTTTCGGTAGAGAGGTCAAAAAGACGTGACTCAAAGCCGCAGGAGTCGATCTCCAGCGAACGGAGCGCTTTTTGGAAGGACTCCTTGAATGTCCGGCCGATAGCCATGACTTCGCCGACGGATTTCATCTGCGTCGTCAGGGTGGCATCGGCTGCCGGAAATTTCTCGAAGGTGAAGCGTGGAATCTTGGTGACCACATAATCGATGGTCGGCTCGAAACAGGCCGGGGTCTCGCGGGTGATGTCGTTGATGATTTCGTCAAGTCGGTAGCCGACAGCCAGCTTCGCTGCAATCTTGGCAATCGGGAAACCGGTCGCCTTTGATGCCAGGGCCGAAGAGCGGGAAACCCGCGGATTCATCTCGATAACCACCAGCCGGCCGTCGCGCGGATTAATGCCGAACTGGATATTCGAGCCGCCGGTATCGACGCCGATTTCGCGGATGATCTTCAGGGAAGCGTCACGCAGGATCTGATACTCCTTGTCGGTCAGGGTCTGCGCCGGGGCGACAGTTATTGAGTCGCCGGTATGGACACCCATAGCGTCGAAGTTCTCGATGGAGCAGACAATTACCACATTGTCGGCAGTATCCCGCATTACCTCCAGCTCGTACTCCTTCCAGCCGATGACCGACTCCTCCACCAGTACCTCTTTGGTGGGAGAAGCTTCAATTCCGGCCAGAGACATCTTTTCGTACTCTTCCATGTTGTAGGCGATGCCGCCGCCCGTCCCTCCGAGGGTAAAGGATGGCCGGATGATTGCCGGAAAGCCGACCTCTTTGATAACCTCCATCGCCTCGACATAGTTGTGCGCCAGACCGGATTTTGGGACAGTGAGATTGATCCGCTGCATTGCCTGCTTGAAGAGGGTACGATCCTCAGCCATCCTGATGGCCGGGAGCTTGGCGCCGATCAGCTCGACGCCGAATTTCTCCAGTATCCCCATTTCGGCCACGGCAACCGCGGTGTTGAGTGCCGTCTGGCCGCCAAGAGTCGGCAGAATGGCATCCGGTCTCTCCTTCTCGATAATCTTGGCGAGTATCTCCGGCGTCACCGGCTCAACGTAGGTCCGGTCGGCAAAGTCCGGGTCGGTCATAATGGTCGCCGGGTTGCTGTTGAGCAGTACTACCTCGTACCCCTCTTCCTTCAGCGCCTTGCAGGCCTGGGTACCGGAGTAGTCGAATTCGCACGCCTGGCCGATGACAATCGGTCCGGCGCCAATGATGAGGATCTTTTTTATGTCTGTTCTTTTCGGCATTTATTACTCCTGTTTTTAATCCTTATAGCAATCCGGTCATGAACGCGGATTTTTCGTCAGGGCAAGGCTGTCGAGGAGGCATGCGGAGACGTAGCCCCGCTACGTCGCACAAATGACTCCGAAGACTTACGCAGCCCTGGCGGAAAAGTCGCGCTCCCTTGCAGAGAGGGTCTCATACCGGCTGCCGCTCCGCATCCAGTTCCTGCACCCAGCCGTCCTCCAGACCTGCCGCTTCAAGAGCCTCTATTGCCGCATCATACTCTGCCTGATTTATCACACGGTCAATCCCGGCGCTCTTGGCCGCCTCACCGGCAGGGAAATACTGGCTCATGAGAGCCACATGGGTATCCTGACCCAGGTTGGCGGCTAGCCACGGCAGGGTTTCCAAAGAGCCGGCCCGCCCCTCAGGCAGCACCAGGTGGCGGATAATAAGCCCTTTGGTAGCGATCCCCTGTTCATCAAGCTGCAGCTGCCCGACCTGGCGGAGCATCTCCGTTACCGCATCCCGGTTGATCTGCCGATAGCCGGGCGCTCCGGAGAGAGCAACCGCCTGGGAATCATCGCTGTACTTCATGTCCGGAAGAAAAATGGTGACAATGCCTTCAAGCAGCTTGAGCGCGTCAACCTTCTCATAGCCGCTGCTGTTCCAGACCAGCGGCAGAGAAAACCCCTGCGGGATTGCCAGCCAGAGCGCCGCCAGAATCTGTGGCAGGAAATGAGTCGGGGTGACAAAATTGATATTGTGCACCCCCTGGCGCTCAAGCCTGACCATTCTGGCGGCCAGATCCCCGGTGGTGAGCTCCTCGCCATTGCCCAGCTGGCTGATCGGGAAGTTCTGGCAGAAAAAGCAGTGAAGCGTACAACCGGAAAAAAAAATGGTGCCTGAGCCTTTTGTCCCGGATAGCGGCGGCTCTTCCCCCCGGTGCACGCTGGCCGCGGCAATCTTGGGGAGATACCCGGCGCGGCAGACGCCTGTTGCGCCGGCAATCCGGTCAACACCGCATTCATGGGGGCAGAGATCACAGCAGCGCAGCCGCTGATAGGCGAGCTTCACCCGTTGCCGCAGCTCACCAGAATTGTAAAGATCGATGTAGTTCATGACATTGTGAACCATAAAGCGGGATCCGGGATCTGGGAACTGTAAAACCAGAACCTTGACTTGCTTTTACAGATCCCAGTTACCTATTCACGCCTTTCATTTTCAGTTCCCAGTCCCCTATTCCCGCCTTTATGCTGTTCCATCAGCGCAACGAACCTGCCGAACAGATAGTTCGAATCATGCGGCCCCGGCGACGCCTCCGGATGGTGCTGTACCGAGAAGATCGGCAGGGTGCAGTGTTTGATCCCCTCGACCGTCCGGTCGTTGAGATTTACGTGGCCGAGACAGGCAACCTCGCCCAGTGACTCAAGATCTACGGCAAAACCGTGATTCTGGGCGGTTATTTCGACCTCTCCGGTTGACATGTCCATAACCGGCAGGTTGGAGCCGTGATTACCGAACGGGAGCTTGACCGTCCTGCCGCCAAGAGCCAGTCCAAGGAGCTGGTGCCCGAGACAGATGCCGAAGATCGGTTTTTTGCCGATGAACTTGCGGATCTCCTCCTGGACCTTGAGCAGCGGTTCCGGGTCACCGGGCCCGTTGGAGAGGAAGATGCCGTCCGGATTCATCGCCAGAGCCTCTTCAGCAGGAAAAGATGCCGGCACGACGGTAACATCGCAGCCGGCAGCTACCAGACAGCGGAGAATATTGTATTTGATGCCGAAATCATAGGCGACCACCTTGTACTTCAAGTCGGCAGCATCAACCTGCGGATAACCGCTCTCAAGATCCCAGACCCCTTCTTTCCAGTGATACGGCTTGTCACAAGTAACTCCGGAAGCCAGATCCAGACCGGCCATGTTCGGCAGAGCCCTGGCTTTTGCTGTCAGGCTTGCCGGGTCAAAATCGACAGTCGAAATGACGCCGTTCTGTGCCCCTTTGTCGCGGAGATGGCGGGTGAGCGCCCGGGTATCGATCCCCTGGATGCCGACCACTCCGTTCTCCTTCAGGTAGCTGTCGAGGCTCATGGTTGCCCGCCAGTTGGAGTAATTGTCGAGGTACTCCCTGACGATAAAGCCGGAAAGGAAAAGCCCGCGGCTCTCGATATCTTCAGGGTTAATGCCGGTATTGCCGATCTGGGGATAGGTCATGGTGACCATCTGCCCCTTGTAAGAGGGATCGGTCAAAACTTCCTGATAACCGGTCATGGCGGTATTGAATACAACTTCACCGCCAGCTTCTCCGGTAGCGCCAAATGAATGTCCTGTGAAAATGCGCCCGTCAGCAAGGGCCAGTACTGCTCTCATAGATGTCTGCTCCAGTTCTTTAAATTACGATCAGGGTTTAACGACCTTGCCTGCCAGCACGGTAGCAGCGGCTTTCCCCTTAACCTGCCAGCCAAGAAACGGAGAGTTTTTCGATTTGCTTTCCAGCTTGTCAGCCTCGACACTCCACTCTACAGCCGGGTCAATCAGGGTGATGTCGGCAATATTGCCGACCTTGAGCGAGCCGCGGTTCAGGCCAAGGATAGCGGCCGGATTGCATGACATCTTCCGGATCAGTTGTTCAACTGTCAAAACCCCCTCCTCGACGAGTTTCAAAGAGAGCGGCAAAGATGTTTCCAGCCCGACGATACCGTTCAGGGCAGCATCAAACTCGACATCCTTCTCATCAAGATGATGCGGCGCATGGTCGGTAGCGATGCAGTCAATCGTGCCGTCCCTCAGCCCCTCCTTGATCGCAACAACGTCGGCAGCCTCCCGCAGCGGCGGGTTCATCTTGGCATTGGTGTTGTAGCCGCGCACGGCATCATCGGTAAGCGTGAAGTAGTGCGGCGCGGTTTCACAGGTCACCTTGACCCCGCGCGCCTTTGCCTCGCGGATTATTCTGACCGAACCGCTGGTTGAGACATGGGCAACATGCAGCGGTGCAGCGGTGTATTCGGCGAGCAGCACGTCACGCGCCGTAGCGATATCTTCGGCAACCCGCGGAATCCCCTTCAGACCGATCTCCGTTGAAGTAAAGCCTTCGTTCATGACCCCCTCACCGACCAGCGAAAGCTCTTCGGCATGGGATATGACCATGATTCCCATGCCGTGTGCATACTGCAGGGAGCGGCGCATCAGTTCAGGGCTGGACACCGGCTTGCCGTCATCGGAGACAGCAACGCAACCGGCCTCCTTGAGCTCGCCCATCTCCGACATCCGCTCGCCGTTCATGCCGTAGGTAATCGTCCCGACCGGAAAGACATTGCAGAAACCTTCACTCTTTGCCTTGTTGATGATGTAGCTGGCAATCGCCTTGTTGTCGATTACCGGTCTGGTGTTCGGCATGCAGCAGACAGAAGTAAAACCACCGGCAGCTGCAGCCCTGGTGCCGCTGACAATATCCTCTTTGTACTCAAGCCCGGGGTCGCGCAGATGCACGTGCATATCGATCAGACCGGGAACAACATATTTGCCGGTCGCATCCAGCACTTCACAGCCGGCTGGAGCAGCAAGCCCTTTCCCCAACTCCTTCACCAGCCCCTTTTCAACCAGGACATCCAGCGTAGCATCGATTTTCTGACTAGGGTCAATAACCCTGCCACCTTTGATCAACAGATTCATATGGTCACCTCGTAAAATATAGTTCGAGAACGGTTTATTCCAACTCGCCGCCGCAGACATGATAGAGCATCGCCATCCTCACCGCGACACCGTTCTCCACCTGCTTGAGGATATGCGACTGGGCACCGTCTACTACATAGGAGGACATCTCCACGCCGCGGTTGATCGGACCGGGATGCATGACCATGGCATCCGGCTTGGCAAATTTCAGATTCTCCGGGTTAAGCCCGAAATAACGGGAGTACTCACGGGTGTTGGGCATCAGGGTCTTACCCTGGCGCTCCTGCTGAATCCTGAGCATTATGATAACATCTGCATCGGTGAGCGCCTCTTTCATCGTCGCGCAGGCGGTTACATTGCCGAGCCTCTCCACTTCAGGTGGAATCATGGTCGGTGGGCCGGCGACAAAAACATGCGAACCGAGCTTGGTAAGCCCCTGGATATCGGAGCGGGCAACCCGGCTGTGGGTGATGTCGCCGATGATCGCCACCTTGAGTCCGTCAAGCCGGCCGAAACGATCCTTCATGGTCAGCATGTCAAGCAGCCCCTGGGACGGATGCTCGTGGGTGCCGTCACCGGCATTGATAATCGAGCAGTTCGGCAGTTTTTTCGAAAGGAAATAGTGGGAACCGGAAACTGCGTGGCGCATGACGATGATGTCAGGTTTCATGGCGAGCAGATTCAAAGCAGTATCCGCCAGAGTTTCACCCTTGGTGGCCGAACTTGCTGAAGGGGTGATATTGACGGTGTCGGCCGAGAGGCGTTTGCCGGCAATCTCGAAAGATGTCCGGGTACGGGTGGATGCCTCGTAGAACAGGTTGATGATCGTCTTGCCGCGTAGCGTCGGAACCTTCTTGATCTCGCGGCTGTTGATCTCTCTCATGTTCTCGGCAGTCTCGATGAGGAGTTCGATCTCTTCCCTGGTCAGATCCTTGAGTGCAATAATGTCTTTGTGTCTGAACTGCTTCATTACTCTCCTCCTCTCACTTTTCGAGTATCACTTCAGTCGGTATGCCGCTTTCATCAAAGATTACCGCGATGTTTTCCTTGAGGCTGGTCGGCACGTTCCGGCCGACAAAATCGGCCCTGATGGGGAGCTCCCGGTGGCCGCGATCGATCAGCACGGCAAGCTGGATTGATGCCGGCCGGCCGTGGGCCATGATTGCATCCATGGCAGCTCTGATGGTTCGTCCGGTAAAAAGAACATCATCCACCAGAACAACCATCTTCCCTTCGACTGAGAAAGGAATATCGGTCTTGCCTACCGGTAGATGCAGACTATGTCCCTTGATATCGTCACGGTAAAGGGTGATGTCCACCTCGCCGATCATCAGGTTCTCGCCTTCAATCTCCCTGAGCCTTGAGACAATCTCTCTGGCAATAAATACCCCGCCGGTTCTGATGCCTACCAGTGCGATATTCGTTACCCCCTTGTTGCGTTCGATAATCTCGTGCGCAATACGGGTCAGCGCACGCCTGATACCGGCTCCGTCCAGAATTACCGTGCCTTCAGCTGCCATGGGCATCCTCCTTTCGTGATAAAAAAAGACCTCCCCACGAAAATATGGAGAGGTCTTTTATCGATAGTTTGAGCTGTCACGGTCAACACCTTTGTAACCTCACAGGGTTATCTTAAAAGGTAAAATCTGCAGGTAAAATATAGTCAGACAGAGATGAAGTCAAGGCATTTATTGCAGAGATTTTTCACAAAAATAACCGGCAGCATTATCCTCGCTATTTGACAGCACATCCTGACCAAAATCAAACCGTCCACCTGAATCCGTGACGATAAGAACCATTTTGAGCGGAAACAGTCGGGGCTAAACGCTGCAGCGATAGTGCCAGGCCGTTGGCAGCAGTGATAGCTTCTGACCAGGCTTTCGCCCCAAAACAGTTGGCATTCTTCAGCCAAATAAGCCCGGTGAGTTTGTCGGTCACCCAGACATGACTTTGGCTTTTTTTCAGATTATTAACTTGCCAACAAGAAAACCGCTCCTCCAGTTTGACTGCATATAGCAAAATGTGATACGGTTATCCCATTCTTTGCCGAAACGAGATAGGGAGAGATAGCATGGCTCAATTAAAATGCATAGAAGCTGATATCGCCGCACTCCCCGAGATCGAACTGCGCCGCTTTCGTTCATGGTTTGACACCTTTGATGCCAAACGCTGGGATCAGGAGATTGGCGCAGATATCACCGACGGAAAACTGGACTCTCTGGCAGCAGAGGCTCTTGCCGAATATGGCGCAGGGAAATGCAAACCCCTTTGATCCACCATGCTTCCCCTCGCTTCTGGGACTGTTACGCTACGCTTCCACCGGCAATACAGAAACTGGCAGACGAAAATTTCGCACTCCTGCAACACAATTCTCGACATCCTTCACTTCACTTCAAACAGACAGGCCGTTTCTGGTCGGTACGCATTGGCCTCCGTTATCGCGCCTTGGCTGTTTCTGCCACGGATGGCATTGTATGGTTTTGGATCGGTACTCACACCGATTACGACAAGCTATTGCTCCGGTGATTAAACATTCAAACCCTGCTGTAGGGGCGGGGTCTCCCCGCCCCGGATTGGGCGCGGCAAGCCGAGCCCCTACCATTCAGATGCTTAACCACCGGATCAATAATAAATTGAGTTGATAAAGCAAACCGCCCTTCCGGATTAACTCCGGAAGGGCGGTTTCAGTTTCATCCTGCTTATTGTGAAAACTTACTTGTTCTGCTTCAGCGTAACGCGCTTCCTGCTCTTGCCGTCAACAGTCGCAATGGCAATGGCGTTAGTCCGCGCCTTGCCGGTTGTATTCTGCCCGACCGTGCCGGTCACTGTGGTGTTGCCGGGCAACGATTCCAATGCAGGAGGGAAACTTCCAGGTGCTGAGAACCAGCTGTCACGCGGCATCTTGTAGGAGACAATCTTCCACTGGCAGGTTGCCGGCTCGACATTTACCGTTAATGACTGTTCGCCGCCAGCTGCAAGCAAAGGTGTTACAGGTGTTACTGCTACACCGGTGATTGTGCAGGGGTGGGCAGCCTGGGTGATGCTGTATGAAGCCGTAGCAATGGTTATCTGGCCGCTCCGCTCGGCCGGGTCGCTGTTCTCGCCATACGTGAAAGCCAGACTCCCTTTCCCTTTGGCGAACTTGACGCTGGCAGGGTCGAAGATTATCCACGAAGGGGAAACCGTTATGGCCGCTTTCAGCGCCTCCAAAGTGGTGTTTGCCGGTGCGGTGAAGGTCACTGTGCCTTTGCCACCTTTGAAAGCAACCGGCTTGGCAAGCGGTTTGCTGGTAATGGTCACGCTTGGCAGAGCATCGGAGAAAGAGCCGACAATTGCGTGGTCCGCCTGAACATTGCTGAGGGTGTAGCTGTTGTTGGTTATAGCAGAAAGTTTATTCACTGCGTTGTCGGTAAAGGTGGCAAGATGGAAGCCGTTAGCCGGTGTGATAGCGCAGACGCTGCTTCCCCCCTTGGTAACCGGCGTGTCGCAACTGATGCTGCCATTGCCGCCGTTGATGGTTGTGGTCACGCTTAGCAAATCAACGGAGAAAGAGCCGACAATTGCGTGGTCCGCCTGAACATTGCTGAGGGTGTAGCTGTTGTTGGTTATAGCAGAAAGTTTATTCACTGCGTTGTCGGTAAAGGTGGCAAGATGGAAGCCGGTGGCCGGTGTGATAGCGCAGACGCTGCTTCCCCCCTTGGTAACCGGCGTGTCGCAACTGATGCTGCCGTTGCCGCCGTTGACCGTGGTGCCGATGGTGTAGGTAGGGACTACGCCGGTGCCGGTGAGCGCTGCATCAGTAGTTGGATTGGACTGATCATTTGAGGCAATTCGCAACGTGGTAGCTTTCGCGCCAAGGCTGGTGGGGGCAAAGCTGGTGGAAATGGTGCAGCTTCCGCTGGCAGCAATTGTCGGTGCAGCGCCGCAGGTTCCGAGAGCAAGATTGAACTGGCTGCTGTCGCCACCGGTGACGGTGATTGAACTTACAGCAAGAGAGGCGTTGCCGCTATTGCTCAGAGTGAAGGTCTGCACAGAGGATGTCTCACCGCTGTTGACGTTGCCAAAATCCTTGCTTATGGGGGAAAGAGCCAAAGAACCAAATGACCCAGACTGTCCCGAACGCACGGGCCAAACATAAAAGTGGTAGTTTGCCTTATAGTCGTAGTCCACGTCACCGCCGTCCATATTGACGCCCCAGGCGAAGTCTGTGTAGTTGGCGATGCTACTGGACGACCAGTAGTAGTTGGCCTGGACGTTAGTGAACCCCTGCGAGTACAACCAGTCAGCCAGGGCAGCTTGACCGAAATTGCCCAGACTCCAGAGCTCCTTGCGATTGGGCAGGCGCCAGTCGTTGTGCCCCAGTGTGCCTGCACCGCTGTTGGCGCTGTTCATTGCAGCTACATAGTCAAGCGCCTGCTGCCATGTCTTAGTTGCAGCGGGTAAGTTGGCATTTTGCGTCCAGATTAAACCGGTCAGGTTGTCGGTCACTGTCTGGTCGCCGTTGTTGCTGAAGCGGGGCGTGGGCGAGGCGACACCTGGCTGCAATGCGCCGTCGTCACCGGCAGCATAGCTGGTTGTCTGCCCGGTTTTGGCCACCGGCGCCGGGGCGGCCGCATTTGCACCCCACGGCGCTAGCAGAAGCACACTGATGAAAATCCTTATAAGTAGTCTGTGTATCATGACGACACCTCCTTGGTGCTCGGGATTGTTGTGATTTTCCGTTTTCTTGGCATTGTCCGTTTGTCCAGTCGAAACAGGGCGTTCAGCCAAGGATAACGCCTGAAGAGCGATTTGTTACATGCAGTTAGTTTCCACACCAGTAGTTGTTGGCCTGGACGGCCTTGCCTTTTCTCTTTGCCGTCTTCGGCCACCGATCCCGTCCGGGTACGGCGGCCTGCCATGGTATGCCGGGCTTCGACTCCGCTCAGCCCACGGTGACTGGGTGTTCCCTGAGCGGAGTCGAAGGGAACCGGCGGAAAAGGCGCACAGTGGTACTACCGCTCACCCGCCGGCAGATCTGCCTGCGGTTCTGGCGCTCCCCGCGCACCGGATGCTTTCAGCCACCCTTCGTTCTGGCGGGCTATCTGCCCGGTCAGCTCAACCGTAGTGGCAAAGGCTGCAAATGTTCTGAAACCTCCCGTCTCCTGACAAATCCGCGCCTGGACCATGAGCTGCTCAACGGCATCACGAAGTTCGTGTAGTAAGGCGAACCGCTCCCGTTGGTTATTGGCACGAATAATGAGCCCGACAATCTGCTGGGCAAGACGGCGCATCTCGCTGCCAAGGGTGTACTTGACGTAGCGGGAAAAACCGCGCACCGTAATTTCCAGGTGTACCGCCAATTTCATGGCAGAGCGGTAAATGGGGAGATGTTCATAACGAGCCATGCTGTTCTCCCCCCTCCTGATTTCAGGAGGGGATGGGGGTGGTCAAAATCACCAAAGGATCTAATAATCTACTGTCCCGAACGCACGGGCCAAACATAATTGCCGTAGAACTTATTGAGGTTGCCCACGAAACCGCCGTTCATACTGACGTACCAGGCGTTGTACGTGTCGTTGGCGATGCTACTGGACGACCAGTAGTAGCTGGCATGGACGGCTGTAAAAGGATGCCCGATTGGCAGCGCCGGATTTGAGTTTGCTAAATCCACCAAGCTCTCCAGCTCCTTTATTGTCGGCAGACGCCACTGCCAGACGCTGGAGCCATGACTAAGGCCGCAGGCACCGTTTGCCAGACTGTTGGCCGCGGTGATCGCTTCTGTCCAGACTTTTGGCCCGAAGCAGTTGGCGTTCTTAAGCCAGATCAGCCCGGTCAAATTATCGGTAACAGTACCATTGAAGTTATCGGTAAAGCGGTATTGGGGCCAGTGGACACCTGCCTTGTTTTCCCCATCCTGCCCGGTACCTGCGCAGGTGACAACGGTTCCGGCAGTGTCATAGCAGGTGGTCTGCCCGGTCTGGGGGACAGGGGCTGGCGGGGCGGCGGCGTAGACTGTTTGAAGCGTGAAGAGTGAAGCGAGAAGGGTAAAAAGCAGCAAAAGCAAAAACAGACGTTTCATGGCAAACCTCCTGAAAAATGAAAAAGCCGCTTCCCGGCGGATAACCGAAAAAAGCGGCGTGGTGTAGGGTCTTGTGTAGGGGCAAAGCAAGGGTTATCTGCTTTGCCCGATTTTGAACTTTGCGAAATCCGGGCGAAGCACGATGATTCTGTGCTGTCGCCCCTACGTGGATGACGATCCAAAACGGTTGTCATATGTGTTTGTGGTTCGGTTGATCTGAAATTCGGGCGCATGCAATGCGCCCCTACAGGGGGATTACGCGACGCGAAGCCGTAGAGAGATGCAGCGTAGGCTGAGCGGAGCCGAAGCCTGCAGGTGCTGAGGTGCTGAGGTGCTGAGGTGCTGAGGTGCTGAGGTGCTGAGGTGCTGAGGTGCTGAGGTGCTGAGGTGCTTTTTCATCGGCATCGCCTCGTCTGTTAAAATCAGTTTTGACAGAATGGGGTTTTGATCATTAATTGTCAACAATTATCAGCAGCATATACAGTGATTCCTCCTTGACAGCACAAACCCCTTCAATTACAGTCAGTTCATGGCAACCATTACTTTTGATACGCTTGCATACGCCAAGAAACTGAAGCTGGCCGGTTTCACCGAAGAACAGGCTGAAGTTGCGGCTGAAGCACAAAAGGAAACTATTGAAATTGTAATTTCCGAACTTGAAACCCGCCATCTGAACGAAATGGCGACCAATCGTGATCTTGCTGACATCAAAACTGAACTCATCCGCTGGGTGGTTGGCGCCGGTTTCCTCCAGACTGCTCTGATCGCCGCCCTGCTGTTGAAACTGATAAAATAATCCCCTTTTAACTCACAATTCCGACCGCAATCGGCACACCGTTAACGACCCAAGCCCTTAACCCAGCGCAAACTGTAAAGATAACAGCATCTGTCTTAATCTGACCGGCTATTCTCTTCCCTATCGCCAAACAAAAAGCGGCAACCCGGATTAACGAGTTGCCGCTTGATTTGGTGGTGATCCCAAGGGGACTTGAACCCCTGTTACCGACGTGAAAGGCCGGTGTCCTAACCACTAGACGATGGGACCAGGTTAGTGTCCTGACCCATGTTGATGTCAGGAAAAGTGTTTATAGCAGAGGGGATTATATGAGTCAAGTCTTTTTGAAGAGCAGCTGTGATCAGCGGATAATCACCCTGACAAACTTGAACAGGTAATCGCCCCCTGACCAGACTGTTATTACCAGGGCGATCCAGAG
>JBBRBA010000068.1:0-18006 GCA_038206285.1 Geobacterales bacterium
TACTGTCTTGCTGCTCAAATAAGGCTCCAGCCTGGTCCAGGCAGTCGCCTTGTCGAGCAAAAACTGCATGAAAGTGGCGCCGACAGCGGTCAGGCTGAGGGTAACCGTGGGGTTGGAGGTGGTTGTTGCGCCGTTGTTGATGACTATGCTGCCGCTGGGGATGATTGCAAAGTTGGCGCTAATGGTCATGTCAGCGGTGACATTGCCGACCGTAAGCGGGTTACTGCTTGTGGTGACAAATCCACTCGTACCGGTCCAGTCGACGAAGTGATAGCCGGCGTCAGGCAGGGCAGTTACGGCGGTTGAGCTGTTGCCACGACTTATTGTCTGGCCGGTATTACCACTGATTGTGCCATTGCTGCCGCTTAGGAAGGTTAATGTGTAGGTAGAAGCCGGCCAGCCCAAATCTTTTAACAGTCCCATAGTAACCGGACCAGGGTCATGAATGGCTCTGCCGTGGGACAAGGCATATACCATCAAAGCATTTTCGCTATTGGAGTAGGTACTGTAATCCAGGTGACTATAACTGCTGCCGCCTGACCATGGATCAGGGGCATAGAGTTTTACCCTGGTGCCACCATTGGCAGCTGAAGCGCTGGTGCCGTTGAAATAGACGCCGCCGCCAGTAAGAGCAGCGGCGAGAGTAGCCGAGGGATTGGGATACACCGCGGTATTGAGAAGCTGCTGATCGGAACTGTTAACCGCGAACCGGTCATAGGCAAGGGGATAACCGGAGCGCCCCCAAGATCCCTGCCCGGCCGCTACCTTCATACTTCCCGAAAAACCGAGCCCGTGCGTAATTTCATGCGCAACAACCGAAACAAAGTCCATCTGATTGTCAGGCGGATTGCCGTCTGTTTCGAAATACCAGGCAAAACTGTTGCTATAGGCTATGTAAATATCGACGGAAGCACCAATTCTCGAACCTGCCAGGGCGTTGGCCAGGGCAGACTGATAATACGTACCCGGCCTGGGGGCATTAGTAAAATCCTTCACTAAAGATAGCGCGCCTGAATGGCCCAATACGCCTCTTGGCAAATTATTCGCCCAGCAAGCGTCAATAACGATTGGCACAGCTGAATTAAGTTTGCTGGCCCAGATATTAACGGCAGAACCAAAGGCGGCCTGCGCTTCAGCCGGCCAGGCGATACAGTTATCCCCGATATTATAGGGATCGGCGCCATTGGGAAGGTAGTTGATGGTAAAGGAGGTGGTAAGCGCCGCCTCGAGGTTGTTCAACTCGCTTATTTTACGTGCGCCCCTGACGTGGTTATAGTTGGGATTCGGATCTTCAATAAGAGTAACAAGGCTGATCGGAGGGGGCGCATCCGGCAAGGCGAGCACTTCGGTCGCTTGTGAGGCCGGTGGCAACAATATTCCCAGGAATACAAGAACACCAAAAAACAGATTTCGGACGCTGAATCCATTCATATTACCTCCTGTGAAATATTGTCCGGGTGTGGTTGACAACAGTGTGCCATAGCGTCAAATTGCAACAGTTGATCAGTTTATGTTTACCTACAGAGACAGGATCTTAAAACAGGCATGAAGTACCTGCATTTTAAACGATGTCATAAATCCTGTATTGACCGACTCACGACAATAAATATACCAGATATTCACCAGATATGGATAATTACCCGTCCCTATCTCCTGCTATTCAGCCATTCCTTCACCAAAACGACCGCCAGGAGGACAACAGCGATGAGCAGACACACCCAGGCAAAGAGATCGCCGTGCTGCGTGTAAAAGCTCTTTTCACCGCCGACCCTCACCTCTCCGGTCAGGAGCGCTTCGCGAAACAGGCCGGTCATGCCGCGCACATGTCCCCTGTTGTCGATGATAGCGGTAATGCCGGTGTTTGCCGCTCTTACCAGCGGCACCCTGTTTTCTACTGCGCGAAACACGGTCATGGAGAGATGCTGATATGGCGCGGATGAATCACCGAACCAGGCGTCGTTGGTGATATTTACCAGCAAAACCGCCCCTTTATCTACATATATCCTTGATATTTCCGGGAAAATACCTTCGAAACATACCAGCATCCCCAGCTTGCCGAATTTTGCAGAGAGCGGCGTAATACTCTCACCGGGAGAGAAGTCGCCGATCCCTTCCACCATCTTGTTGACGAAGGGGAGCAATCTTGCCATCGGTACGTACTCGCCGAAGGGAACAAGGTGAACCTTGTCGGCTCTACCCAACGTCCTGCCGTCACTGTCGATAAGAAAGGCGCTGTTAAGCAGACGGTCCTTCGTAACCCCCTTATCAATCGCCGGGCTGCTGACGATCAGCGCAGCATTCAGCTCTCTGGCAAGATTACTGACCCTGGCCGAATAAAGCGGCTCACGTTCAAAGAAAAACGGCAGAGAGCTTTCCGGCCAGACAATAAGATCGACTCCGGAGACGGCATTCCGGCGGGAGATTCTTTCGTAAAGGGCAACGGTCTCTTCCTGAAATGCCGGATTCCACTTGATATCCTGCGGGATATTACCCTGCGCCAGAGCGACCTTGACCAATTTCCCGGAAACTTCCCGGTTAAGCGTTAGAAAACCGTACCAGATAATTACCAGCAATAGAGGTATGGCAGCAAATGTCGCCAGGTACGGGTATGTCGCCCCATCCTTTCCCCTGACCCACCGCCAGAGCTGATAAAGAAGGATGTTAACCAGAATAATCAAAAAGGAGACGCCGTAGACACCGGTTATGTCAGCAATCTGGATAAGAGGGAGGGTGCGGTACTGCGTGTAACCGAGCAACGCCCAGGGGAATCCGCTGAGTAAATAGGCCCTGGCGTACTCAAGAGCCACCCAGACAACGGGAAAGGTGATTACCATCGGTATGGAATATTTTTCGGCACAACGGGACAAAGCAACCGTGGCAGCAAGGTACAGGGCGAGGTAAGCCGCCATCAGGAGCATCAGGCAGATGCTGACCAAGAACGGCAGCTTGCCGTAGGTCGTCATGACAATATTCAGCCAGTAAAAGATCCCGGCATAGGCCACGAAACCGGAGAGAAAGCCGAGCTTGAATGAGTTTGCCGGACTGTTATCCCTGATTGCATAAAAGAGAGGGAGGAATGCAAACCAGGCTAGAATGGACAGGCCTGGTTTTGGAAAAGAGAGCGCCAGCAGCAGCCCGGTAAGTGATGCGGAAACCCAGGGTTGCAGAGGCGTCAGTTTTTGGATGGCGCTCCTCACTGCTTCGGTACCGGTTCCTTACTCTCCTCAATGATCCTCTCGGCGCGAAGTTTGCCGATCCGCCGTTCTCCGGCGGAAAGAACCGTAAAGAGAACGCCGCTGCAGGAAACCTTGTCGCCACTGCGGGGGATTCTCCCGAGAAGGTAAATTATCAGCCCGCCGACTGTGTCGAACTTCTCCCGCTCCACCTCTACCTCGAAAAACTGCTCGAACTCCTCTATCGGCAGTCTGGCGTCAAGCACTGTAGTCCCGTCGGGCTGGAGCTGGATCAGCTCCTCCTCGATGTCGTATTCATCCTGGATATCGCCGACAATCTGTTCGAGCAGATCTTCTATGGTTATAAGCCCTGAAGTGCCGCCGTATTCATCGATAACTATGGCGATATGAACCCGTAGTTTCTTGAACTCCTGCAGCAGTTCTTCGAGTTTTTTTGTTTCCGGAACGTAAAAAGGGGGGCGGGCGACCTTTTTGATATCAAGCGAGTCAGCGCTCTCTCCCCAGAATTTAAGGAGATCCTTGGCATAGAGAATACCGGTGATATTGTCTACAGTACCCTCATAAACCGGGATCCTGGAATGTCCGCAACCGATAATGGTCGCAATCAGCTCTTCAGAAGTTGCGTCTACCGGAATGCACGCCATATCGGTACGCGGTACCATTACCTCACGGACAACAGTCTCGCCGAAAGTGAAAATTGCGCGAATCATTTCACTCTCATCCTCGTTGATGAGACCCTCCTCTTCACTCGCATCCATCAACTCATGCAGTTCTTCCTCTGTAACTCTTTTCCGTCCGGAAAAAAGTTTCGCTATGCCGCTGAATATTCCTGCTGTCCTGCTTGACGAGTCGTTCTCCACCGCTGCAACTACCCCCGAAATTATTGGATTGAATACGTCCCGGTGTCTGATTGCATGAGACTATCCATGTACTAGCCGAACCATCGGAAAAGCTGCGTCACCAAAAGGGTAAGCAGCAGCCCGGTTGCGGCGCCAAAAATCACTTCACGTAAAGTATGTATTCGCATAAGAAGACGCGAGTGGCTCACCATAACAGCCAGAACTATTGTCAACAGCGAAGTGATCGCATCCTGGGTGTTAAGAGTCACCAGGGTGGCGATTGAAAAGGCAACTGCAGCATGTCCGCTGATGAAGCCGCCGTGAAGAGGTCTGCCTTTGCCGGAGAGCGCCTTCAACATGACTGTTGCGATAATCACGATCAGCAAAGAGACCAGAGCGACCATTTCAGTCGGAGTTCCTATCATGGCAAGAAGCCCCTTGTAAAGAGGGAATATATATGAAGAAAGGATCAGATACCCGGTAACCAATGCGCCGACGACAGAAAGAAGAACGCTTCCGGCAGCGACATCCTTGGCGATTTTGGCAAGGGGGTGATATTCGGCGGTTACCAGGTCAACCACCGCTTCAACAGCAGTGTTCATCATCTCGGCAAAAAGGACAAAGGAGATGGAGATTGCCAGCAGAATGAATTCAACCGGAGAAACTTTCAGAAAAAGCGCGAGCAGCAGTACCGCCCCGGCTACCAGGAAATGGTTCCGCATATGTTTCTGTGTACCGGCGGCGTAAAGAACGCCGTCAATCGCACAGTTGAGAGAGTCTATGAACCGGGATGGTTTCAAATATATATCCTGTAGGGGCGATCCTTGCACTTGCGCGTCAAAGCGCTGCCTTCTCCGCCAAAGTGGCTACGTCGGCCGGGTCTGCGCACAGGCGTGTGATCGCCCGATTACCGGGTAAACAGAAGGTTTGCCCCTACACCAACCCTTCATTCTTCAGGCATTTGAAGAGTTCCTGTTCCTTTGCCTCCATCCGCCTCGCCTCATTTTCCCCGGAACGTTCATGGTCATACCCGGTAAGGTGAAGGATGCCATGCAGCAGCAGAAAGACAACTCGCTCCTCGAATGTTATCCCCCCCTCGTCCGCCTCGCGGGCGGCAGTATCAGCGGAGATGACAATATCCCCGAGCATGTCGGGATTTATCGCCGAACATTCCCCCTCCTGCATTGAGAACGAGATGACATTGGTAGGATGATCCTTCTCCAGATAGTCCCGGTTAAGAACTCTTATCGCCCGGTCACCGACAATTGCCACGGAAAGTTCGCTAGTAGTACATCCCAAGTCGCTTAAGATCTTCACTGCTGCCGCTCTTAGGCGCTTCGTCGAAATTTTCAGCCGTCTTTGGCGGTTCATTATCGCTATGATCATTATGCCTCCTCCCTCCCGGGGATTTCTCCTTGTAGGCGGGTTGCGGGTAGTCGATCCGCTGATGGTGAATTCCCGCCAGAATCTGGTTGAAACTCCACGCGATCTGATGCAGGTTTTTGAGCGTAAGTTCACACTCATCAAGCTGTCCATCAATGAATATATTATTGATTATCTTCTGGACCAGTCCCTGGATTCTCGCCGGTGAAACATCGGTCAGAGTACGTGAAGCAGCTTCGACAGCATCGGCCAGCAGTACCAGTCCAGCCTCGCGCGTCTGCGGTTTCGGGCCGGGATAACGGAATTCGTGTTCATCTACCACTTGACCCGGCGGTGCCTGTTCAAGCGCCTTCTGATAGAAATATTTGATAAGGGCGCTGCCATGCGATTGGCGGATAATCTCGGCAATCGGCTGGCCCAGGCGGTGCTGCCGTGCCAACTCCGCCCCCTCTTTAACATGGGCAATCAGAATGAGCGCGCTCATACTGGGCGAAAGTTTGTCATGCCTGTTTTCTCCACCGGACTGGTTTTCGATGAAATAATGCGATTTGCTGATCTTGCCGATGTCATGATAGTAGGCGGCAACTCTTGCAAGTAGCGGATTGGCATTGATCGCTTCCGCCGCCGCCTCTACCAGGTTACCGACGACAACGCTGTGATGGTATGTACCTGGGGCTCTTACCATAAGCTCGCGGAGAACAGGCGAATTCAGGTTTGTCAACTCCAGAAGTTTTATGTCGGTTGTATACTGGAAAAGATTCTCAAGCAGAGGAATTGCACCGGAAGCCAGTACAGCAGTGGCAATGCCGCCGGCAAAAGCAAACACAAGGCAGTAGACAGTCTGCATCGACAAGAGTGACTGGTTGAAAAGCTGGAATGAAAGCGCCAGGGCAATATTAACCACACTGACTTTCAGTCCGGCAGTAAAAATGATGCTGCGGTTGTCGCAATGCCGCACACCATGAGCGCCGATTATGCTGCCGAGCATTGCATAGAGGACGACCGGAAGACTACCGTACATAAGCCCGGCCAGAGGCGCGCAGATCGCAGCGTAAACCAGAGCGACCTCGGAGTTGACGAAAATCCGCACCATAATTGCCGTGGCGGCAAACGGGAAAAGCAGGAAATAATTCGATGTATCGACAGACGGAAAAGCCACTATAAGTGTGCGCGCAATCGCGGAGAAGGTTTTGAGCAGCAGAAAATGACCGAGAACAAGGATGACAAGCAGGAGCAGGTCCTTGTAAGATGGCCTGAATTTCCTGATATTTTTAAGTGCAAATCTGTAGGGGAAATATAGAAGCACCAGAACAATGCCCAGCACCCCTGCGGCTGAGCTCAATCTGCCGGAAAGAGAGGTCTCTGCAGCCATTGCCGCAAGCTTGGTCTCCTGTTCTGCTGTAACCCTGTCGCCGTCGCGGACAATCATCTCGCCATTTTTCACCTGTATGAGCACCGGCGTTACCGCCTGGATGGCAAGGGCTTTAAGCTCGTCGGTCTTCTCGCTGTTATATTGAAGACTCGGCTTCAACATATGCGCGATAATCCCTTTTAACGTGGTCTGCAGTTCACGGGGGATTGCAGCAGTGAAGATGGTCTTGGCAACAAGGAGACGTGCCTGTTCAAGGTCAACAGGCTCGTCAGTCAGCGGAATATGGACCAGCTTTTCCCCTTCTGAGCCGATGAGCGAAATCCCGGTAAGTTGATCGGAATGAAATAGCTGCAGATCGGTAACAACCTTGCGGCGATAGATTTTCTGCAGCGCCTTTTCAATTTCGGCCAAGATCCTGGGATCGCCACGCAGCTCCAGCAGAGTCGCCAACTCTGTTGGTGAAATCCTGACACCCAGGGTATCGGCAAGGGATTTGGCAAACTCCTCTTGAGCGGCGCCAACCGGCATTTTTTTTACAGCGGCAAGCGCTGTGAAGGATCTTTTAAGCCTGTCAACGGTGCTCTCGACAACCCGTTTGTCAAACGTGTAAACATGCGGCACTCGGGAAACAGCCTCAGCCTGTTTTTCAGCCGTCAGTTTTTGATCTTCGATCAGATATTCATGACTGGCTCTGACATCGGCAACGGCGATCTGTCCGGCAAGGTACCTGGTCGTGATGATGTGATTGTCCGGAGTAATAAAAAGGGTAAGCAGCAGGGTGGTTATCAGCAGAAGTATGAATCTGTCTCTTTTTTCGGTCTTTGATGATGAGAATCGGCGGGAAATGACGTCCTGAAGCTGACGCCACAATAGCCCGAACATCCCGGTACCGGAGTTATCTTTTTCACCGCCTGCTAAAGGCATTATCAGTTTATCTCTGCAACATCCCGGGTTCTTGACTGCAAGCGTTAACTATAGCCCCATGAAGCAAAAGATGTCAACCTTTGACTACCCTGTGCCTGCCGCTGCAAACGCTGTAGTAAACGGAATCTGCTTCCTTTTTTTGCTCTCTGTTGATATAAAGATTCATCAATAATTCAGATTCCGGAACCGACTGTTACGGCCGTAATTCAAACCGGATAAAAGGAGTAGAAGATGAGTCAGATTACTGATGTTTATGCAAGGGAGATACTTGACTCCAGAGGGAATCCGACTCTCGAGGTTGAAGTATTTACCGAGGCCGGCGTCATGGGGCGTGCTGCAGTACCTTCAGGCGCTTCAACGGGTGAGCGCGAAGCTCTTGAGCTGCGTGACGGTGATAAGTCCCGCTACCTCGGCAAAGGGGTAAGGAAGGCCGTGGATAATGTCAATAACATCATCGCCGACGAGATCGCCGGGATGGAGGTTACCGACCAGATCGGCGTTGACCGGAAGATGCTGGAAATTGACGGTACTGAGTACAAGAGCAAACTTGGCGCCAACGCCATACTCGGTGTTTCCCTGGCAGTTGCCAAGGCAGCTGCCGAAGAAGCCGGACTGCCGCTCTATCAGTATATTGGCGGTTGCAATGCCAAGGAACTGCCGCTGCCGATGATGAATATAATCAACGGCGGCGCCCATGCAGATAACAACGTCGACATTCAGGAGTTCATGATCATGCCGGTCGGCGCCGCATCCTTTGCTGAAGCACTCCGCATGGGGGCAGAGATCTTCCACGCCCTTAAAGGAGTACTTAAGGGAAAAGGGTATAACACCGCGGTTGGTGACGAAGGTGGCTTTGCGCCAAACCTGAAATCCAATGAAGAAGCGCTCGAAGTTATCATGGAAGCCATCGTCAAGGCGGGCTACAAACCGGGCGAGCAGGTACTGCTCGCGCTTGATGTCGCCTCGTCCGAACTCTTCAAGGACGGTGTCTACACCTTGGGAAATGAAGCTTCTCCGAAGAAGACACCTTTACAGCTGGTGGATTTCTATGAAAATCTGGTTAACAAATACCCGATCATCTCCATTGAAGACGGCATGGCGGAAAACGACTGGGACGGCTGGAAGCTCCTCACCGACCGTCTCGGTAAAAAGATCCAGATCGTCGGCGACGACCTCTTTGTTACCAACCCGCGGATTCTCAAGGAAGGGATCGAGAAAGGGATTGCCAACTCCATCCTGATCAAGCTTAATCAGATCGGTACACTCACCGAGACTCTTGATGCCATAGAGATGGCCAAGCGCGCCGGTTACACCTGCGTCATTTCGCACCGTTCGGGTGAGACCGAGGACACGACACTGGCCGACCTTTCCGTAGCAGTCAATGCCGGCCAGATCAAGACCGGCTCACTTTGCCGTACCGACAGGGTGGCCAAATACAACCAGCTCCTGCGCATCGAGGACGAGCTTGACACCACCGCCATCTTCCGTGGCAAGGACGTTTTCTACAGCATCAGGAAGTAATCGCTTCCCTTACCATCACAAAGAAAGCCCGACGGTTCATCCGCCGGGCTTTCTTTATATCTGCTTGATTCATAGTGCAATACTTTGCATTGCCTTCAGCCTATCCAATCTTCCCTTTAGTCATCAGGCTCGCATGCCCCCGGCCGGGTCTGATCAGTCCTTTCGTCACCCCTTTACCACCAATTTGCTGCAGGCAGGTTACCCTTTAAGCCTCTATTAACATCATTTATCAGGTTTTTCATCTTTTTGGGGCTCCGTCTGCTGCTGTTGTTTCTTTTGCTGCTCCTGTTGTTTTTTCAATATTTGCCGTTTCTGCTGCTGCTCTTGCTGTTTCTGCTGCTGCTCTTGCTGTTTCTGCTGCCGCCCTTGCCGTTTCTGCTGCTGCTCTTGCTGCTTCTGCTGTTGCTCTTGCTGTTTCTGCTGCTGCTGCTCTTGCTGTTTCTGCTGCTGCCCTTGCCGTTTCTGCTGCTGCTCTTGCAGCTTCTGCTGTTGTTCTTGCTGCTTCTGCTGTTGCCCGTCCTGTTTCTGCTGCTGTTTCTGCTGCTGTTTCTGCTGCTGTTCCTGCTGGCGCTGATCCTGCTGGCGCTGATCCTGCTGGCGCTGATCCTGCTGGCGCTGCTCCTGCTGGCGCTGTTCCTGCTGGCGCTGCTCCTGCTGGCGCTGATCCTGCTGGCGCTGATCCTGCTGTCGCTGTTTCACCTTCTCAGGAGGTCTGCTGAGCCGCTCCTTCTCAATCTGGTTAATTCTTTCCCTTCGTATTTCAGACCGGGCTTCATTCCTGTACCATTCCTGTTTCTGCCAGTGCCGCTCGCGATCAAGGGTCTGCCAACGGTCATGGAACTCACGGTATGGCACCCGGTGGTAGTCAGGAGGCAAATACCTCGGATATTCCGGCGGTACGCTAATGATAACCTGCGGGACAAAAGAAGCCCTGACGGTGACCCAGGAGCCGCTATAATCGGTTGCGGTGTACCAGAGACCGCCATAGTTCCGGTACCAGGTTCCCCCATAGAAATAGACGCCTGTCATATTCGGTACCATATAGATGGAAACATCTCCACTGGGAACAACCACGACATCAGGGGGCGCTGCAAATTGCAGGGGCGGCGCGACGGTAGCGTAAGTATCTTGATACAGAGGTGCGCTTTCCGGGGCTGGTTGATACACCGGCGTAACAATGCATCCGCTGACACCAACGGTAAATGTTGCCAGCAGTACAAAAATCAGTACAGACCTGCCATAATTTTCAGTGCGCATGATCTATTCCCTCCATTGATAGCCTTATACAAAACTGATATGAGCCTACCATGTTTACCGATGGCGTCAATCGGAAACGCGCAGGCATGCCTTTTTGATTGAGCAGTTAACGGGACAGGACCGAGCGAGGGATAGCCGTGACAACCGGCTAAACAAAATCAGTAGAAATTGCATTATGTCCACGGGAATATCCAAAAGATCATTTTTTCAGCAACCCTCAATTTCTAACCGGTAACCTTACCAAATTCATGCTTGAAACAGCAGAATGATCTGCTGTCTATGAAATAAACCGCCTGTTTTATCGATGTTATTGTCGAAAAACATGACATCTGGTTAAGGCTGTTTAAATCAATAATGTTAATTAACCTGTACTCTATGTTAAGAAGATATGCTATAATTTCATTTAATTTCACTCTGTCTAACGGAGAAATGAATGGAAACAAGCCAGGCTTTCTGCTATTCGGCTTTTCCGGCAGCGATTTTAGAAGAACTTTCAAAATGTCAAGCCACCCCCACTGCCCCCGAGGTTCACAATAACCGGCAAGTCAAAAGGAGGAGATGAAATGTTGACAAAAATCGCATTACTCCAGCTGTTTTTATTATTGTCTGTTTGCACAGGCTACTCTTTTGCAGCAGTGGCAGCACCAAAGATTTCCGCAGCTCCTGCGTCGGTCAATCTGGGCTCGGTTAAGCTTGGTGGTGCCTCGGAACAAAAATACGTGACGATCAGGAATACCGGCAAGATAGATCTCACCATAACCGCTGTCAGCATAACTGGTGTGGATCCGGATGAATTTGGTCAGACCAACCAATGCGGCGCAATTCCTCCGCGCGGGTCATGTCTTGTAAACGTTACGTTTACGCCGAATCTCCCCTATACCAAAAAAACAGCCGTACTTGCTATTACCTCCAATGACCCCAAAAAACCGACACTCAATGTCAAACTTTCCGGTCAAGTGCCTCCTCCGAAAATATCAGCTACACCTGCATCCATTAATTTTGGAAAGATAGCAGCAGGAACTTCATCAAGCACAAAAACAATTACCATTAAAAATAACGGCATGAGCGACCTTGTGATCAGCTCTACTACTGTTTCCGGAACAAATGCAGATGTCTTCAGTGCGGACAATAAATGCAGCGCCATACCGAATGGCGGTTCATGCACTTTTGATGTCACATTTACGCCAAAGGTTGCCAACGAAAAAGTGAACGCACTGTTGGATGTCAGCTCTAATGACCCCAAAAAAACGATTATTCATGTGCAGCTTTCAGGTCAGGGCTCCACGAATGCCCCCATAGCGAATACCCCCATAGCAACTAATGCAGTTTCAATGAGCGCAGCCTTTGATGGGACAAATTATCTTGTGGGGCTTGAGTATAATCTTAATGGTACTGCAAACCAGATTAATACACACGTCGGCGCTCAACTGGTATCGTCCACCGGCGCCAAGATCGGCTCTGTTATTGAAACCAGCCAACATGCCATTGCATCGTCCATCGCTTTTGACGGCACTAATTATCTTATGGTGTGGGAAGACAATGAGGGTCTTTCGCCAACTCAGTGCAGCTTCTCCCTTCGAGGCCAGTTTATAAACAAGGCAGGGGCTGTTGTCGGCACATCTTTTATCATCAGCTCCGGCATAGAATTCGATGGAATAAATATTCTGGCTTACGGGGGTGGAAAATACCTGGCTACATATACCAAACTCACAAATGTTGACCAGTGTGAAAATTCGACTAACCGGTATATTGCCGGGCGCGTTATCTCTCCTGACGGCACCATGGGTAGCGAATTCCGGATCAGCACTGGTAACGGTGCCGGAAACACCATGACTTTTGATGGGACGAACTTCTTCGTGGTCTGGAGAGAGGACTCACAGGATTATGAGGTACGGGGACGGTTTGTCAGCCCGACAGGTACACCTGGGGCTGAAATTTCCATAAACGCCAGTCAAGCAAACAGCGACAATCCCCTTGCCGTCGCCTTTGATGGTACAAACCATATGGTTGTCTGGAATGACGAGGTTAACACCACCACCGAAGAATGGGACTTATTCGGTCAACTGGTAAAACCCGATGGTACACTCGTAGGGTCAGTGATAACCGTCACTAACGAAGCAGGTCAACAAATGGCGACAAGCATAGCCTTTGACGGCACCAACTATCTTGCCGTATGGGTAGACATGAATAATGATGCAAACAGGAATGGCATCTGTAATGCCGGCGAAGGCAGTTGCTGGGATGTTTACGGACAATATATTAATATGGACGGCGCCCTTGTCGGCAATAAGGTTGCAATCAATACAGATGCGGGAAGCCAGCTTGGCTTTGTTGCAGGTTATAGCAGCGGTAAATATTTTGTTCTTGTAAACAGTGACATAGTGTTTGGGGCGGGAGGTATTATTCAAGCCGGCGATGTATCCGGAGAGTTTGTTACGCCTACCGATACCAGCAACACCGGCACTGTGACGGGCACTGTAGCCTACACTGGGTTTTTAGGCACGGTGAGCGCCAGTAAGCCGGTGATCATGATGCTGAGTCCGGCAGGGAATGCGTTTGACAATTTCGCCATAAATGGCACTTTTAATCAAATGACCAAGCTTACCGACACGCCAACCACCGTTACGTTTACCAATGTGCCGGCCGGCCAATACCATCTTGTTGCGATCTTCGATCCCGGCAATAACGGTCCTTCTGATAGAGATCCGGATGAAATATACACCCCCGGCAGCGAAGCAGGATCGAACTACCATCTAGATCCGGCTACTACCTTTACTGTTACAGCCGGGCAAACGTACAGTTTGTCACCCGGTCTTACTTTCGATGATACGATGAGGGTGGGCGACTGAGCGGAACAACTTAATCCATGGCAGGGAAACCAAAGCGGAGTATTACCTGCTAATTAGCTATTGCCATGAAAATATGTTCTTTGGTGAATAACCGTTATCCCACCGGTTGATAAACCGCCCGCGAAGAAAGCCCGGCAGATACTCTGCCGGGCTTTCTTTTTTCGCTGTTACCGCTATACCGCTGCAATCAGCTGTTCTGCGCATCAACAACGGCAATAGCCGCCATGTTGACAATATCATTCACATCGTCACCACGTTGAAGAACATGAACCGGCTTGTTCATCCCCATCAGGATCGGGCCGATAGCTTCAGCCTCACCCAGGTGGTGCAGGAGCTTGTAACAGATATTGCCGGAATTGAGATCCGGGAAAATGAGAATGTTTGCTGCGCCCTTGAGAGAGGCAAACGGGAAGCTTGTCTGCAGAATATCGGCTACTACGGCTGTATCAGACTGCATCTCCCCGTCGACAATCAGCTCGGGAGCCTTCTGCTTGACCAGCTCCGTTGCCTTCTTGACCTTCAATGTCAGCGGATGAATAACCGAGCCGAAATTGGAGAAGGAGAGCATTGCTACTGACGGCTCAACTTCGAGCATCCTCGCCTTTTCAGCAGCAAGAATTGCCGTCTCGGCCAGTTCCTCGGCCGTAGGATCGATGCAGACGGTGGTATCTGCCAGAAAGAAAATTCCCTTCTTGAAAACCATCATGTAAAGACCATGAACGCTGGAAAGTCCCTGCTGCTTGCCGATTACTTCGAGCGCCGGCCGAATGGTTTCGGGGTAATGGGTGTCAATTCCTGACAGAAGCGTGTCAGCATCCCCCTGACGCACCATCATGCAGCCGAAATGCGTGCGCGACTTTCTGGTCATGAGCCTTCTGGCTTCGGAAAGAGTCAGCCCCTTTCTCTGGCGAAGCCGGTAAAGTTCCAGCGCATACTCCTCGGACTTCTCGAAAGTAGCCGGATCGATGACAGTGACACCGTTAAGCTCAATGCCGAGGTCCTCGATGGCAGCCCGGATCTTCACTTCGTTACCGATAAGAATCGGGATGGCAATCCCCTCCTCAACCAGAGCACTGGCAGCACGGAGAATCTTCTCGTTATCCCCCTCAGGAAAGACAATCCTCTTCGGATCGCTCTTCGCCTTATTGATAATCATCCGCAAAGTCTCTTTGGCCGGGCCCTGCAGTGTCTCCAGGTGCTCGACATACTTCTCCATGTCTTCGATCGGCTGCCGGGCAACGCCCGAGAGCATTGCCGCCTTGGCAATAGCCGGAGCCACCCGCAAAAGCGCCCGCGGATCAAAAGGCTTGGGGATGATATAATCACGGCCGAAAGCGAACTTGACGTTGCCGTAAGCACGACAGACAGAATCGGGACACTCCTCACGCGCAAGCTCGGCAAGGGCAAAGACAGCCGCCACCTTCATCTCTTCATTGATAGAAGTGGCGCGCACATCCAGCGCCCCGCGGAAGATGAAGGGGAAGCCGAGCACGTTGTTTACCTGGTTCGGATAGTCGGACCGGCCGGTAGCGATAAGGACATCACCGCGCACGGCATGCGCCTCTTCCGGAGTGATCTCCGGATCAGGATTGGCCATGGCAAAGATAATCGGATTGGCAGCCATCGTCCGGACCATCTCGGCGGTAAACGCCCCTTTCGAGGAGAGCCCGAAAAGAACATCAGCGCCCACTGCCGCCTCTTCCAGGGTGCGCAGATTTGTGTCAATGGCAAAGCGCTCCTTATACTTGTTCATCCCCTCAACGCGACCCTTGTAGATGACCCCTTTGGTATCGCACATAATCAGGTTCTTCGGCTTTAGCCCGAGAGAAATGGCGAGGTTTGCACAGGCAATGGCTGATGCGCCGGCACCGTTTACAACCAGACGGATTTCGCCGATGCTCTTGCCGATGAGAAGAAGGGCGTTGATCAGACCGGCAGCCGAGATGATGGCGGTGCCATGCTGGTCATCATGGAAAACGGGTATCTTCATCGTCTCCTTCAGCTTCTCTTCAATGTAGAAGCACTCGGGAGCCTTGATATCTTCGAGGTTTATGCCGCCGAATGTCGGCTCAAGGAGCTGACAGGCCCTGATGATTTCATCCGGATCTTCAGTATCAAGCTCGATGTCGAAAACGTCGATATCGGCAAAACGCTTGAAGAGAACCCCCTTCCCTTCCATGACCGGCTTGCCGGCCAGAGCGCCGAGATTCCCGAGACCAAGAACGGCGGTGCCGTTGGAAACTACGGCAACAAGGTTACCTTTGGCAGTATACAGGTAGGCATCATCCGGATTCTTCTCTATTTCCAGGCAGGGCTCGGCAACACCTGGTGAATAGGCAAGCGACAAGTCACGCGCCGTCTGACACGGCTTGGTTGAGACTACTTCGATCTTCCCTCTGCGCCCCATGGAGTGATATTCAAGCGCATTCAATTTTTTTGTCATCTTTAACTATCTCCTTCCAGATATTTAGCTTTGTTAAAATTCAATCAAACCTGTTAATCATGAGCTGCAGCCGCATGACAGGCTGATTGTTTTTAATTGAAAGCCAGATTAGCTTCATCAGATAAGCATGTCAAGTTTATTGTAAGTAAAAAATATACTCCCATTCTATTTATACGGGGCAGCAATTATGCTTCAATCTCTTGTAAAACTGTGCTGTCTGGACAATAATGCCGGCAGCTGCGGCGCGAGTGGAATTCATGCAGTATCATTTACTAGAACATTATTACCGGAAACCTGAATTATTCAACCTGAGCAATTATTACGGGGGAATTGATGAGCAAAACAGCCTGCGTTGCCATGGATATCGGCGGCACCAATATCCGCCTGGCGTTGATTGCCAAAGACGGCAGCATCCTGCAGCGATCGGGCTCTCCCTGCAAAATGGATGCAGGCCTTGACACGTTTTTGCAGACCATATCATCTGCGGCAGCAAAGCTGATCGGCCATGCTGCGCAAAGCGGCATCAAAGTTGTAGCTGTCGGCGCCGGAGTTCCCGGGTTGATCGCGAGCAGCGGCACCATCATCTCATCCGTCAACCTGCAGCCTCTGGGCGGTTTCAATCTGCAACAGTGGCTTGGACATGAACTGAAACTTCCGGTTACCACCCTTAACGACGCCAATGCAGCGGCAGTTGCCGAACAGACCTACGGGGCAGGCCGCCCGTTCGGCTCGCTGCTGCATTTCACCCTCGGCACCGGTGTAGGCTCCGGACTGATACTGAATGGTAAATTATGGACCGGAAGTGACGGCTTCGCCGCTGAGTATGGCCACGCTACAGTGGAACCTGACGGTCACCTCTGCTCCTGCGGCAATCATGGCTGCCTGGAGCAGTATGCATCTGCCACGGCAATAACACGACTGGCTAAAGCGAATATTCTTGCCGGCAGGAAATCCGTTTTGACTGATCTGCCGCTGGCAACTGTCAGCGCCGCAGATGTTTCAGCAGCTGCTGCCGGAGGAGACATCGTGGCAAGCGAATGCCTGGCAACAGCAGGCCGCTACCTCGGCATCGCCTCGGCAACAGCAGTTAACCTGCTTAACCTTGACGCAATCATTGTCGGCGGCGGAGTTGCCGCAAGTTTTGCACTGCTTGCTCCGGCCATCCGCAAAGAACTGCACACCAGGGCATTTGCCGCAGCAGTTACCAGGGTAGCGCTGTTACCGGGTGAACTCGGGGATAATGCCGGTATTATGGGAGCCGCAGCCGCAGCCTGGAAGCTGGCTTGACAATTTCGGACTAACGCCGCCATAGCCCCTTTCCTTTCATCCGCTGCAGACGCCGGCGCGCCGGCAGACGCCGGCGCCACGCCTGCAGAAAATGCCCCAGCCAGATCAGAACAATAACCGCGGCCAGAACGGCAAGCAGATAGTGCTCGTAACGTTTCACATCGCGGCCGACTATCAGGGTGGCACTTTTGCCGAACAGATAGCCGGCAATGGTGAAGACAATCGACCAGATAGAGGCGCTTGCAAGATTCAGCCAGAGAAACCTGACAGAAGGGAAAGGGGTCATTCCGAGAATAATGGGGAGTACGATCCTGAACCCGTAGGTATAACGCGAGGTAAAAGCAACCAGGTTGCCGTAGCGCTCAATGAGCCGCAGCCCTTTGCGCAGCTTTCTGGCGAGATAATGAGAATGTGAGAGGAGGTACTTCCCCTTGAGCCTGCCAAGATAAAAATAGAATTGATCGCCGCAGAACGCTCCGAAAAAAGCGGTTATCATTACTCCTGAAACAGTAAAATACCCCCCAAACGCCAGAAAACCTGCAAGGATAAGCCCTGCCTCACCCTCCAGAAAAGTCCAGAGAAAGAGCACCCAGTAGCCGTGAACCGTCAGATACTCCCGCAAAAAATCCTGCACCCTGCCCCCACATAATAAACCTTACGGCGATTGCCTGTACTGTAGTCAACGCCTGCGATTAAGGCAAGCCGATTTCAACAACAATTACTCTCTTTTTGCGAAGCAGACAGCCATGTAACCGACAAAGTGGCGGATGACGCTTGCGCTTCCCGGGGCAGCAACAAAAAAGCCCCGGTTGTCTGCCGGGGCTTTTGATCGATGCTGATTCAACTGCTACTACAGCGTAATCGTGGCATAGCTTTCCGCTACATTGCCGGCAAAGTCCCTGAATCTCACTTTGACGGTTTTCTCTCCCGCACCCCC
>JBBRBA010000069.1:0-17939 GCA_038206285.1 Geobacterales bacterium
GGAAATAGGTGAGTATTTTGGTGTTGGTGAGACCGCAATTGCTGAAGCGCGGCGACTGCTGGCGAGGAAAATGGATGTAGATACAAAATTGCGAGAACACGTAGAAAGAGTGGCGTCAGCGTTATCAATTTGATATTTGGAAACTTGACTCTTATGAAAAACTTCAACTGGTGCACTTACGAATAGAATTCACCGAGACTTGACCCTTATGAAAAACTTCTTACGAATAGAATCTACCAAAGGAAATAAGTTCGCGATATCGGGGCAACGGCAGTAGGTGAGGCAAGTAAGGGACTTGTAAAAAAGATTGAACAAAACGAACCATTGCAGAAGTTGGTAGCAAATGTGATAAAGCTGATTAATAAGTGGCGAATGGAGAGTTGACCCCTGTGGTTGACGATGGAGGAAAGAATATGATTGGAAACGCATTAATATTGTTATTATTATTTGTTGCAATATTAGTAATCTATTTTGTTTTGAAACGCAGGCTTAATCTAATTACAGTAATAATTTTTATTGCTTGTATGTCTTATATTTTGTCAATCATTGGCTCAAATCTTTCACTGATATTCTTCCCATTTACGCATACAATCCATGGAAGGGTTATTGATATAAAAACAAATACACCTTTAGAAAACATAATCATAAAAACTGGATGGGCAGTTGAATCTAATAATGTAGGTGGCAACTTTTTCCATTATTATAAAATACATTCTACTATAACTAACAAAAAAGGCGAATTTATTGTTCCAAGAACAATGAAAGCCATTTCCATTAATGGATTAATATTCGGCAGGAAATATTATGGGGCAAATCTGGCTGCATATAGTCTTAAATATGACTACCAGTTTTATAAGGTAAAATTAATTGATAATGACAATTTAGAAATTGCCATGCAACCAATTGAGACTGATAAGATATTTGCAGAAAACATCTTAAATTTATGGGAAGGTTTACGAATTATGACAACAGGAGGCAACTATCATTCAGTTGATACTGATGAACGTAATTACTTGAAAAATGCATATATTACATTTGAAAAGAAGTATCCAAATAGCAACGAAGATAAACAGTTTCTAGAGGAGTATTTTCATATTTATAGTTTACTAAAAGAACCTGAGGCAGTATACGTTTTAAATAAGATGATGAGTAAGTTCCTGCCTAGTACAAGAGAATATAAGTTTGCTAAGGACAATATAATTATGTTCAAAAACAAACATAACATTAATTAATAACAGCGGGGTTAGAATGCTATTAGTTAACAGAATTCTTACGGCTATTTTTTTTATTGGCATATTTTCAACCACTGGCAATTCTTATACCGTAAAAACTGATATTGCAGAAGATGGTAAAAGGTATCCAGGCGGGCACGAAAAAATTACCTATAACTCAATTTATAGGATTAATCACAGCCCTTCAGTGATGCGAGCTCTTACTGATAATGAAAGTACTATAACCGATGCGACTACTAATGAAGATAGCCGGGGCTTATACTTAACGCACTTTTTTAACCCGAGCACCAATAAGGGGTTATATGGAATATTTGCTACGGCAAAAGAAAAAGCGGTGTCTTATTATAAGCTTGCCGTAAAGGATAAAAGCTGGAAATATCTGGGGCATTCTCTCCACCTTCTTCAAGATATGGCAGTCCCTTCACACGCAAATGGTATTCCCCATATGTACCAAGCTGATAAAAAAATAGGTTTTGAATGGTGGGTGACTAGAAACTGGGATTTAAAGGTCCAACCCTTGGTTAACTTTCTTTTTGCAGATTCATCCTATGCTGAACCTATAGGATCTCGTGCCTTAATAGCGGATCTCACTTTTTCGATGGCGACAGCAACGCAAGCTAGTGGTTACAAGTTGGATTACGGATATGGCGATTGGCTTGTAGATTATGAACATGGCATATATGGAGATACACACATAGAAATGAATGCTTACGAAGCTGAGGAAGCTTTTCATTTTCTAGTGCCATCTGCAATAAGAGTGGGTGGTGGCCTATTTGAGAAATTCTATGTTGATTTCAACTATCCCTCCACCAACAACACCGGCCCCGGCGGCGCTCACCCCGATGACAACTTCGACGTATCCTCCCGCCTCATCGAACTGGAAGAACTTGACGTCACCAAACAGGCATGGAAAGACCTCTATGGCCGGACCGCCATAAAGAAGGGATATAACGGACTCTTCCTGGAGAAAACTCTCACCAGTGCCTATGCCAATATAGCGGCCAAGACAAATGAAACCGATTACAATGCCGCGGCACAACAATTCCAGACCATCCTCGACCGCGCCCAGAAGGAAGCCAAACACTCCTTCGAAGAAACCTACTACGCCTCCGCCGATGTAGCCCTTCTCTCCGATGCCTTTGTCGATAATGCCGCCGAGCTGCTGCTGAAGCGCCTGAAGGAGCCGATCCGGGAGGTGAAGGAGACCCTCGACCCGTCCGCGCTCCTCAAGAACCAACCGGTGCTGCTCATCCCTTCCGGCGCACTGGTTGGCCTGGCTGACTCCGCCATGCTCAAGGCTTCCTTCGACCAGTACGTCAAAAACGGCGGCACCCTCATTGTCCTTACCCAGAAACATGGCTACGATTACGCTGCCATCCCCACTCCGGACGGTTCACCGATTACCGGCTATGGCTGGGAAGAGGACCAGAACTGTTTTGCCGATTCTGTCGCCATCGAAACCTGGCACCAGATGCTCTCCGGCCAGTCGCGCACCACGCCGACGGTCAACGTGGATGGCTACTTCACCGGCTATCCGGTGGGCTCCACCATCCTCCTGCGCCGTACCGCCAACGGTCAGCCTGCCCTGCTCATGTACGAGCATGGCCAGGGGCGGGTGATCCTTACCAGCATGTACTCCGACTGGGCCTATGGCCATGGCCAGGCATCGCAGGAAGAGGTCGCCCTGGTGCGCGATATTCTTACCTGGGCGAAGCGGCCAAGCCTGCTGCCGGAAGTCAGGGCCGGTGATACGGCTACCGTGCCGATTGAGCTGAGAAACACAACCAGCACCGCTGCCGCCTCCGCAATGCTCCAGATTTTCACCCCCGACCGTTCCACCCTCCTTTCCGAGCAACTGATAACTTTCCCCATCCCAGCCGACCAGACCGCCATCACCACCGTCAGTTGGCAATCACCAGCGGGCGCCAGACTCGGCATCTACCATATTGATTACATCCTCCTCGACGCCGCCGGAAACGTTATCCAGCCGCAAGCCGAGACCGATTCCGGACGCTTTGTGGTGAGCAGACCGCCGCTGATCGGCACAATATCCAAAGATATCTGGTTATCTGCCACAACTCCCAACCAGCAGGTCTTTTTCAACGAACCGTTTGTCTATTCACTGCACGTTTTCAACAATTCCGCTAAATCCCGCAACCTCACGGTAAAGAACGAATTTCGCCACACGGCCAGATTCCACGAATGGCAGCTCACCGTTGATCCAAATAGCGAAACTACCGTGTCAGGTTCCGAACTCTTTATCGACAGCCGTTACATGTTCGAAACCATGCGCTCATGGGTTTATGATGAGGACGGGAAAGAAATCGGCACTTATGATCTGAGCTTCAAGGGGATTTACCCGAAGGCCGAAACGACTACCACCACCGGCAAGAGCATTTATGACCGGGGTGAAACAGTTAATTTTGCCGTAAATCTCAAGAACGGCCAGAACGTGGCCACTGCCGTCAAGTTGACCATCAAGGTCATCGATCCAGCCAATATGGCGATATTCAGCAGTTCACGAGATATGACCCTTGAAGCAAACGGAACCAACAGTCAGCCATTTTCATTTGCCTTGACGGCGAACGCTCAAGCTGGTTCCTACACCATCTCCACCGAAGCCTTCGATACCGCCAACAACAAGATCGGCGGGGATGCAGCGCCATTCGAGATTCTGCTCAGCCGGATTACCGTCATTCCGGAACTGCCAGCGGCTCTTGTCGCCGGGGCAAGCAGCTTTCCGTTCAAACTCACCAACAGCGGCAAGGTTGCGGTCAATAGGGGCACTCTCGACGTTACCCTGAAAGATCCTGACGGCGTTACTGTTGCCGCTGCAGTGGCGCCGTTTGCGATTGATCAGGGACAAGAAAAAACAGTGAATGTCTCTATCCCCATGCCGGCGCTAAAATTCGGTACCTATACCTTCACTTACACACAAAGCGATGAAACGAGGAGCAGCAGGCCGACAACCGTTCTCCTTGCCAATGTCGTTACGCCGATGCTCTCTTTCGACAAAGCCTCCTACCGGATAAGGGAATCGGCCAGCCTGGCGCTGACGCTTACCAACAGCGGCAGGTTCAATCTGGAGAGCGCCTCTGTTACGGTAACCGTGGCGGATGCCGGATTTGCCGACACCAGGAGTGTCACCATCGGCCAGGGACAAACCCAGCCTCTGCAGTATGCCATTGCCCTTCCTGAAACCATGGCCGTCGGAGAGCATGCGGTTAGCGTCACCATTACGCTGCCGGGAGGAGCCTCGGTTGTCAAAAGCGCCGTCATCACGGTGCCGCAATCGTCCTTGGCGTTTTCGCTTGCCCAGAGCGCATTTACTGCAGGAGCGGTTATAACCCCGGCTATCGCCAACAGCGGCGGCATCGATACCCAGGCGCAATACCGGTTGACCCTTTATGACGCCAAATCGGCTATTATTGCGGAGAAGAGTCTGACTGAGACCGTTACGGCTAACGGTTTGCTGGCCGTGAACCTTCCCATACCTGCCGGTGCATCTGCCGGCGGCTATGTTCTGGTGGTGACCTGTAACGATCTGAAAACCGGTAAAGTTGAAATTGAACAGAAGAGCCTGACGATAACCGGTGCCAAGGCTGCCTTGACATTAAGGACGGACAAACAATCGTATCTCTCCTCCGAGAGCGTCGTTGCACTGAGTAGCATTGCCAATGGCGACGCCGCCTTGCAGGCGGGCAACCTGCATCTGCAGGTAACCAATGCAGGCGGCAGTCAGGTAAAAAAGAGCTGGACATCCCAGTATGACTTCCAGCAGGGGAGCAGAAGCGGGGTAGATACTTTTTCTCTTCCGGATAGTGTCACCCTGACATCCTTCAACGATTCATTTGATGCCGGTTTTCTGAATCTTGATCGCTGGAAACCTTTCGCCAGCTCTGCCGGAGGACCTCCACCAACAGTTGTCAACGGGCGTCTGCTAATAGAGATGCCTAACCCCGGTTACTGGCCTGCCTCCACGGCTGATCTAATCGCCCCGGTTACCGGGGATTTCGATACGCAGGTCGATTATCAGGTGGATTCGGCTAATTCTTCCGATGGCAGCAAGCATCCGGCTAGTCTGTGTATATACAACAATAATGGAATGTTTTTGTGGGTCGATCTGTGGGGCTCAATGACTTACGGTACATGTGACTTAAACTATCAGTGCAACAACGCCGGTGGCGGACAGTATACGGGGAAATTCAGAATCCGCAGAATCGGCTCCACCTATTCAGCATATTACTGGAACGGCAACGGCTGGTCTACTATCCTCACCACTTACAACCGGCCGGTAGGTCAGACATATATCAGGCTGGTAGTCAATGGGCTCAACGGTAAAGTAAAAACGTACTATGATAATTTTACGGTGACGACCCAAACGTATCCGGCTTCAGGAACCTTGAATCTGAAGTATGACGCCGGTCGTTCCGAAGCATGGGATAAGCTCTCATTTAGCGGTGACATACCGAACGGAACTTCAATGACATTCAGAACCCGCAGCGCAGAGGCTGAAAGTGGCCTGGCCAGCGCCGCCTGGAGCGGTTACATCACCACGAGCGGTTCTCCTGTTACGAGCCCGAAAGGACGCTGGCTGGAGGTCGAAACGACTTTATCTACCAGCAACAGTGCCAATACGCCGACACTGCATGAACTTACCGTTACCCAGGGGCACAACCCCGGCGACCTCATCTGGCAGACCGAGATTCCGGCCAACCTGGCTCCAAACGTGCTGGGCAACCTGAACAACGCCATCGGCACGACAGTCTCAGCAGGTAAATACTACCTGCAAGGGTCGCTCTTTTCCAGCACCGGGCAGAGCATTGCCGCTGCCGAATACCCTTTCTATGTCGTCAAGGGGAACACCCTCTTGAGCTTCACTGCTGACAAGAAGTTCTACAGACCCGGTGAGACCGTCACTATCTCCGGCGAAGTGAAAAACCTCGCCGCAGTTGAAGCGGCAAACCTCGCTTTCTCTCTGCGGCGCAAACTCACCGCTGCTGTGGAGCAGACTCTCTACGCCAGCACCTTCAATCTTACTGCCGGCGAAAGCCAGCCGTTCTCCATCACGACCGCCGTCGGTGCTGAGGGAGTTGCTGCTCTGACAGGCACAATCATCCAGAACGGTGAGACAGTCGCTGAAACTGCCGACCGGTACGAAGTCGCAGCGCCCAAAGTGACGGCAGCAGCAGCCATCCCTGCCGTTGCCGGGAACGATCCTTTCACGGTCACTCTGACGCTTGCAAATACCGGTAAAACTGAGGCGTCAGTAACCGTCATACCTTCCACCACCTCATTGGCGGAGATCATTACTATTCCTTCCGGCCAGACAAAGCTTCTCCAGTACAGCCGGCAGATCAGCACCGACTCCACTGAAACCTTCACCATCAGCGGCGATCTGGTCCAGACCATAGAACAACAGGTAAAATACGGCCCGTCAGCCACTCTGGCGGTAACTCCGGCAGCAATCTATCCCGAGGGGAAAATCACCCTGCCGGTGACCGTTACCAATTCCGGCCTGACAGGCAGCCGGTTCTCCATCGACTATCAATTGACCCAGGGCGCTAGCAGCATCAATCAGCAGACAAAGAGCTACTATATTGCATCGGGCGCAAGCAGTGCAGACAACATGTCATTCGACCTCGCCGAAGGGAGCTACCAGTTGACGGCAACCAGCCGGCTTCCGGCAGTATCCGCGCTGTCGGCCTTCCAGGTGCGTAAGGAAACCAGGGCGGATATGACGCTCGCCGTGGGGGCAGAGGCCGGAGGAGCTGTGCCGGTTACGATCAACCTGACCAATCTTGGCTATAACCGGATCGACGGCACTCTGCAACTTGCCGTGCTCGACGCAAACGGCAATGCCGTCTGGAGTGCCGACCAGGAGGTCGGGTTGCTGCAAGCGCTTGATCCGCTGCCGCAAGCGAAACCGTTCTCCATCAACCTTGCCGCTGCTATGCCGGGGAGCTACACCATAAAGGCGGAACTGCTGGACAATGCCAACCGGCAGCTGGCAATGCAGAGTGCACCGTTCACCCTGCTTGGACCGGTCTTTAAGTTGACAAGGGTTCCGGACTATCAGGCTGTTGCCTCAGGTGGTATAGCAACCATGACCTTCAAGGTTAAAAACAACGGCAATCAGGACGGGGTGTTCGAACTCGCCTTCAAAGCTGACGACCTCGCCGACTCCACCCGCAGCGAATGGTTAAAGCCGGGCGAGGAGATGGAAATAGCATTCAATTTCCAGACTGCCATTGACCTGGACGAGAAGGATTACACCACCACCTACCGGCTCAAATCAGCCGGGACAACGGTCACGGAAGGGATCGTAGAGTATCGTCTCACCGGGCTCAATCTAGCCGTGAGCGCCACACTTGATAAACAGAACTACAATGAAGGGGACACGGCCATTCTTACCCTGACCATAACTCAGCAGGATAACGGCGCTGGCCCGAACCTTTTCGCCCGGGTCAACTATGCCGGCTACGAGGAGAAACAGGACCTTGTCCTTGCCGGCAGCCAGACTCTGATATTCACCGTGCCTCTGTCCCGGGTAACCGGCGAAAAACTCTTTTACGGCATCTACCACCAGACCGGCCGCTCCATTCACCTGAACACCATCTATATCCACAAGGCCGATGCAGCTCTGGCAATTACCACCGACAAACAGGTTTATCAGCCGGGCGAAGCGGTAGCCATCACCATCACTGGCACTGCAATAGGCGACCTGACCCTCACCGGCCCCGGTAACTTCAGCACTGCCTTTGCCTTTGCCGCTACGGATAACAGAAGCCTGGTCCTACCGTCAATCATGACGGCTGGAACCTACACCATAACAGGCAAGCTGACAGAAATTGACGGCAGCATGACAAACGCCTTGCAGCCGTTCGATGTGGCCGGTATCCAGGTGAAGATCAAGGAGGCCCTGCTGGACAAAGCCAGATACGCTGCCAGCGACACCATGAATCTTTCTCTCACCATCGAGAGCAATCAGAATCTGACCGCATCGCTGAAGACCTGGGTGGTTGACCCCTCCGGCAGCTATACTGCAGCCGGGGAGAGCAATCTCAATCTTGCGGCCGCCACTCCGGTACTCTCAACCAGCACCGCTCAACTATCAACTGCATCAACCGGCATTCACAAGCTGGTCTACGGTCTCTATCAAGGGGATCTGCTGCTTGCCTCCGGCGCCAAGGCCTTCGATATGGGCGACGCCGTCCTGCTCGGGCTCAGCAGCGACAGAAGCGATTATCCGGAAGTCACCATGCCAGTAGTTGTCAAAACGGAACTTTTCGGTTCCCTCGAGGCCGGAATCGAACTGTTCCTCGACGGAACGAGTGTCAGGACCGATACGTTATCTCTTGCCGGATTTGCTACCCAATCTTATAGCATTCCTTCAGCAGCGCTTGCCCCGGGGATGCATGTTATTAAGGCTGTACTCACTTCAGGCGGATTGACCTCCATCCGGGAAAGCCGCTTTACCTGGGGAAGCAGCCTCTCCGATCTGACCGCCAGGGTTGCCGCATCCCCCCCGGATGGAGAAACAGTCGGTCTGTCGGTAACAATTGCCAACCTGGGTAAAGCTGCAGCCGGAGGGAGTCGGGTCGCCATTTATAACGGTAATCCGGCAGATGGCGGACAGCTTTTGACCACCCTGGAGGTCCCGTCTCTCGCGGCTGGTGCAAGTGCTGTCGTGCTTTATCCATGGAACATAATCGGCAAGGCGGGAGAGCATCTCATCTATGCCGTTGCCGATTGTGACAACAACGTACTTGAGTTCATCGAAGCCAATAACACCGCTTTTACGGCATTTAATCTGCCGAATCTTTCCATAGGTGTTGCCGCAACAAAACCAGCGTTCAAAGCCAATGAAGACGCTGTCTTCAATATTACCTTGGCAAACCTGACAATAGACAAGTCCTATGATGGCGCCATCCTGAAGCTGGGAATCACGGCTCCGGGGGGAACTACCTTTGACCTCTCCGACAGGAGTGTGGCATCAATTGCGGCAGGCTCGAAAGTTGTCATGCCAATCTCGTGGAACACGGCTGTAAATCCGCCCGGCGTCTATTCGGTCAGTGCCAGGCTCATGAGCGGGACAAGCGAACTGTCTGCCGGCAGCATCTCTTTCGGGATTAATCCGACCATTCTTCTCTCCGGCAGTATCACGCCGGAAAAAAACGGCATTTCCCAGGGGGCTGCGCTCAAGGCGGATTACACCCTGACCGATAAAGGGAATGTTGATGCAAGGGTTACTGTCAGGGGATCTCTTGTCAATCCGGCCGACCTGGTTTTAGTCACTTCACTTGAACAGGAACTGGACATTGCTGTCAATGGCACATTTACGGGTAGTTTTGCACTCTCTACGAACGGTCTTCCCGCCGGGGTGTACTCTCTCGTACTCAACCTGGTGGCGCCTGCTCCCGGCGAGACCATTGCCACAGCCGTTGTCACGCTGCTTGACATCATCCCCCCGACCATCACCGTCTCCACTCTGGCAGACGGCAGCTACACCAATCAGGAAACCCTGAATGTTGCCGGAACGGTGCAGGACAACTCCGGAACTGTATCTCTTGAGGTAAACGGCTCAGCCGCGACAGTTGCCGCCGACGGCAGTTTCAGCCAGGCAATTATTCTGCAGGATGGGAGCAACCCCATTACGGTAACTGCTGTCGATCTTGCCAACAACAGGAGCAGCGACAGTCGTACCATCATCCTCGACAGAAAAGCGCCTCTTCTGCAGATCATCGTCCCGGCTGATAACAGCAAGACAGCTGTGGCGCTGACCGAAGTCAGCGGCACGGTGGATGAAACCTCCACCGTAACCGTCAGGCTGGGCAATGAAGTCCGGACGGCTGCCATGAACGGTACCGGTTTCATCTCCGGGGTGACGCTGCTTCCCGGCACGAACACCATTGAAGTCATTGCCAGAGACCTGGCCGAAAATCCGAGCAGCCAGAAACGAACCGTGCTGTTCGACGACCAGGCACCCTCCCTGGCCGTTACCGAACCGGTGCAGGACATCCGCACCAACAAAAACAGCCTGACGGTCAGCGGCACGACTTCCGATCCGTATTCCTCGGTTGGCATAACGGTTGCCGTGTACGGGACGGTCATGTCGCCGCCGGTTATCAACGGGATATTCTCGCAGCTTGTGGCCTTCGACGATGAGAAACTTTACCCGATTAAAGTCACGGCAACCAACGAAGTCGGCACCCAAACCACGGCAGTGCGCAACGTCATCTTCGACAAAACACCACCCACGCTGACCATCGACCCGGTAATGACGCCGACCAATTCGGCAACACAGACCGTAACCGGAACGAGAGAAGAGGGGACAGACGTTGTCGTCTCTTGCACAACTGCGGCAACGGGTGCGGTTGAGTATCCGACCGGCACAACCTGGAAGGTAGCGCTTGGCGGCATGCAGCAGGGAGAAAACCGCCTGCAGGCTGAGGCAACGGACTTGGCCGGTAACCGGGCAACTGCCGGCGCTACGGTTCTTTATCTGCCTCAAACGCCCCATGTAACCATCTGCGCCTCTCCGCGGCAGCTCTGGCCCGCCAACAAGAAGCTGGTAGCGGTGACCATCGACGGCAAAGTTGTTAGCCATGGTGCGGATATCAGATCTGTGACCGTCTCTGTAGCCGACGAATACGGCAAATACAACCGGCAGGGGGTGAACTTCGGCGATGCCATAATGCTGGAGGCGTGGCGGAAGGGGGATGACCTGGATGGCCGGGTCTATACCATAACGGCGGTGGTGACGGATCAGGCGGGGAACAGGACAACGAAGACGACGACGGTTGTTGTGCCGCACGACAGACGCGATGGTCACCGATCAGAGGATCGAGACGACAACGATTGTGAGAACCATGAGATGAGGTAGTATCGTTCAGCGCGCGCAGCCTTTCACATTGAAATTGCAGGGGGAATGAAAGCAGCCCCGGATTAAATGGAAGGTGGGTCGAATGGTTTTTATTCGTGCGCTTAAATTGCTCAACAGTCCGGTTGCTTCAGCAGCTTAGAGCGCCGCAGTGCCGCTTTCCTCAAGCTTCTTGAGATAGCGCCCCGCCCGGGAATATCCCTGGTCCGCCGCTTTCCTGAGCCAGGCGGTCGCTTTGTCCCGGTTCCTAGCCACCCCGATCCCCCGGGCGTACATGAGCCCGACACAGAGTTCGGCCTCGCCGTCTCCCTGGCCGGCTGCTTCGCGCAGCCAGCGGAAGGCCTCGCCGCGGTCCCTGACAACCCCGTACCCCTTGAGGTATATGAAGGCCAGGTCAACCTGGGCTCTGGCGTGCCCGAGCCCGGCGGCCAGCCGGAACCAGCGGGCCGCTTCTTTGCGGTTCTTTGCCACCCCTTCACCCTTGGCGTACATGAGCCCCAGATTGTAACAGGCCTTCCCGTCCCCCTGTCCGGCGGCCAGTTGAAACCAGCGAAACGCTTCCCGAAAGTCCTTTTCGACTCCCTCCCCTTTAGATAGACAAGCCCAAGGTTGTAGCGGGCGCCGGCGTGTCCATGGTCGGCGGCCCGGCGGAACCAATGCGCCGCCTCGACGGGGTCGCGCGTCACCCCCTCACCCTTGTACAGCATGACTCCGACAGCGAACTCCCCTGCCGGGCCACCCTCGATCCGGAACTCCCGGAGAGCCCCGGCATAGTCCCCCTGCCGGTAGGCGACCATTCCCGGTGCTCTGCTGCAGCCTGCCAGCAGAACGGCCAGCAGCAACGCGCCGACTGCCGCGGTGAGGGCCGTTGTGTCTCGGATGTTGCGCATATTGAGGCTCCTGGGGCAAAAGTGCCCGGCCTGCATCAATGCTTTCCAGTCAGTTTCCATCCGGAAGCTCCGGCTAAGAAACTCCCGGCCAAACAAAAAAACCGCCCAAGCCCGTGATCCGGCTTGCAGCGGCTTTGCAACGTTTGCTGTCACGCTCTCCATCGCGACACTCACGCATTACTTCAAAACTGCCCCAATTTACATGAAGCAAGGGCCCCGGTCAATTTTAATCCCGTGCACGGATGATGGCAAAAGCTTAACAAAAAGAGCCACCACTTGAAGGTGATGGCTGTATGGGTGGGAAACGTCCTGGATTAAACCGGTGACTGACCAGTCCTGCTCTTTACTCCGGCAGCTCCAGCTTGCAGGCAGCCGCCATCCGTCTGAAGCTGTCGTCCAGAGGCGCCTGGGCACGGATGCTTTCGCCGCTTCTGCCGAGGAAGGCCATGCTGCGGCAGTGGAGAAACATCCGCTGCGCCGGCGCGCCGCCGTAAGGTTGATCGCCGGTTATCGGCAGACCGCTGTGCGCCAGATGCACCCTGATCTGGTGGGTCCTGCCGGTAAGCGGCCTTGCCTCGATCAGGACAGCGCCGGCGCCGCTGGCAAGAACACGAAATTCGGTTATGGACGGTTTGCCGGGGATGGTTACCCCGTAGCGGAACTTGTTCAGTTTGCCGATCGGCGCATCAACCCGCCAGCTCTCCTCTTCCGGCAGATCCGCAACTATTGCCCAGTAGACCTTTTCCACCCGGCCGTTTTTCAGCTGATCCGAGATCCAGGTGGCTGCCTGCTTGTTTTTCGGGAAGAACATGACGCCGGAGGTGCCCCGGTCGAGGCGGTGGATCACCCGCGCCGGCTCTTTGCTCCCTGTTTCGCGCAGATACTGGCCGACGGCGTACTCGACCGTCCCCTTGAACTGATATGGGGTGCGCTGGCTGTTGATGCCGGGGTCCTTGTTCAGCGCCAGGAAGTTGCGATCCTCAAAGAGGAGGTCACCGGCTGCGAGTTTGATGTCGACAAAACGCTCCGGCTCCATGACGCCGACGATGATCTCGTCACCAACAGACATCTCGCGCGAGGCCACCCTGACCATGACCTGATTGACGGCACACCCTCCAAGGTCGATGATCCGCCGGATCTGGCTCTTGGAAAGTTGCGGGAAAAGCGCTTTGGCGGCGTCATCAAGGCGCAGGCCGGCGCTTTCCTGATCTGTTCTGGCGGTGAGAATCATCGGTAGAACGGCTCCCCTCTTAAGAGTGCGGCGATGGTTTTGCCATCGGTAATGATCCCCTGCCGCGCCAGGCGCAACGCTTCGCTGACAGGAATTCGCAGCGGTTCGATATCTTCATCTGCTTCAGGGGCAGGAGCTTTCTGGGTAAGGCCGGTGGCGACAAAGAGATGGATTACTTCATCGAAGACGCCGGGTGATGAGTGGATTCTGCCGATAGCGTGGAAATTTTCAGCGACAAGGCCGGTCTCTTCGAGAAGTTCCCGGCGACCGCAGTTTTCAGGAGATTCCCCCGGGTCGAGACGACCGGCGGGGAGTTCAATGAGCCGCTCCCCGACTGCCGGTCTGGGTTGACGTATCAGCGTAACGCTGCCGTCGGCGTGCAGCGGCAGGACAGCCACTCCGCCGGGGTGACGAATCACCTGGAAGGTGTGCCACCCCTTGCCTATCTCGACCTCGAACTGTTCGACGTCAAACACCATTCCGCTAAGAATGGTAGCGATGTTGCGGCGATTCATCAACTTCAGTTTTCGGTCAGGAAGTGCTCTTCGTACATATCTTCAAGCTGCTGCAGATGACGGCTCTCATCGGCGACAAGCCGCTCCATCATTTTTCCCATGGGAGCTCCGGCACAGGCTGAGGCCATTTTTTTGTAAAAGAGGATGGCGCCGGTCTCAAGGTGTATCGCATATGCCAGCGCTTCTCTGCCGTCTGAATCCTGGTGCAGCTCCTTTTTGGCAAGGACGGTGTCAAGGCTCATTGTGGGGAGCGGCTTCTCCAGTGTCCCTGCAGTCATGCTCCCTTCGACAAGTGCTTTTTCCAGTTCAAATTTATGCGCCAGTTCATCAAGTGCGGCATCTTTCAGAATCGCTCTGGCCGGCTTTGATTTGACCTTGTGCAGCGCTTCCAGGTAGTTTCTGAAGCCTTCGTTCTCCATGCTGATGGCCATCTCCAGAGCACCTTCAAATGTGTAACAGAAATCATTCTGCTCGCTCATCATCTCCTCCGCTAATTTCAGGTAAAATTTGTCTCACTTTTAGCATATTGCGAAGTCAAGCTCAACGGTATTGTATAACGCCGAATTATTAAATTTTTAACTTGACGAAAATAACCCCCTTGAGTAGAATCCGGTTCTACTTTTCTGTAGACTCAATCCGCAACGGTTATATTTTGCGGTTATTCCATCGAAATTACTTTAGTTAGCAAAGGGTTTTTCATAGCCATGCTGTGAACCCCAAATCAAACCAGGAGGTAGGAGATGCCACACACAAAGAATTACGGTACCCTGCAAGACCGCGTACGTCACAAGTCCCTTTTGAGCAAGGTGATGTCTGCCGAAGACACCATTCAGTTCTTCAAGCCGGGCATGAACCTCGGCTGGTCCGGGTTTACTCCGGCTGGTTATCCGAAAGTTGTGCCTATTGCTGTTGCCGAGCACGTTGAAAAAAACAAACTTCAGGGCAAGTGGAAGTTCAATCTTTTCATCGGCGCCTCCGTAGGGGCTGAGACCGAAGACCGCTGGGCTGTTAATGACATGATCGACCGCCGCTGGCCTTACCAGACCGGCAAGAATATTGCTGCCGGCATCAACGAAGGCCGCATCCGTATGGGTGACAAGCATCTCTCCCTCTTCGCCCAGGATCTGGGCTACGGTTTTTACACCAAGGACAGCCCTACCGGCAGACTTGACCTGGCCATCATCGAAGTTTCCGCCATTACCGAAGACGGCAGCCTGGTTCCGACATCTTCCTGCGGCGTTATCCCGGAAATCCTGATGATCTGCGACAAGATCATCATCGAGGTCAACACCGGCCAGCCCTCTTTCGAAGGGATTCACGACTTGGTCTCCTGCGGCACTCCGCCGAATCGTCAGGTTCTCAACATCACCAAAGCCGGCTCCCGCATCGGTTCCACCGCCATCCCCTGCGATCCGAGCAAGATCGTTGCTATCGTCGAATCCAAGCTGCGTGACCAGGGTCGTGCTTTTGCCGAGCAGGACGACACCTCGGAAGCAATCGCCAACCACGTCATCGAATTCTTTACCCACGAAGTGAAGATGGGTCGTCTGCCGGACAACCTGCTGCCGCTGCAGTCAGGCGTCGGTTCCATCGCCAACGCCGTCATCGGCGGCCTGGCCAAGGGGCCCTTCTATAACCTGTCCGTTTACACCGAAGTGCTTCAGGATACCATGCTCGATCTGTTCGACTCGGGCAAACTGGACCATGCCTCTTCCTGCTCCCTGTCGCTCTCGGCAGAGCCGGGATTCCCGAAATTTTTCGCGAACATGGACAAATATTTCGACAAGATCACCCTCCGTCCGCTCTCCATCTCCAACGCCCCTGAGCCGATCCGCCGTCTGGGTTGTATCGCCATGAATACCCCGGTCGAGATCGACATATATGCCCATGCCAACTCCACCCTGGTCGGCGGTACCCGGATGATCAACGGCCTCGGCGGCTCCGGCGACTTCCTGCGCAACGGCTATCTGAAGATGATGCACACCCCTTCCAGCCGTCCGAGCAAGACCGATCCGACCGGTATCTCCTGCGTGGTGCCGCATTGCTCGCACATCGACCATACCGAGCACGACCTGGACTGCGTCATCACCGAGCAGGGCCTGGCCGACCTTCGTGGTCTCTGCCCCCGCGACCGCGCCAAGGTCATCATCGAGAAATGCGCCCATCCGGACTACAAGCCGATCCTTACCGAGTACTACGAGATGGCTTTGTCGGAATGTATGCGCCGCAAGGTTGCTCATGAGCCGCAGCTGTGGGATCGTGCTTTCAAGATGCACCTCAACCTTGAGAAGAACGGTACCATGAAAATCAAGAACTGGGATATCAAACTGGATCTCTGCGAATAGTCACAAGCGTCATAGCCGGACAAGAAACCCGCCCCTCAAAAGGCGGGTTTTTTTGTTTGGAGCCGCTTGACACGGCGGCTGGCGCGATATAATCCTCTCTTTTGATGGCTGACTTTCAATAGTCAGCGGCTGGTGTTTGCTCCCGGCAGATAGGGAGGGAATGGATATTAAAGGGGGGACAATTCTTGTCCCCCTTCCAGTCGCGCTCACACCGCTTTTTCTGCAGGATACCATCTGGCCGCTGTTCTAGCTTCTTACCAGGTCATCAAGTGTTCTGACAGCGTCGTCCAGTTTGTCGCCGAGTTTTTTCAACTCATCAGTAGTGTAAACATCCGTTCCTTTGGCAATCTCCTTGCTCAGCCGCTCAATCCTCTGGTTGATGGAATCTACATTGTCTGCACAGTTTGTCGCCACCAACAGACATTCATCTTTCTGAATCACATTATCCAATGTGGATTCAGCCCCCATGATAGTTGCAGCTGAAAGTAAAGAGGAAGCTGCCAAAATTATAAGCATTCCTGATATCCGTTTCATGGCCCACCCCCATAGTTCAAATTACTCCTTTTGAGTAGACAATAGCATAGTTGTCCGCAAATGCAAATGATAATCATTATCATTTGCTGCAGGATAAATGGCTGCCCCGCTGTTTTGCCGATACTCCTTCTGTATTGTTGCGAGGATTGTGCTGAACCGGGTTGAGCAGGGGAAATCACAGTGTTTTCGCGGCAAAAGCTGCGCCAGCAAAAAAGGGGATGCCGTTTGGCACCCCCTTTTTTTGTTGCCCATACTGAAAAAAATTACTTTGCTACGGTCTCGGCAAGTTTCATCGCAATCTCTTTGTAAGGGTTTGCAAAGAGAATGATGAGACAGACAACGAGAGCGTAGATGGCGAGAGACTCGATCATGGCGAGACCGATCATCATGGTGGTGAGGATCTTGCCTGATGCGCCAGGATTACGGGAAACGCCTTCAACTGCGCGGGCAACAGCCAGACCCTGGCCGATGCCGGTTCCAAGGGTGCCGAGTGCCATGCCGATGCCGGCTGCGAGTACACACATTGTAAAAAAGCCCATTTTCTTTCTCCTTTAAGCGGTTGGTTTATGTTTCCTAAATTGTATAGGAAAAAATCGTGAACTGTGAACTGTGAACTGTGAACTGTGAAAACCAGAAGCCTTTCCAGCTCCCTGTTCACAGATCCCGGATATTAGTGCGCGTGTTCCAAAGATCCCTGTATATAGATCATCGCCAGCAACATGAAAACAAAAGCCTGGATGAAGGAGACGAGAACACCCATAAGCATCATCGGCAGCGGTACCAGGAAAGGAGCCAGCCCGAAGAAGATCATCAATACCAGCTCATGACCGTTCATGTTGCCGAAGAGACGAAGCGTGAGGGATATTACCCGGCTGAAATGGCCAATCAGTTCGATGAAGAACATCATCGGCGCGAGCCAGATGATAGGTCCCATAAAGTGCTTGATGTACTTTACGCCATGCTCCTTGACGCCGACAACATGGGTCATGACGAAGACAACGACTGCACAGGCGGCAGTGGTGTTAATATTGGCAGTCGGCGGAAAAAAGCCCGGTACAAGACCGATCAGGTTTGAGACGAGGATGAAGATGGCAAGGGTTGCAATCAGCGGGAAGAAGGGACGGCCATGCTCGCCCATGGTTTCGACAACCATGTTCTCGATGCCGCCGATGACAACTTCCATAAAGTTCTGCAGCCCGCCCGGAACGGCTGTGACGGCTTTGGTCGCCTTGATTGAAAGAATCGCCAAAAGGGCGATAATCAGCCAGGTGTAGGCAATCGCGTCGGCGCCGGCTGAGGAAATCCCCAG
>JBBRBA010000070.1:0-17513 GCA_038206285.1 Geobacterales bacterium
TCTCCGGAGGCCAAGCCCACTGACGGATGGGGATCGTCGGCTATGCTCTACGCTTTCATCGAAGGGCTGGTAGGGATACAGGACAAGGACAAACTGTTCAGACGGCGTCGTCATCGATGATAATGGCGTTCTTCCCCCCCATTTCGGCGATGACCCGTTTTATCCGGCGCTGTCCGGGTTGCACCACGGCAGCTTGCTCGATGATGCGCAGGCCGACCTCCATCGAGCCGGTAAAGGCGATCAGGGCGATGTCGGGGTGAGTAACGAGATGGTCGCCGATGACGCTTCCTTTGCCGGGGGTGAAGTTGAGTACGCCAGCCGGGAGCCCGGCTTCGCGAAAGAGATCCACCAGCTGCCGGCCGATGAGGCCGGTCAGTCCGGAGGGTTTGAAAACCACCGTATTACCGCTGACCAGAGCCGCCGACACCATGCCGCAGGCGATGGCCAGCGGAAAGTTCCACGGGGCCATTACCGCGGCCACACCGCATGGTTCGTATAGCTGGACATTTTCCTCGCCCGGCAGATCGCCCGGATGATGGACTCTGCCGAGGTGAAGCATGCTGGCGGCGTAGTATTCCAGAAAGTCGATAGCTTCGGCAACGTCGGCGTGAGCCTGATCCCACTGCTTGCCGATCTCCAGCACCTGCCAGGCGGCCAGCTCGAAGATCCTGCCACGGGCAACGGCTGCTGCCCGCCTGAGGCAGTCAGCCCGTTCCGTAACCGGCGTGGCGCGCCAGGCGGGGAAGGCCCCTCTGGCAGCGTCAACGGCGCTGTCAACCTCCTCCACGCCGGCCTGGCAGACCTGGCCGAGAATTTCTTTCGGGCGGTTTGGATTGACGCTCGGAATGGTCTTTTCGGTGACCAGGTCACGGCCGTTGATGAACAGCGGCACGGTCTTGCCGGCCAGGCAGCGGACAGCGGCAATGGCTGTTGGAAAGGCGGCGCGTATCTCAGGTCTGGTGAAGTCGACGGCCGGTTCGTTACAAAAGACCCAGGTATCGGCAGTTGCCGCTGCGCCGGCGTCTGCCGGCGTCTGCTTGCCGAGCCGCTCTGCTATCTCTGCCGGGTCTTCCAGAAGGCGTTCAATTGCGGTTTCGTCACTGAAGGTAAGGCGCAGGAAGGACTCGTTGGCGGTGTTTTCCAGCAGCCGCCGCACCAGATAACCCATCCCCGGCACCATCTCGCCATAGGGGCAGTAGAGCCGCACTTGCCCGGTTGCGTTCAGGATGCCGCGCCTGACCGGCTCGGCCATGCCATAGAGCATCTGGAATTCGTAGCGCGCCTTTGGCACTGTCAGCGACCTGGCTGTCTCCAGTACCGCCGCGATGGTGCGGATGTTGTGGGACGCGCAGGCAAAGTGACAGATATGGTGATGTTGCAAAATGACAGTTGCCATCCTTTCGAAGGCGGCATCAGTAGCCGGCTTGCAGGTGCGAACCGGTGGTTGCCATCCCATCTGCCGCGCCCTGATAATCTCATAATCCCAGTAGGCTCCCTTGACCAGCCGGATCGAGATCGGGATGTTCTCACTTTGCGCCCAATTCAGCAGCTCCCTCAGGTCGCGGTCACTGTCGTGCAGGTAGGCCTGCAGTACGATGCCGAGGTGCGGATAGTCGCGGAACTCCAGTTTCAGCCGGCGATAAACCTCGAGGATGATCCCTTTGAAGCGGTAGGATTCCATGTCGATGCAGAGAAAGGCGCCGGCCTGAACGACACGTTCCGTCAGGCGACGCAAGGGGGCAAGAATCCCCTCCACCGAGCCGGTGAAATCCATCGGGTTGACCAAGCAGAAGAGCGCCGACGGTTTGATCGCCAGATTGATTTCCGGCACCTCTGCCAGCCCCGGCAGCGGCTCCCAGCGCTGCTGTTCCTCTGCCAGCGCAGCCAGCAGTTGCAGATAACTGTCCAGGTACTGATCGGCCTCCTGATGTGACAGTGTTGCTTCGCCCAGCACGTCCGCCACGGCGGCAAAGCCGTTTTGGCGCAGCAATGTCAGACGCTCCACCAATTCCGCGGTGTTTTCAGCGATGATGAACTGGCGAGCCATTTCGTGGATATTGGCTGTGATCGCCCTTGAAAGCAGTGCTCCCCCCAGCGAACCGAGCTTTTCTGCCATGCGGGCGCCGCTGGCAAGTACCGGCGGCAGATCCTGGTCAGCGCCGAAATACTGGCGAATATGCCCGGTCAGCTGCGCACTGCTTTTCAGCGCCGGGAAAACATCGACGAACCGGAACAGGCTGGTCTTGAACTCATCGTTCTGCAGGCACCACTCCAAGACTCTGCCGGTCCAGGTGGCGCTGTTGAACAGGGAGGGCTTTTCACCGGCAATGGCAGCGAAAAGCGCCTTGCCGCGGTTGATGATCTGGGCGTTCAATTCCGGGGAGGGCATTTTAGTGGCTCCTGATAATGTTTACATTAAATCTGAAAAGCAGTTTCACGCAACGACGCGACGACACGACGTAAAAATCACAAATCAATAGATATTCTTTAAAAAGACGTTCGTTGCGTTCGTTGCGGCGTCGCGTGAGTAAACGCCGTTTTTGGTTTGCTTTTTCTTTGCGTCTCTGCACCTTGCCTAAAGGCACCTCCTTCTGGTTGCGAGACCGATTTAACGCCCTAGAGAATCCTTTTTCCGAACAGCGATGCCGCCAGCTCAGCTGCCAACAGGGCGGTGCGGTTGTGGTGGTCTAGGATCGGGTTGATCTCGACGATATCCATGCTGCAGCAGCAGGCACAGTCGGCAATGATCTCCATTGTCAGCTGGGCTTCACGGCAGGTAAGGCCGCCGGGTGAAGGCGTGCCGACACCCGGGCCCATGCCTGGCTCGATGCAGTCCATGTCGAGGCTGACATGGACGCGCTCAAGGTGTTCGAGCCGCTGCAGCGATTCGCGCACCACCGGACCGATGCCGCGTTCGTCGATGTCGCGCATGGTATAGACAGTGATGCCGCTCTCCCAAAGACGGCTGCGTTCGCCCGGATCGAGATCGCGGATGGCGAGCATTACCACGTCCTGCGGCCTCAGTTTGGGGCCGCGGCGGCCGACATCGACCAGTTGCGGATAGCCGTCTCCGAGCAGCACTGCCAGGGTCATGCCGTGAATATTGCCGCTGATGGTCGTTTCCGGCGTGTTGAAATCGGCATGGGCGTCGATCCAGATCAGCCCGGCCGGAGCGGCGTCGGTTATGCCGCCGATGGAGCCGATGGCGAGAGTATGATCGCCGCCGATGAAGAGCGGTGTTTCACCGGCGCTGATCGCCTGCCGTGCTGCCTGATAGACGTCTTCGCAGGCCCGGGCGATGGCCGGCAGATAGTGCTGCCCGGTCTGTTCGGGGATGGTTTCGCGCACCGCTACCGCCAGGTTGCCGCTATCGCTGACTTTGTGGCCCAGCGCCTGCAGCTTCTCCGCCAACCCGGCGTAACGGAGTGCTCCCGGCCCGAGGTCTACCCCGCGCTTGTTTTGCCCGAGATCAATAGGGATGCCGATAATGCGGATGGTCCGGTTCATGCTGTCACCCTCTTTTTGTCCAGATTACGCTGCAGATTTACCATGAAATCCTGCACATTGGTCAGTAGCGGCACCGCCTGCAAAGAACCGCGGTTGGCCAGCTTGGCGACGCTGAATTCGCTCATGTCGACCACGTAGAAAAATACCGGCCGCACTGTTCCGTCACGTTGCAGCTTATAGCCGGGGAGCATGTTGCCAAAGGCAATGGCGTGCAGCTGGGTTGCCAGGGCGATTACCGTGGTGGCGCGCCGGGCATGGATGCGCATGGCGTCCTGGGCCTGGCAGACATCGCTGATCACCCCCGGCAGCGGGCCGTCGTCGCGAATCGAGCCGGCCAGCAGATACGGAATACTGTTTCGCTCGCAAGCCGCCATGATGCCGTCCCCAAGCGCCAGTTCGCGGATTGCCGCCGGGATCGAACCGCAGCGCCGCACCATGTTGATGATGTCCAGGTGGTTGCAATGACCCCCCGGCCGCAGCTCCTGGGTATAGATGTCCTGACCGAGGCCGGTGCGGAAGCGGGCTGCTTCGAGATCGTGGGTCGCCAGGGCGTTGCCGGCCAGCAGGGCATGGCAGTAGCCCTGCTCGATCAGGGCGGCCATGGCGTCGCGGCTGTCGCGGTCAAAGGCAACCGCCGGCCCCAGCACCCAGACGATAGAGCCATGCTCCCGGTCGTATCTCAGAATTTCGTAGAGCGTGTCGTAGGAGCGGGAGAAAGGGGTTTCCCGGGTGCCGCGGGTACGGAAACTGAATTTGTCGCCGGAAGCGGCATGATTGGCGAAACCGCCACTGTGGAGATAAATCCCCTCCTCGCCGTTGTCGCTTCTGCCGATCACCACCGGATCGCCCTTCCTGACCAGGCGCGGTTCAATCACTTCAAGGTCATCGCCGCGCAGCACAAACACCCCGTCCATGCGCCCGTCACGCGCAAGAAGCCAGCGGCCGTCGGCCAGATGAAGATATTCAGGGTGGTTGGAAGTGGCGTGGAATCCTTCGGGGAGGATACCGTCGGCCGGAGCCGGCTCGACCCGGGCAACTGCTGCTGCGGCAAGTTCCGGTCTGTTAAAGTCAGGGGGAGTATAGTCAGGGATGAGTGCCATCTTTGGTCTCCGCTGCTGCCGGCATCCGGTAGATAGTCTTTATATTATTGTACCACGGGTCAGCCTCTGCCGCCAGAATGAGGCCTCGATCAGCAATCTTCTGCAAAAGGCCGGCAGCGGCCGGCGAAAACAGTCCTGGCGATGATGCGTAACAGTTTTTACGTGGTAATATTGATGAGTATCATGCTGCAAAAAAGCGATAATGAGCCTCCGGCTGTGAGCCGGTGGTATCAGTCAGCATCTTCCGGAGGAAATTCCCATGACAAACCCCGCATCAAACAACGCTTCTCTCTTTGCTGACCGCAACCACATGCTGCTCCCGCTGGCAGGGGTGACTCTCGTTATCATTGCCGCCATATTGCTGGCTGCAGCCGGCGTCGGCACCCGCCTTGGCCTCTGGCCTTTTCGCACCGGCTTCGATCTGCTCAGATACGGCACCTACTGCAGCAGCGCGGCGTTTTTCGTAGCCGTAGCCGCGACCCTCTACTCTTTCAAAAATGGGCGCCATCTGGGGCTGTTGCTGGCTCTGCTGGCCACAGTCAGCGCCGCCGCCCTCACTGCCGTGCCGTTAAACTGGAAGTACACTGCCCAGCGGCTCCCCCGCATTCACGACATCAGCACCGACATCACCAACCCGCCCGCATTCGTAGCTCTGCTGCCGCTACGCAAGGATTCCCCCAACCCTGCCGGCTACGGTGGACCCGAGGTCGCGGCCCTGCAACGCCAGGGCTATCCCGACATCAAGACTGTCGTACTCGAACTCCCCCAGGCCGGCGCCTATGACAGGGCAATTGCTGCGGCCGTCGCCATGGGGTGGCAGATCGTAGCCGCCGTCCCCTTGGAGGGGCGGATCGAGGCCACTGACACCACTTTCTGGTTCGGCTTCAAGGACGACATTGTCATCAGGATAGCTCCGGCCGGCAACCGGTCGCTGGCCGATATCCGCTCGGTCTCGCGGGTCGGTGTCAGTGATGTGGGCACCAACGCGCGGCGGATCCGCGCCTATGTGAAAAAGCTGACAGGGTGAGTGAGAGGGTATTCCAGAATACGGGGGTGCCCCTCATGCTCTATTTGTCTGCTGCTGCCCCCCCTGCCGGCAGGCAGCTCAAGGAGGCCGTGACCATGGACAGAGACGGGTGCAGCTGCGAAGGAGAGAACACCGGGACCAGTTGCCCGAGATGTGGCAGTGAACTTTCTCTGCTCTACTGGTGTGAGACATGTGAGCAGCCGGCAGCGGGAAAACGCTGTCCGGTGTGCGGCCTGAAGACGCACAAGGTGCCGGAGCCCATTCGGGTGGGACGCGACGGTTAAAACTGCAGCAGGGACATCGCTGGCCGGTGGCGTCTCGCAAGGGTCAGGCCGCTAACGCCGTTGGCCGAGATGATACCGCCGGGAGTCGCAAGGCTGAAGGTGGATGGGCGAAGGTATTTCACTCCGGAGCCGGGGAAGTTTTAAGGTTAGACGGATTGACAATGTTTCATTTTGAGTGATACAGTCTTGAGTCTGAACAGCATATTCCTGTTCTCTTTAACGGAGGTAGAGAATGAGAAGATATTCTGCAAAAATGTTGATTATCCTTGGAGTGATAACATCACTTTTTCTTGGCGGCTGCGGCAGCGATTCCATCCAGAATGACCTGACCCGTGAAAAGTATTTCAAAAGCGATGCGACAGTTACCTTTTACCGCTATAACTTGCTCGGTCAAAAAGCTCTTGAGATCACCGGCAAGCCGTTCATGATTGTAAAGTATCTGAGAATCAGCAACGAGTATGCGACCGATTGCTATTTCGGACTCAGTGAAGTTGTCGAAACAGATATTCCCGGAGTAGCACCAGTTCCGCATGATACTTTCCTGAAACCTGCCAATATTGAAGCGTTTCCTTTGTTTAATTTCCCTGACAACAGTCCCATTCTTCTCCCGGTGGTCTGGGACAACAAGCGAATAACCAGTAATAGCGGCAACGAATTCTCTTTCGAATATTATCCTACCGGTCACTATGACGATAGAATTGAAGAATGGAAATTTGTCTTTGATAGTCAATCCGTAAAAAATTCCACCTTTGTCATTGGTGCAGTAAGAAACATCGATTTTAGTAAGTTCAGGGGTATTGATTCTGACCTTAACAGTTTCAGACTTGACACCCTGTAGAAAATGAAAGGGTCGTGTCGCAACTCATGACATCGTCAGCAGTTGCGACACGACCCATACCCAAATCCTGCCCTGCGGGCAGTCTCATTAATTGCCGCATGAAGGGTTCGACAGAAGACAAAAGCTCTCCTCTAGCTTGACCCTATCCCCTTGAAAGCAGTCAGTTAAGGCAGTTCCAGCGGCGGTTCGCTCAGCGCTGCCAACTGCTCCCGCAGTTCCAGAATCTGTTCACCCCAGTAACGGATGGTGTTGAACCAGGGAAAGGTGCGCGGAAAGATCGGATCTTCCCAGCGACGGGCAAGCCAGGCGCTGTAGTGGAGCATTCGCAGGGCACGCAGGGCGCCGATCAGCTGGAGTTCGCGGGGGTTGAAGTCACAGAATTCGCTGTAGCCTTCGACCAGTTCTGCCAGTTGGGCAGTCTGGCGGGGCCGCTCTCCCGAGAGCATCATCCAGAAATCCTGCACTGCCGGAGCCATGCGGGCATCGTCGAAATCGACGAAATGAGGTGCCCCGTCCCGCCAGAGGATGTTGCCGGCATGACAATCACCATGGGCACGGATATAAGCGATGGTGCCGGCCCCGGCCAGGATGGTGTCGATGGCTGTCAGCAGCTGGGAGGTCAAGGCGGTGTAGCTGTCGCGGTACTCTGCCGGGATAAAGCGCTCCTTGATCAGGGCGACGCTGGCGTAACCGAAACTCTGACTGCCCAGAACGGGACGATGAACAAACGGCCGCACCGCGCCGATGGCATGGATTCGCCCAAGCATCCGCCCGAGGATCAGGAGGTTGTCAAGATTGTCAAACTCGGGAGCGTGCCCCCCCTGGCGGGGATAGAGGGCAAAACTGAAAATGCCGTGACGGAAGAGACTCTCCCCGGCACTGTTGACCCATGGCGCCACAACCGGCAGTTCATGCGCCTTGAGTTCGAAACAGAAGCGGTGCTCTTCCAGAATCTGCTCGTCGCTCCAGCGTTCGGGGCGGTAAAATTTGGCGATCAGCGGCGGGCCGTCGTCAATCCCCACCTGATAGACCCGGTTCTCATAACTGTTCAGGGCAAAGGTACGGCAGTCGCAGCTGAACCCCTGGCTTTCGATGGCATCCATGATAAGGCTGGGTGTCAGGGTCTGAAAAGGGTGTTCTGTTTCAGGCATGTTGGCAGCTCCGGTGATTCATGGCGTTAATGGCAGTCTCGTCCAGCAGTCCGGCGCACAGACCGGGAATTTGAAATACGATTGAGCGGCCTTCTCTCCATAAACAAAAACCACAGGGTTTGTCCCTGTGGTTTCGAAGTACTCACTTTATAGCATGCCGGCCCGCACGGCGACAACGGCTTTTTTTGCAGAGCTGCCGCTATTGCTGCGCCTGACCCCCCCCGCTACTGTTTTTTGACCGTCAGCAGCAAATTCAAAGCGTTGTTCATGGAACCTACAATCAAAGGTGCGTTCATATTCGGAGCATAGTAGGAAGTGTATGCCGGAATAGTGGCTCCTGATAGTGCAAGCAGCTGAAAGCTGCTTATTTACCTGCTTTCGGAATGAATATCTCATCCGGATCGAGCAGTTCGAGGATGATCACCAGTTCCTCGCACAAACGGCAGCTCCGTTTCAAAAAAGCCCGTCCACTAACATCCAATTACTGCTTGGTTACGACAAGCCTAAAATCAACAGCACCACTCTCTACGTAGATATCAAAGTCTCTTGTATAAATAAAATAGGAAGGTAAAACAAACCCTGATATCTCTATATCTTTGAAATCTATACCATTACTACCTAAAGTGATACCTTTGAGATGACCTGTTCGGTTTGTTGGGTTTGCAATGCAATACGAGTCGTTGAACCGAGTCAGGATTGTACCTGTTACCGTAGTCCCTACCTGTTGGAGGTAAACGGTTGCAGTCCCGTTTTCGTAGCCAACATACCCGCCGTCACAAAGAATATTATTAAAAGCTAGACGATATGTTCCTACCCAAGTGCCGGTCAGGCCGGGGCTGCAGTCGGACCGCACAATTATCGAAGTCGGCTTGCAGGACGAATTGCCAGCCGTATCGACCGCGCATGTCGTAAACTTGGACGTTTTACCCGTCACCGTGCCGCTCAGGACGCCGTCCGGGGCAAGTATAATACCCAGCGGCGGGAAACCGCCCATTGTCCCGAGTTCGAAATGATACGGACCGCCATTCCCCCCGGACGGGGTCGTTGCTGTCACTACGGACGCATAATAAGGTGACCCGGGACAGGCCGCAGGCAAGGGGAGCGGCTGAAAAATCACGGGAGAATAGCTGAGATAGACGACTGACGTCGGGTCCGTTGCCTGCGGTGCGCAGGCATTGTCTCCGGTGAACGCGGCGTAAGCCTGGTGCTGCCCACCGATTGTCTTCCAGGTTTTCACAGCCACGCCAGGCGTAGCAGAAGTTAGCGAGCCCGTTTTTGCCCTCCCCTTGGAGACGAAAGCGCCGTCGCCGGTCTTTTCGTAGAAGGTGATGGTCTTGCCGGCGACAGGCGCGCCGGTCTCTGCAAGCGTGAGCGTCGCCCGAATACTGACCGTGGTGCCGTTCACCGTCGGCTGCCCCAGTACGAGGCCGACTGCCGCTTTGAAGCTTATCTTTCTTGCGTCCGACGGCAGAGACCTGCCGGTCGGGATGTCGGCGATTATCCGCCAATAATAGAGCTTGCCCGGGTCGAGCGCAGGCGCGGCGATTGACGTCGCGGTCGTGGTGACTTCGCGCATGCCGCTCCGGAAACTGGCCGAGGTCGAGATCTGCACCCGGTAGAGCAGCGCTTCGGGGAAGGCGTTCCACGCCAGGGTCGGTGTACCCGTGGTGACTATCGCCCCGTACTCGGGCGAGACCAGCGAAACCTTCATTATTGCATAGTCGACATTGGCCGATAACGTCTCGGGTATCTCAGCGTCAGCGGCGAACTTCGCAAATGCCGAATGGCTTCCGGGTTTGGAAGTGAATGTTTTGACCGCCGTGCCGGTTGCATCGGTCCGTGCCGACCCTTTCTTCACCGGAGGGGCATCGCCGGTCTGTTCGTAGAACAGGATAGTTTTTGCAGGAACCGGCGCCCCCGCAGAGTAAACGGTAGCTGTGAGCATCACGGCAGCGCCGTCGCGGGCTAGGGTGAGGTCGAGCGCGTCAGCAGGGGGGGGCTGGTTGGGGTCTATGAACTTGCCGTAGACACTCCCCTGGCTGAACTGGGCCATGAAGCCGGCCGGGTTGGGAGTATATTCCACCAATGAGGCCACGGCCAGATATTTGGACTGATCAAAAACCACCATCGGCCCGAGCGGAACCTTGTTGTCGGTTGTCGCGGAAAAGAGAGTGAACCAGCCATTCTCCGGGGTGAAGTTCGTATCGTAATATCTGGCCTTCGCGTAAACAGGAGGGGTGCCGCTGCCTTCCGAGAGGAGCGCCAGGTATTTCCTGCCGTCGAATGCGGCGACACCGCAGGCAATGAACACCTTGCCTTCGTAAATCGTCACCCTGTCGGCGGTAACGCTCCCGTCCTTGCCGACGAAACGGACGTAACAGCCGCGCGTATCTGCGCTCAGGTCGTCCTCCAGGGAAACGGCATACCTCGTTCCGTCGAATACTGCGCCGATGAACCTGCTGCTCGGATTGTCGCTGCCATCAATAAGGAATTTATCTGTTGTCAGTGTACCTGTCATCGGCACGAACCGTCCGTATACCCTGTTGTCGGTCTCGGCCCAGGCTACCAGAAAATTAGTGCCGTCGAAGGCCATGGTCGGCCAGACCCCCTGGCCGATCACGAAGCTCCGGCCCACTTCGCCGCTCCTGGAGATGAAGCAGCCTGTTACGGTTGGCGGCGAAACCAGGTCAGTGTAATTGGACCAGATGACAAAATAGTTGGTACCGTCAAAGATAGCACGTGTCCCCGGGTAGAACGTCTTGAGACCTGGCGCGGTGCTTATCGGGAAGGACTGGCCGACGGGCGTGCCCGAGATGTTGATGAACATGCCGTAGATGTCATTTTGCGGTGAGGCGGCGAGGTCCTCCCAGATAAGCAGGTAGTTTGTCCCGTCGAAGCAGGGAAAAGGCAGGAGGCCGCTGCGCCCGGTCTGGACGGGGGTACCGACAGGTTGGCCGTCCGCTGCAAGCAGCTGCGCCGTTACCGCGGTCGGTGATGTGCCGTCGCCCTGGATGCCGACGAGATAGTTGACACCGTCATAGGCAGGGAAGAGCCCGACCTGCTCACCGGCTGCGGCGATCGGGAATTCGCCGGCAGCAAGCGAGTTTGCGGGCAAGAGCGTCAGCATGAAGAAGAGGGCAGCAAGGAGAGAGTATTTCCCAAGTCCTCTCCTGAAGCAGGTTGTTCCGGCCATGGTCCACCTCCCTGAGAATGAAATGCTGTTAATAATCCTACGCCTCTGAAATATGAATGTCAAATGACTTCAAGCCGACTGGATCACTCCTATTTGCTTGGCCTGTCCAACTCTTTTGGCGCTATAATAGAGAGTAGTACACCAACCAAAGAGGAGGCACAAAATGGCACGTTCAATCAGCAATACCACGACAGATGCCCTGAAGCTCGTCGGCGGCGGTGTTGTCGGGGCAGGACTGGCACTCCTGCTCGCACCCGATAGCGGCAAAAAGACCCGCCGCGAAATCGCCCGTCTGGGTAAATCAATCGGCAGGAAAGGGGATAAGGCCGTCCGCGACCTCGCCCGAAAAGCGACCGGTCTTGCCGAAACGGTGGCGGCTAAGGCCAGCGGCATCCTGCGGTAAGTTAAGGAGTTGACCGGCGGCGGGAAAAAAGAGCTCCTGCCCGCTATCGAAAAAACGGAGGCAGTACCCGGTAAAGCGAAGAAGAGTCAGTTGCGGCTGATGTTGACTGTCGCTGGCCGGTTAGTCGGTGAGGGAGAGGCTGCAGCAGAAAATAAATTGCCGTTGGGGGACGTTGCGTTCCTCTACGGCTGACTTGCAAGCCTGTTTCCGCAGGCTTTTTTGTTTTCAGCAGGAGAGCGAAGTGGCCTGTAGTTTGACACGCTCCGAAACATTGCTACTCTTCTTTCTGCGTCTGCTAAATCAAGAACGAAGGGGGAAAAGATGAAACGTCGGTTAATTATGCCGGTTGCAATGTTTGTCCTGCTGGTGAGCAGCGCCGCCTGGGGGAAGGTAATCGGCAAGGAGGTTGAGTATCGCTCGGGCAATACGGTATTAAAAGGATACCTTGCTGAAAACAGCGGCTACAAGGGTCAGCGGCCGACGGTTCTCGTTGTTCACGAGTGGTGGGGACACAACGAGTATGCCCGTAAACGGGCGCGGATGCTCGCCGAGATGGGCTATACCGCCCTGGCGGTGGACATGTACGGTGACGGCAGGACTGCGAAGCATCCGGATGATGCCGGCAAGTTTGCCTCTGAGGTGATGAAAAACAAGGCGCTCGGTGAGGCGCGTTTCAATGCCGCCGTCGAATTCGTCAAGAAACAGCGATCGGTGGATCCCGCCCGCATCGCCGCCATCGGCTACTGTTTCGGCGGCGGAGTCGTCCTGCATATGGCCCGGCAGGGAGCCGACCTGAAGGGGGTTGTCAGTTTCCACGGCAGCCTTGCCACTGACACTCCGGCCCAGTCAGGTGCGATCAAGGCGAAGGTGCTGGTTTTCACCGGCGGAGCGGACGTGATGATCCCGCCGGAGCAGGGTGGTGCCTTCGTGACGGAGATGGAGAAGGCCGGTGCTTACCTGCGCTTCGTCTCATTCCCCGGAGTGAAGCACAGCTTCACCAACCCCGACGCGGATCGCCTCGGCAAAGAGTTCAATCTCCCGCTTGCCTATGATGCCGGGGCCGACAAGAGCTCGTGGGAAGAGGCCGGCAGGTTCCTTAAGGAGATTTTGAAGTAGTCACTACCCGGGGGGGAGCGGTTGCCGCTCCCCCCCGGTATCATATGTAACAATCCTGCCCAATACTGGCTTGACACTGACTTTCAGATGATGTAGCGTTGTACGTCCTGCCGCACTAAAGGACATACCTTCTCGACACGGTTCCTATATCCCATGAAAATTACAGCAATTATTCCTGCAAGGTATGGCTCCACCCGCTTTGAAGGCAAGGCTCTTGCCGACATCTGCGGCAAGCCGATGATTCAGCATGTCTATGAGCGGACCAGCCGTTCGACCCTGATTTCCGATGTTGTCGTGGCTACTGATGATGACAGGATAGTTGCTGCCGTGCGCAAGTTCGGCGGGCGCGCCGAGATGACCTCCACCGGTCATGAGACCGGTACTGACCGGCTTGCCGAGGTGGCGGCAAAGTTGGACAGTGACATCATTGTCAATGTCCAGGGGGACGAGCCGCTGATTGAAGCGGCGATGATCGATGAAGCGATCGAACCGCTGATAACCGATGCTTCGCTGCTGCTCTCCACCCTTAAATCAAGGATCAAGACTTTGCACGACTTCCTCAGCCCGAATGTGGTCAAGGTCGTCACCGACTGGGAAGGTTATGCGCTCTATTTCTCCCGCTCGCCGCTCCCCAATTTCCGCGATAAATGGAATGATCTGAAAGACGAAAAGTTTGCTTCCGGCAAACTCCTCAGTTACAAACATGTCGGTCTGTATGTCTACCGGCGCGACTTTCTTCTCCAGTATTCACAGATGTCCCCCACCTACCTTGAACTTTCTGAAAAACTGGAGCAGCTGCGGGTCCTTGAAAATGGCTACCGGATCAAGGTAGTAGAAACTTCTTACGAATCCATCGGTGTGGATACCCCTGCTGATCTGGCTGCAGTTGTTGAGAAACTGAAAAAACATTGAAAAAAAAGGGTGAATAGCGCTATGAAGACCAAGTTTATTTTTGTAACCGGCGGCGTAGTTTCATCAATAGGCAAGGGACTGGCATCCGCCTCTCTTGGAGCGCTGCTTGAAGCCCGTGGTTTGCGCGTTACCCTGCAGAAGCTCGACCCGTACATCAATGTTGATCCCGGCACAATGTCCCCTTTCCAGCATGGCGAAGTCTTTGTTACTGATGACGGCGCCGAGACCGATCTGGATCTGGGGCATTACGAACGCTATACCAGCGCTAGGCTGTCAAAAAAGAGCAATTTCACCACCGGCCAGGTCTATTTTTCGGTCATCGAAAAAGAGCGGCGTGGCGACTATCTTGGCGGCACCGTGCAGGTAATCCCGCATATCACCGACGAAATCAAGCAGAAAATTCTCGACAATGCCAAAGGGAGTGACGTTGCCATTGTCGAAGTCGGCGGCACGGTCGGTGATATCGAATCGCTCCCTTTCCTTGAGGCTATCCGCCAGTTCAAGGCAGACCGTGGTCACGGCAATGTCCTCTACATCCACCTGACCCTCGTTCCGTACATCAAAACTGCCGGCGAACTCAAGACCAAGCCTACCCAGCATTCAGTCAAGGAGTTGCAGCAGATCGGTATTCAGCCGGACATCCTTCTCTGTCGCTGCGAGCATGAGGTGCCGAAGGAGCTGAAGCGGAAGATTGCCCTTTTCTGTAACGTTGATGAGAAGGCGGTCATCACCTCACCCGATGCCGATCATATCTATGCCGTGCCGCAGGCGCTGCACAGCGAAGGGCTTGATGATCAGGTGGTGGAGAAGCTGAATATCTGGACAAAAACACCCGACCTGTCCCCTTGGCAGAACGTGGTCGAAAAGCTGCGCTCCCCGGCAAACGGTGAAGTGACCATTGCAATTGTCGGCAAATATGTTCACCTGGCGGATTCCTACAAATCGCTGGCCGAATCACTCACCCATGGAGGTATCGCCAATGATTGCCGGGTCGTGCTGAAGTATGTCGATTCCGAGAAGGTTGAGCAGGAGGGTGTTGATGATGCGTTTGCCGGTGTCGATGGAATTCTGGTCCCCGGCGGATTCGGTGAAAGAGGTACGGAAGGGAAGATCGCATCTATTTCATTCGCCCGTACGCAAAAGGTGCCTTTTTTCGGCATCTGCCTCGGCATGCAGATGGCAGTGGTCGAGTTCGGCCGCAATGTCTGCGGGCTTGTTGATGCCTTCTCCACGGAATTCAGGGCTGACTGCGCCAATCCGTTGATTCACCTGATGGAGGAGCAGAAAGATGTGGTCGAAAAAGGCGGCACCATGCGGCTTGGCGCCTACCCCTGCACACTGACCAAGGGGACTTTTGCCCAGAAGGCATATGGCGGCACAGATATTCTGGAGCGTCACCGCCACAGATTTGAATTCAACAACTCCTACCGTGAAGTGCTGACTCAAAACGGGCTGGTTCTCTCCGGTATATACAAGGAGGGGGATCTGGTAGAAGTGGTGGAGATTGCCGACCACCCCTGGTTTCTCGGCTGCCAGTTCCATCCCGAGTTTAAATCCCGGCCCCTGAATCCGCATCCGCTCTTCAAAGAGTTCATTGCTGCGGCAATGCGGCAGAGAAAGGCGTAGATTGCCAGCGCACGATCATTTGCAGGGGGAGCCGGGAACGGCTCCTCCTTTTTTTATCTGCCGCCCGCAGCGGAGGATATTGTCACATGTCAATGCAAAGGTTGCCGTCGGTTATGAACCCTGCTACCGCCGCTGCGAAATACAGGATATTTGCCATAGGCGACAGCAACGCTTTTTTCGGGCTGATGCTGGATAATATGTCCAAGCTGGTGATCATGGCGGCCATTCGCATGTTTCTGCAGGAGACCTGTTGACAGCGGCGCTTTTCTGGGGATCGGGAGCATGGAATTTGTCAGGAAAAGATGGTTGATCCGGGGATGCGGCAGCTCTTTTTTATGGCACTATACAAGTTATCACCCCATCCCCTGAAATCCGGTTACCTGTTGTTTTTAATATAGGTGAACAGCGATTCCATCTCCGCGGAGGGAGTCCCTTTGGTAACGGCAATAACCGGTGAAATTATGGTTTGGGTCTTCGGGTTATGCGTGCGCCCGGTCACGAATCCCTCGGGATCGATGCCGATCGCTCCCGGTGTCCTCGCGACTATATCCCGGATCTTCTTGTAATCCGTTGCTTCCAGATAATTCTTCAGAATCGGCTCGCCAGCGAGAATCTTCCTGGTGAACAGATCGTTCTGCCCCGGCGTAGCCAGTCCCCAGACCACGACGATGGGCAGGTTCTTTCCTCCTACCGCCTTCCAGTTGGTGATCTTGCCGATGAAGATATCTTTGAGCTGATTCCTGGAGAGTATCTTTACATAGTTGGTCCTGTGGGTAAAAATCAGGGTTCTGTTGGTGCCGACCTGCCGGACCCTGAACAGGTTGGCATTGATCGTCACGCCATTCTTTGCGGCCATTCTCACCATCCAGTCGAAAGGGTGTGCCGAAACGGCGACATCGATATGACCATCGTTAAGTTCGATCAGCCCCTGCCCAGGGGTGGTGGGATTGATGGCGAGCTGGATACCGGTATCGGCCTCGAATGCTTCCGCGATCGGGCTGAATACCGTTTTGCAGGCAGCTCCACCGCCACCTACCTTTATCTGCAACGGCTCAGCCGCAAGAGAAACCGGGCTGAGCGTCGCCAGTAAGCAGATTGCAAGCACTGTTTTTTTCATCGGTCCTCTTATTCTGAGTAATTATTCTGATTATATTATCTAAAGTGCATACTGTCCTAAATATTTATTTAATTGATCAGCGGCAATTGCCGCTAAAGTCAAAAACATCTTGCGAAAGAGGGGTGAATTCCGGCGGAAGAGCAGTGCTAAACGTCCGGTATTCTGCTCTTTGCTGCCTTAAGCTGGCTCCTTGCGCTGTTTTTGGGTTGAGCAGCCGGACGCTTCATGGTATGAATGATACCCTCGGTAATAAGGATGCACAAACAGAAAGCATGAGGTGACCTTTGGTCAAAGAGATCAGCATCGGTAATGTGACAATAGGCGGCAACAGACCTCTGGTGCTGATTGCCGGACCGTGTGTAATAGAGAATGAGGCTGATACGTTACGGGCAGCAGAGCGGCTTATCAGGATCACTGCAGAAGTCGGTGTACCGCTGGTGTTCAAGGCTTCGTACGACAAGGCAAACAGAACTTCGGTAAAATCTTTCCGCGGTCCCGGCATTAAAGAGGGGCTCAGGATCCTTGCCAAGGTCAAAAGCAGTTTCGGCCTGCCGCTACTTTCCGATATTCACGGCATTGATCAGATCGAAGCAGCGGCAGAAGTGCTGGATGTACTGCAGATTCCGGCTTTTCTCTGCCGACAGACCGATCTTGTCGTTGCGGCAGCAAAATGCGGCAAAGTCCTGAATATCAAGAAGGGGCAGTTCCTTGCGCCGTGGGACATGGAGAATGTCGTCGGCAAGGCGGTTGATTCAGGCAACGACAAACTGATCCTGACCGAGCGGGGCGTATCTTTCGGTTACAATAATCTGGTCTCGGATATGCGCAGCCTGCCGATCATGCGGCAACTCGGCTATCCGGTGGTATTCGACGCCACCCACAGCGTCCAGCTCCCCGGCGGGCAGGGGGGGACATCCGGCGGCCAGAGGGAGTTTGTCGAGTATCTGGGGCGGGCGGCAGTGGCGACCGGGATTGACGGCATCTTCATGGAAATCCACGAATGCCCGGACAAGGCTCTTTGCGACGGCCCCAACTCGGTAAAGCTGGATGACCTGGCAGGTCTGCTGCAGAAGCTGAAGGCGATAGATACAATAGTAAAATAGGGATCAGTGAACAGGGGACAGTAAAGGCAATCATTTTTATTGTTAACCGCCCCCCGCCCCCCGCCCCCGGTTCCCGGTTCCCGCCCCCCGCCCCCGGTTCCCGGTTCCCGGTTCACAGTTCACAGTTCACAGTTCA
>JBBRBA010000071.1:0-17254 GCA_038206285.1 Geobacterales bacterium
GGCAAGAAAGCCGCAGAGCATCAATAGCGGTAAAATCAGGGCATATGCGGCCATGGCAGAGAGCGCCGTGGTAAAACCTTTTTGCGAGAACAGGAGCACCAGGCTGCCGCAGAGCAGGATAAAGCCCGCTTCGCCGGCAACAAGCCGGCGGAAGTCATGGCTGGCAACGCTCCTGGCAGCAGTCAGCATGCTGCCGCACAAGAGACCGGCCATGAAAACGGCGATGAGCAGGCCGATCGTCTGAATCATCGCCCCGTGAACGAGCTGGAAGATAAAAAAGAGGGCAAGTTCGAGGATCATCGCCGTAAAGCCGGTAGTGGTAATCAGATAAGGGAGCGCCACTTTGGGACGGTAACCGGATAACAGCGCAAAAACAGCGGCCAGCAAAACGACATAAGGAAGCAGCGACACGGCTTTCAACCGGCCGACTCTTTCCAGCATCGGCTTCAATCCCGGGCTGAAGGTCCCGCTACGCTGGAATATCTGCCGGGCGAGCAGATACGGTTCCAGATCGCGGTTGACAACCCCGCCGCTGACAATATTGGCATGGAACCAGACCAGTTGCGTCGGATCGAAGAGCCAGCGCAGATGCTCGCCGGTTATCAGTCGCGGCCGAACTCCCCTTGCCGCCAGCCGCTTGCCAAGCTCTTCTGCCGAAAGAGCTTCCAGGTTAAGGCTGTTTGCCGCCATAAAAAGGTTCTGCTCACCCGGTATCACCAGAGTATGGACAAAAGCGGCATTGAAAGTCGCCAGCAGCGACTCGGTAATCCGCTTCATCTGCGGCCCGTAGTAAGCGGTTGATCCCGGGGCAAGCGTTGCCACCACCCCGCTTTCCTCGAGCAGAGCCGCGAGCTGACGAAAAAATTCCATTGAAAAGTAGCGGTTTTCCTGCAGATTCTCCGGCAAAGGAGTGCCGATAAGGATGACATCGTAGCGGCTGGTGCAGCTGCGAACAAACTCCCTGCCGTCGCGGTAATGTATCCTGACACGGGGATCAGCAAGAGCCTCAAGGGATGCCGGATCGGCAAATTTCCTGATACTCTCCAGAATCACAGGATCAAGCTCGAGATAGTCAACCCTTTGAATCGTGCCGTACTTGAGAATTTCCGTCAGCAGCCCGCCGGCGCCGCCGCCAAGGAGAAGAACCTTCCTCGGGGCGGGATGGGAGAGAAGCGGCAGATGGACTAGCAGCTCAGCCGCCTCAATGTCGGCATCAGGAAAGGTGAAGAGCGGCCGGCCGTCGGCATAGAGTGTATGCTGCCCCTGATTGCGAATCACGGCAATGTTCTGATAAGGAGAGTTTCTGCTGGACAGCAGCTCCTTCCCCTGCCACTGCAGGGTGTGCGAAACCCGTTCGAGCACCCCCGCGCCTGCCACCAGGAGCAGTGCTGCGAGCAGCAGGGCAAAAGGGGGGCAAATGCTCCCGCTGCGCCTGGCTGCCGGTGTCGCCTGCCAAAGCCAGAACGAGGCGGCACCACCGATAAAAAGCAGCAGCGCCCCGCTTTGAAACGCCGTGAGTAGCGGCAGCAGCACGAATGAAACCAGTCCCCCCCCGGCTATGGTGCCGACTGTATCAAAGGCATAGGTTCTTCCTGCTGCTGATTGCGGGTCAGCGGAGAACGCCGCAAAGAGCGCCGTGGCGGCAACAAACTGGGCGCCGTGCAGCATGGCCGGCAGGATAAGGAGCGCTGCGGCTATGGTAACAACCTGCGCAACAGTAGCCGCCTGATCCGCCGGGAGTCCGGCAATTATTTTGCAGCTGCGCGCCAGAAAGATGGAGAGCGGAAAGGTGAGCGAAAAAAGCAGGGTGAGGTTGAGGAAAACGGCAACCGGCAGGCGCCGCACAAAAGCAAAGCGCCCGGCGAGCAGAGCGCCGAAAGCCTCGGCTGCTATCCAGATGCCGATGATCAGACCGATATAGAGTTCATTGCCGCCAAACTGTGCCAGTATCTCGCGCAGCAGAACAGTCTGGGCAACAATGCCGCTGACGCCGAGAGTGACGGCACAGGCTCTTGCCCCGTTGAGCGGTGAAAGGAGAGGCATCTAACCCCCTGCAGCTTTTGCCTTGAACCCGCGTGTTGCCAGCTCCGCCAGCAGCAGTTCGCGATGGTCTCCCTGGATTTCGATCACCCCGTCCTTCACCGTGCCGCCGGTGCCGCAGCGCTTCTTCAGCTCTCCGGCAAGCGCCTTCACTTTGGCGTCATCCGGTGGCAGGCCGCTGATGACCGTTACCGTTTTGCCGCCGCGCCCCTTGCTTTCGCGCCGCACCCTGACGATGCCGTCGCCGGCGGGTGACGCACTTTTCTTCTTACAGACGCAGGCGGCAACAGCTTTGCCGCATTCAGGACAAATCCGGCCGGTGGATGATGAGTAGACCAGCCTGCTGTTGGGTGGTATTTTCATGGTTCTATCGTTTCACCCCGAGCAGAATCCCGGCGCCGTTGGGAAGCTCGACCGGCAGTCGCCGGATATCGGCAAGCCCGGCCGCTGCCATCATGGCGGTCAGTTCCCTCTCTGAATAGGCCTGTCCGGCAGTGGTCCCGAGGAGCATGTTCAGGGAAAAAAGCGCCGGAAACAGCGGCCCGTCCTTGGCGTCGTTAAGAATGAACTCCTGCACCAGCAGCATACCTCCCGGCTGGAGCGCCGCCACCCCCTTGCGCAGTATCGTCCGACACCCCTCCGCGCCTTCGCCATGGAGGATATGTGACAACCAGGCAACGTCGAAACCGCCAGGGACTTTATCTGTCTGATAATCGCCGGAGCTAAAGGAGATCCTTTCTTCCAGACCGAAGCGGGCAACGGTATTTGCCGCAAAGGTGCGGGTGGTGGGGAGATCGAAGATCGTTGCGCTAAGCTCCGGATTCTGCCGACAGAAATGGATGGCGTACGTGCCCGGACCGCCTCCCATATCAAGGAGTTTGCGCCGCCCGGAAAGATCAATACTCCCGGCAATCTTCGGCGCCAGATGACTCGCCAGATTGAACATCCCCATGAGAAAACTTTCCCTTACCTCGTCTTCATTCCCAAGGGATATGCTCTCCCTGACCGGGCCGCCGCTCCTGATGGCAGCAGGCAGCTTCGCCCACCCCTCCATCAGATGATGGTGATGCATGATGATATGCCCAAGGTAAGCGGGCGCCGAGTGGACTAGATGGGCAGCGCTAAAAGCAGTCAGAGAATAGCTGCTGTCCGCCTTGACCAGGAAGCCAAGGGCTGTCAGGGCATCAAGGAGCATGGCAACGGCTCGCGGGTCTGAACTGCAGTTTTGCGCCACCGCGTCGGTGCCCTGCGCACCATCTGCCAGCGACGAAAAAACGTCCAGCTTTACCCCGCTATGCAGCGCACAGGCAGCCCAGTAACCTCCGGAAAGCTGCAAAAGATCGGTAATTGTCCAGTTGTTGTTCTCCATGGTTTTCTCCTTGATGTTGGTTGGTTGATTGGTCAAGTAGTTGAGTGGTTGATTGGTCGAGTCGCATATAAACTCGACTGCTTATACTACTCAACCACTCAACCTTATTACTGCCGTACCGCCCCGCTTTTCCTGAGCAGGCTGTCAACCGCCCCGGCCAATTGTTGATAGCCGGCGGCATTGGGGTGGATATGATCCGATTTCAAGGAACTCTTGCCCAGGATCTGCGCCAGCGCTTTTTGTTCCAGAGGGATGCCGAACTCCTTTGCCACCTCGCCGTAGAGCGGCGGCGGCTTGAGGGAAAGGCCCAGAGAAGGTACCGCGATGAGAAGAACTTCGACCCCTTTACCCCGGGCGCTACGGATCATGGTACGAAGGTTTTCCGCCAGTGCGCCCTGATCCTGCCGGCGCAAAAGGTCATTGCCTCCGTGACAGAGAATCAACAACGCCGGCTTCTCCCGCTCCAGAAGCTCGGGCAGCCGTGCCGCTCCCGCAGCCGAAACCTCTCCGGGAATGCCGGCATTGACGACTTTCCGGCCGATCAGGGCAGACAGTACCGCCGGATAGCTCTCCGCTTCTTTGGCGCCTGTGCCGAAGGTCAGACTGTCACCAAAAGCCAGAATCGTTGCTTCGGGCGGCAGCGGCGCCAGCGCCGGCGGCTTGCTGCAGGAAGTAGCAAGCAGCAGCAGAATTGCAGTTATAAATAAACGGACAACTGTCATAAAGACCTCGTGGAGTTAAGATCTCGGGGATCGGGGCTCAGCCCTCAGCCCGAACCTTTCACGGCAGCACCACCAGTGTTACCCCACCGGCCAGCACCGCCAGGTTACAGACTGCCGACACCCCATGCAGCCTTGAAAATTCCCGCCTGAGAGGATGGTCTTTAGGCGTGGTCTCGAAGGAACCAATCTGCTGCTTCAGCCCGGCAATCCGCGGCTCCAGATAAAACGACTGGAAAGAGGTAACCGCCAGCATGAAAACCAGCAGAATAAGCGGCAACCGTGCCGTGAAACCTTTGCCTGCCAAACGACAGATCAGGGCTGTGACGCCGCAGGCCAGACCCCAGCGGAAATACCCCGGAAAAAGATTCCCCACAATCCGCGCCGCAGTGTCACGACTCTCCGTTTTGAAAAGGATAGGGGTGAGCAGCAGGGTGAAGATGGCGTTGCCACCGGCCCAGAGGGTAATCGCGAGCTGGTAGACCGCCTGAATTGTTTTCATTGTAGACCGACTCCACTTAGCAATTTGGATACATAAGGTGAGGAGAGGTTATCATATCCTAGAGATAGGTCAAAGTACTTGAGAACATACCTGACACCCTACTTTAGCTATGCGACACAATAAGTCGCAAAATATTCTGCATATGAAAAAACCGCCTCTCTCTAAAAAGAGTGGCGGTTAATATTGGCCCTTTCCCAATTTTTGAAATGCAGTTACACAGGTGCTAAAGTAATGCATAGCAAATATTCAAGGAGCAAAGCCATGCCCCACACCATGCGCCAGGTTCTGGCCGATGCCTTGACACTCCCCCCTGTTGACCGGGCCGAATTGATCGAGGAGCTGTTCTTCAGTTTCGACGTTGTTGATAGAAAAGCACTGGACGCGCTCTGGGCTAAAGAGGCAGAAGACCGGATCGAGGCTTTCCAACGCGGCGAATTCTCCGCAATCCCCGCTGACGAGGTCTTTGCCAGGCCCGCAAAATGAAACAGCTTCGCACCGTTGCTTTCTTTTAGTCCGCACGAAGCGAACTGCAGGATGCGGTCGATTATTACAACGACCAGTGTGCTGGTCCCGGATTCGAATTCGCCGCCGAAGTTCGCCGAACCATTGGCCGCATTCTCCGTTTTCCGGCATCATGGACAAAACTTTCAGAGCAGATCCATCGCTGTCTCACTCACCATTTCTCCTACGCCGTCATCTATCACTTCACAAATAATGACCTATTCATCGTCGCCGGGATGCATTTGAAACGCAATCCGGACTCATGGCGCAACAAGCTTCACTAAAAATGCGGGTGCACAGATGGTTCGCCCCTACTGACAGAGTGGCGGCGGAACCCCGCCGCTACCTTCTCTTCTGCAGCTCCACCCATGCTTTCGCCGTCAACCTGGCATCACCAAGCGCACGGTGCAGGCGGCAGTCCGCCGGGATCTCCCCGAGCAGCGCCGTGGCAACGGTTGCAAGACGGTGATTTTCGAGCTGGGGCAGCAGCTTTCTTGCCAGGCGCAGGGTACAGTGCCAGTCGTTGGGCAGCCCGAATCCGAGCAGCCCCAGTTCATGGAGGATGAAGCCGCGGTCAAAATTGTAGTTATGCGCCACCAGCGGGATATCGCCGGCAAAGTCGAGAAAGTTCAGCCAGACTTCGCGCGGCTCCGGCTGCCCCTGCAGCATGACGGCGGAGATGCCGTGCACCCGCTCGGCACCGTAATGGATCGGCGCAGCAACGCTGATAAGCGTGCCGAATTCGGCGACAGCTTCGCCGCCGTCAACCAGCACCGCACCTATCTCTATCACCCGCCCGCCGTTCAAAGTCGACTGGCCGGTGGTCTCAACATCGACGACCAGAACGCGTTCCATAACTATCCCTCCACTCCCTGAAATTGAGGATAACAGGCACCTGCGACATAATAAGTCGTTTGCTTGCTGCATAAAAAAACCGCCAGTCTGCGGCATAAAGACAGGCGGTCTAAAGTGAGAATACTTACTGTATGCCGGTCTCCCCTTTACTCCCCGGTGGCGAGGTCTTCCAGCTCCTTCAGGTAGACCGGTGTGCCGAACGCCTCGACAGCAAGGGTCGAAAGTGCACTGCGCAGCTGGCTGAATTCGGCTTTTTTCCGGTATTCAAGGCGGGTTGTCAGCAGGATCACATAAAGATCGGCATCCGGGTCTATCCATAGCGATGAGCCGGAGTAGCCGGTATGGCCGAAAGAAACCCTCGAAAAAAAGCTTCCCCGGGGCGATGAAAAGGGGGAGGCGATGTCCCACCCCAGTCCGCGGATCACTCTGCCGCCACGGGAGAAGTAGGGAGCGGTCATCTGGCTTACGGTGCGCTGCTCCATGACCCTTTTGCTGTCAAGCTGGCCGCTGCCAAGGATCATGCGGCAGAAGCGCGCCAGATCATCGACCGTGCTGAAGAGCCCTGCATGACCGGCTACCCCGCCAAGCTGGCGGCAGAGATAGTCCTGCGGCTCGCCGCAAAACTGCCGCGGATCATCACCGCCGGTTGCCGCTATCCGCTCCTTTTTCCCGACTGCGGGCCTGAAAGTGGTGTCCTTCATTCCGAGCGGGGCATAGAATTTTTTAGCGGCATATTCATCGAGCGGAGCACCCGCTGCTCGCCGCACGACTTCGGCAAGCAGGATGAAATTGATGTCGGCATAGTGAAAGCGGTTGCCGATCTCCCCGTTGAGCTTCTGGCTGGCAGCCCCTGAAATGGCGCTCTGCATTGGGCTTGCCGAATCGAGAGAAAAATCGTTGAGCGTCGAGGTGTGCGTCAGGAGGTGCAGGATGAGCAGATCGTCCTTCCCCTTCCCTTCAAACTCGGGAAACCATTTCTTGACCGGGTCCACCAGAGAAAGCTTCCTCTCTTCGGCAAGTTTGAGTATCGACGGGGTGGTGGCTATAACCTTGGTGAGCGAGGCGATATCGAAAATGGTATCCACCGTCATCTGCCTCGCCTCGGCAGCAGTCGTGACCCGCCCGTACCCCCTGGCGAAATATGGCCCGCTGGCCCCGCCGACCAGAACGACCCCGCCGGAGATAAGCCCCCTCTGAATAGCGCCTGCAAGCAACCGGTCGATCCTTGATTCGGGAGAGAGCAGCGGTTTCTGTTCTGCAGGAAGCGTGGCAGGGAAATTTTCGGCAAAAAGAGGGGTCTGCAGGAGGAAAAGAATCATTACTATGGACAGATAACGCATCAGTTGCAAACACTCCAAAAAGACAGGGGGATCGCTCCCCCTGTCTTTCAATTCATCTTGAACTTCACGCTCTTCAGCAGTTTACCGCTGCTGTCGAGGACCTCAACCCGCCAATCACCAACGCTCCCCTTTCGAATCAGCTTTTTGCTGTAGGTGCGCCACTTCTCGCCCTTCAGCGGAAGTTCCTGTTCGCCGGCCTTCTCCTCGCCTTTGTACCAGACATGCCTGATTGTCGTTTCTGTCCCTGCCGGCGCGACGCTGCGGATGAAGCAGTAAAGACTCTTGTCCGTAGAGGAAGAGAGCCGCTTGATGGAATCGATCGGCTTGCCCTTGACAATTTTGCTGGTAATGACAATCTCGGTAATCCTTATGTCGTCACCTTCGGCAAAAGCAGGTAAAACCGTTAACAGGCCAAACATGCACGCCAGCACTATCCGTTTCATTACGCCCCCCATCACTTCACCTTCGCCGTTAACCTCGGACCTTTAACCTCGAACCTCGAACCTTTCTTCAAGTCCTGTAGTCCGCATTGATCTTCACATAATCATAAGAGAGATCACTGGTATAGACTGTTGCCGCGCCATTACCCAGATGCAGGTCTACCAGCACGGTGAACTCGCTCTTGTGCAGTACTTCTGTCCCCCGTGCCTCAGCATCGCCGCCGACAAACAGCCCGTCTTTGACCATCTGCACGTCATCGAAGAAAAGCTCTGTCTGCAGCTGCTCGACCTGAACACCTGAATAACCGACTGCAGCAAAGATCCGCCCCCAGTTGGCATCCTGTCCGAAAAAGGCGGTCTTGACCAGTGAGGAGTTGGCGACAGCCATGGCAGCCTGTTTCGCCTCGGCAGCAGAAACCGCACCCCTGACTGTTATCGTTACGAATTTTGTCGCCCCTTCGCCATCCTTGACGATCAGTTTTGCCAGGGAGAGCAGCAACGCTTTCAACAGCGTTGCAAACTCCTCTGCAGCGTCGGTTCCGGAGAGGATCAGCGGGTTTCCGGCTGCACCGTTCGCCATGATGATTGCGGTGTCGTTGGTGGACATATCGCCGTCAACCGTAATCGAATTGAAAGAGAGCTCGTTGGCCTCCCGGAAGAGCTGCTGCAAAAGCTGCGGCTCAATCGCCGCATCGGTTATGATGAATGCCAGCATGGTCGCCATGTCCGGCCTGATCATCCCCGAACCTTTCGCCACTCCGGCGATGGTGTAGGCTACCCCCCCCGCCACCCCCTGGCGGCTCTCCAGTTTCGGAAAAGTATCGGTAGTCATGATGGCCGTTGCCACGTCGGCGAGAGATGCCTCCCCCGCTGCAGCTACAAGTCCGGGGATTGCACTTTTCAGCCGGTCCATCGGCAGCGGCAGGCCGATAACACCGGTAGAGGCGACCAGCACCTCTTCCTCACGAACACCGAGGCCACAGGCAATGAGACTTGCGGTCTCGACAGCATCTGCCATTCCCTTTACGCCGGTACAGGCATTGGCATTGCCGCTGTTGACTACAATGGCGCGGGCTATGCCGGTTTTTACCCGCTCTTCATCAAGAAGCACCGGCGCAGCCTTGACCTTGTTGGTCGTGAAAACTGCCGCCACCTGCGCCGCAGTCGAAGAAAATATCAGCGCCAGATCGAGCCGGCCCGGCTTTTTTATCGCCGCGGCAACAGCAGCAAACTTGAAACCTTTGATATCCATGAAACACCTCAATATTGTTTAGTGCTGAGTTTATGAAATTTGCACCGCCGCCGCAAGAGTTAATAGCGCCATCATACCGCTAAAACCTCCTCAATGTGCAAGAAATGCCGGCGCAGAAGAATATGTGGTAACCAGCCCGGTTACCGAGTAAAAAAAAGCCCCCCGGACCGGTTCCGGGGGGCTTTTTTTATGACAGACCATGCCGGGTTACTGTCCGCAGCACTTTTTGTATTTCTTGCCGCTGCCGCAGGGGCACGGGTCGTTACGACCGGCAACCTTGGCACTCTTTGCAGGCTTTACCAGTTCATCAGGCGCCAGGTTGAATGTCAGCTTGTGTTTCTTCTTCTGCTGCTCTTCCTCAAGCCGCGCCACCTCTTCAGCCATCTCCTCGTCACGCGAGAGCTGCACCCAGAAGATCTTCTCCACAACCTCGGCGCGAATCCTGAGAATCAGCGCCATAAAAAGATTGAACGCCTCTTTCTTGTACTCCTGCTTCGGATCTTTCTGGCCGTAACCGCGCAGGCCGATCCCCTCCTTGAGATGGTCGATGGAGAGAAGGTGATCTTTCCACTGCTGATCTATCGTCTGCAGCATGATCACCTTGATCAGATGGTCCATCAGCTCATCACCGAAATTTCCGAGTTTGTCACTGAAGAGCTGCTGCACCTGCGCTTTCAACTCCTTCCTGAAGTTTTCAGGAGTAAGCCGGGCAATTGTCTGATCAGGGAAATCGACATCGATGGCAAAGGTGCGGTGCAGAGTCTCGGCAATCCCCTCCCAGTCCCACTGGTGACCAGGCACCTTGTCGATGGCATAGGTGGTGACGATGTCGCCGATGGTCTCGTCCATCATCTCCGTGAAACTCGCCCTTATCTCCCGACCGGCAAGAATCTCCTTGCGCTGGGTGTAGATAACCTCACGCTGCTTGTTCATGACATCATCGTAATCGATAAGATGCTTTCTGATATCGAAGTTGTGCGCCTCAACCTTTTTCTGGGCATTCTCGATCGCTTTCGAAATCATGCCGTGGGTAATCGCTTCACCCTCTTCGATCTTGAGAATATCCATGATCTTGGCTACCCGCTCTGAGCCGAAGATACGGAGCAGGTCGTCTTCGAGCGAAAGATAGAAACTCGATGAACCGGGATCACCCTGACGTCCGGATCGGCCGCGGAGCTGGTTGTCGATACGCCTTGACTCGTGACGCTCGGTACCGAGGATATGCAGACCGCCCAAAGCGATGACTTCATCATGCTCTTTCAGGCAGAGGGCGCGACAAGACTCCAGCTTTGACGCGTAATCGTCTTCGCTTGCCTCCGGATTCTCACGTCGCCACTGTCTTGCCATGGCATCGGGATTACCGCCGAGAAGGATGTCGGTACCACGACCCGCCATGTTGGTGGCAATCGTCACCGTCCCCTTGCGCCCGGCCTGGGCGACGATCTCCGCCTCTTTCTCATGCTGCTTGGCATTGAGGACGTTATGAGGAACCCCCTGCTTCTTCAGCAGTTCGGAGAGGACTTCAGATTTTTCAATGGAGATGGTGCCTACCAGTACCGGCTGTCCCTTGGCATGCAGTTCCTTGATCTCATCGATGACCGCGGCAAACTTCTCCTTTTCGGTCTTGTAGACGACATCAGGGGCATCCGGGCGGAGCAGCGGCCGGTTCGGCGGGATGACGACAACTTCGAGCTTGTAGATACTGTGAAACTCCGAGGCCTCGGTATCAGCCGTTCCGGTCATGCCCGAGAGCTTCTCGTACATGCGGAAGTAGTTCTGGAAAGTAATGGTGGCAAGGGTCTGGTTCTCGTTCTCGATCTCCACCCCCTCTTTCGCCTCGATCGCCTGATGGAGCCCGTCCGACCAGCGACGACCCGGCATGAGACGGCCGGTGAACTCGTCGACAATCATTACCTCGCCATCCTTGACCACATAATCGACATCGCGCTTGTACATGGCGTGCGCCCTGAGAGCCTGATTCACATGGTGCAGGACGACCATGTTGCCGGGGTCGTAGAGGTTGTCAATTTTCAGCAGCTTCTCTACCCGACGGACCCCGTCTTCGGTCAGAGTCGCGGACTTTGCCTTTTCATCAACGGTATAGTCGCCGGAGTACTGTTTCCGTTTTCCGGAAAGAGTATTGGCTTCGACATCAATCACTTCACCCTTTTGCAACTGCGGGATTATCCGGTCGATGATGTAGTACTTGTCGGTCGACTCCTCGGTCGGGCCGGAGATGATCAGCGGTGTACGCGCCTCATCAATAAGGATGGAGTCAACCTCGTCGACAATGGCAAAATGAAACGGCCTCTGGACGTAATCTTCGAGGGCAAATTTCATGTTGTCGCGCAGGTAGTCGAAACCGAACTCGTTGTTGGTTCCGTAAGTAATATCGGCAGCGTATGCCACGCGCCGCTCGTCGTCATCAAGCCCGTGAACTATCACGCCGACGGAAAGGCCGAGGAATTTATAAAGCCGCCCCATCCACTCCGAGTCACGTTTGGCAAGGTAGTCATTTACCGTGACAACATGTACACCGCGACCGGTGATCCCGTTCAGATAGGCAGGCAGGGTTGCCACCAGGGTTTTACCTTCACCGGTCTTCATTTCGGAGATTCTTCCCGAATTCAGCACCATACCGCCGATCAGCTGGACATCGAAGTGGCGCATCCCGAGAGCCCGTTTTCCGGCCTCGCGGCAGACAGCAAACGCCTCCGGAATGAGCGAATCAAGCGACTCACCGGAGCTGTATCTTCTGCGGAAATCATCAGTTTTTCCGCGCAGGCCTTCATCGGAAAGAGCAGCAGCCTCTGCTTCCATGGCATTGATCTTATTAACAATCGGCCAGAGCCGCTTAAGTTCACGCTCGTTCTTGCTGCCGACCAGCTTCTTTATGAAATCTCCGACTCCGAACATTTAATGATTTCTCCCGGGATTGTGACTATTATAAAAAAGAGTAAAAGTAGCATAAATTGCAGGGGGGCTCAACTTAAAAGGGGCTATCGCGGCAGCAGCTCCCAGAGAGAAGGATATTCATTTGCCCATTCGGCAATCTGCTCGCTCCTGGTTACGCTCTGGCTGTTAAACTTATCCATCTCTCTGAGGTAAGCGGCATAATACCTGTCATATTGCCGACGCTCAACCTCCTGACCGGTTGCTACTGCCTCGAAATTGTCATTGCAAAACTGGACAAAGTCGCCTGCCGTTGCCAGAAACCTGTCCAGTGCTTCGTAAAAAGGCTTTTCGATTTCTTTGTCCAGGCGGGCGAGCGGCAGGAATCTTTCGTGGCCGGCACTTTTCAGCTGGCCGCTGCTGGCCGAAACATAGCTGCTCAAGGCAGCAGAGGAGCGCATCGCCTCTGCAAGGGTTCCCCGCGCCGTGGCAAGAAGCTTCAAAGCCTCTTGCGTCCGATCCGGCGACATGATGTTCATCTCGCTGTTAAGCCGATCAATCGCCTTTCTGACAAGTGCTGACGACATAGAAAGTTCACTGGCAAAGTGCTCGATCTCAAGGATGAGTATTTTTTCCGAAAAGACTTTCAAAGGTTTTACTTCTGCACCGGCCGCCGGCAGGGCGAGAACTGCAAGCAGGATAAAAGAAACTGCTATTCTATTTACTTTTAATCTCATGGACAGCCTCAACTACCCCTGTAAATCAGAAAAACCTTTGGAACGCAGAGGCCGCAAGGGGCCTGAAACGCAAAGTCGCAGAGAAATACAAACCCGGATTCCGGATCTTATCGGTTGAATCAAAACGTACTGCCTGCTTTTGCCTTTCTTTGCGTCTCTGCGGCTCTGCGTTAATTTACTGCCGTTTGACTTTACGGTTCAACTGCCGTTTTCAGAATCATTATTCCGTTACAAACTCTTCCGGTCTTGTCCTTTTTTCCGGCACCCGGTGGTAATCATCCTGAAGCCTGATGATATCATCCTCACCCAGGTATTCACCGCTCTGCACCTCAATGATAGTAAGCGGAATGACCCCGGGATTTTCAAGGCGGTGGCTCATACCGATCGGGATAAAGGTCGATTCGTTAATATTGACAATGTACTCTTTATCATCACAGGTAACCTTGGCGGTGCCGGAGACTACAATCCAGTGCTCGCTCCGGTGGTGGTGCTTCTGCAGTGACAGTCGCTGCCCGGGCAGAACCTCGATCCGCTTGATCTTGTAGCTCCCCTGTTCGTCGAGAACGGTATAGGTGCCCCAGGGGCGTTGACCTTTTTCCATTGGTATCTCCATTGTAAAAACGTTATCTGGTTGAGTCGTTAAGTGGTCGAATAGTGCGTCAAAAACCTGGGACCACTCAACCACTCAACCACTCAACCACTCAACCACTCAACCACTTACAGCCTTCCGCACCTGCAGATACTCTTTAAGCGCTTCCCGCCAGTGGCGCGGCTGATAGCCGGTGTCGGCTGTCAGCTTGCTGCAGTCGAGCGTTGAGTAGAGCGGCCTGTTTGCCGGGCGGTTCAGATCGGCTGTTGTCATGCCGTTCACCGTAACGTTCAGCCCTTCGCCAGCAAAGATCGCCCGGGCAAACTCGTTCCACGAGCAGAAACCGCTGTTGGCGGCGTGATAGGTGCCGCTGCACCCCTTGTCGAGCAACGACTTGATGGCCGCTGCCAGATCCCTGGTAAAGGTCGGCGCGCCGATCTGGTCATCGACCACGGCAAGCTCGCTTTTCTCGCGCGCAAGCCGCAGCATGGTCTCGACGAAGTTCTTGCCATGAAGGCCGTAAAGCCACTGGGTGCGGACAATAAGATGTTCCGGCGCCATGGCGGCATTCAGTTCCCCTGCCAGTTTTGACTCGCCGTAGATACTGAGCGGTCCGACCGGATCGGCCTCAACGTAAGGCGATCCCTTGCCGCCGTTGAAGACATAATCCGTGCTGATCTGCACCAGTTTGGCGCCGATCTCCCGGGCCGTAAGCGCCAGCAGTCCGACCCCTTCGCCGTTTACCGCCATCGCCTGGTCGACATTGGTTTCGCAACCGTCGACATCGGTATAGGCGGCAGCATTGATAATTATCTTCGGTTTGAGAGTCAGCAGGTCCCGTCGCACCGACTCCAGCGAAGTGATGTCTATATCCGGGAGATCCAGCCCGCGGACATCTCCCTCAAGAGTTGCCATCAGGTCATGGCCGAGCATGCCGTTTGCGCCGATTACCAGTATCATTATGAACCTCTTTTTTACAGGGATGTACAGGATATACAGGATAAAAGTAAAACTTTTCCTGAGTTTAAAGCAAAATATTTATGTTTTAACCTGAAAAAACATTTACCACAGAGGAGACAGAGGTTCACAAAGTAAAAACGAGGAGTCAGAGTAAAAACAGCCTCACCCACATAGCGTTGTCGCTGGACGTTATAATTTCCCGAAAAAAAAGGTTTTCTCTGTGTCCTCTGTGGTTAAACTGCCGTTTATTGTTTAATCCTCTCCTTCCTGAATATTCCTGCTAATTTCCTGATTTCAGATTCAATCGCCGAAGCAGATGCCGAGATCGCGGCCGGTCATCACCGTATCCCCGTCGACCCGGACACGCTTCTGGATGCCGAGAGCCACTTCCAGCGGCACATAGACGATGTCCGGCGACTGCAGCGCCACCATGTGGTCGAACTTCCCCAGTTCAATGGCCCGCACGGCAGCGGCGCCGAAGCGGAGCGACAGCAGGCGGTCGAAGGTGGTGGGTGAGCCGCCGCGCTGCAGGTGGCCAAGTACCATCGAGCGGGAGTCCTTGCCGGTGCGCTGCGAGATTTCCCTGGCGACATGTTCGGCCATCCCTCCCAAAATCGCATGCTGGCGGCCTCCCTCGGCAGCGGCCTTGATGATCACATCGCCACCACTGGGCAGAGCGCCCTCGGCGACGACGACAATGGCGTACTTGTGACCGCGCAGTTCGTTATCCATCAGCTTGTCGCAGACCTTGTCGATATCGAACGGTATTTCGGGGATGAGGATCACATCCGCGTTGCCGGAAAGACCGCTGTTGAGGGCGATAAAACCGGCATTGCGCCCCATCACCTCCACCACCATAACCCGGTCATGTGACTTGGCAGTGGAATGGAGGCGGTCGATCGCCTCGGTGGCGATGCTGACAGCGGTGTCGAAACCGAAGGTGATGACGGTACCCCCCATGTCATTATCGATAGTCTTTGGTACGCCGACAACCGGCATGCCTTTCCCGGCAAAGCGGTGGGCGATATCCAGGCTGCCGTCGCCGCCTACGGCAACGAGGGCATCGAAGCGGAGCCGGCGGAAGTTGTCCAGCACCCTGTCGGACACATCGCGCTGCTCACATTCGCCGGCAGCATTACAGACCGGCATGCTGAACGGGTTACCCTTGTTGGTGGTGCCGAGGATGGTGCCGCCGAGGCTGGAAATGCCGTCAACATTTTCAGGGGTCAGGCGAACGATCTCATCGGTGTTAAGGAGTCCGGCATAACCGCTCTTGATGCCGTAGACCTCCCACTGGCGGGTGTAAGCGGCCATGGTTACCGCTTCGATGACCGCGTTCAAGCCGGGAGCGTCACCACCGCCGGTGTTAATGCAGATCTTCAGTCCCTTTGCCATACGCTCCTCCCGATAATTGTGAAAGCAAAAGCGGGATCGGGGAACCGGGATCAGCTGAAAACCTGAAAACCTGAAAACCTGAAAACCTGAAAATCGGGAACTGGGAACTGGGATCAGTAAAAACAGTTCACAGTTCACAGTTCACAGTTCACAGTTCCCGCCGTTAGCCTTTCCAGTTCACAGTTCACAGTTCCCGCCGTTAGCCTTTCCAGTTCACAGTTCACAGTTCACAGTTCCCGCCGTTAGCCTTTCCAGTTCACAGTTCACAGTTCCCGCCGTTAGCCTTTCCAGTTCCCGGTTTCCGGTTACCGCCGTTAACGCCTTTCGTACTGCGCTGCGTAATACTGCTGATATTCGCCGGAGGTCACATGAGCCACCCATTCCTGGTTTGCCAGATACCAGCCGATTGTCTCCCTGATACCGCTCTCGAAGGTGTAGGAGGGCTCCCAGCCGAGCTCCCGCTTTATCTTGGCGGCATCGATGGCATAGCGGCGGTCATGGCCAAGGCGATCCTTGACAAAGGTTATCAGCTTGCGGCTCTCCCCTTTAGCCCGGCCGAGACTTTCATCCATAAGATCGCAGACAAGATGGACGATATCGATGTTCTTCCATTCGTTGTTGCCGCCGATGTTGTAGACCTGGCCTGGGGCGCCGCTCTTCAGGACAGTCTCTATTGCCAGGGAATGATCCTTCACATGCAGCCAGTCGCGGACATTGAGACCATCGCCATAGACCGGCAACGCTTTTTTGCTGATGATGTTGTGAATCAATAGCGGTATCAGTTTCTCCGGGAAATGGTAAGGGCCGTAGTTGTTGGAGCAGCGGGTGTTGAGGGTCGGCATGCCATAGGTTTCAAAGTAGGCCCTGACCAGGAGGTCGGCGCCGGTCTTGCTGGCCGAGTAGGGGGAGTTCGGGGCAAGCGGCGTCTCTTCCGTAAAAAAGCCGGTCTCTCCGAGCGAACCGTAGACCTCGTCCGTTGATATCTGCAGATAGCGAAAATCCGCCACCAGTCCCGACTGCCAATGCTTTCTGCTCTCCTCGAGAAGAACCTGGGTACCGAGAACATTTGTTTTTACGAAGATCTCCGGACCGGTAATCGAACGGTCAACATGGGATTCTGCTGCAAAATGAACAACAGCATCAATTTTCTCTTCCGCCAGCAGAGCGGCAACCAGGGACGCATCGCCGATATCTCCCCTGACAAAGCGATAGTGCTGATTATGATCAACCGTCCGCAGGTTTTCGAGATTGCCGGCATAGGTGAGAATATCGAGGTTGACGACACGGCAGCCCGGATTGCGCGGCATGAAGCAGTTGATGAAGTTGGACCCGATAAACCCGGCGCCGCCGGTCACCAGGATGGCAGCAGGGGCAAAACTCTTTGTCATTGGCATAACTCCTTAGAGGTATTAAGGTGAAGCAACCGTATCAACATAATTCTTCCTGATTAGTGCCAATCTTCAGCTAGCCCCCAAACTGTCATTCCCGAAGCGATTCTGATCGGGAATCCAGCTTATAACCGATGGCGGATTCAAGTCTGAAGTGCAACTTTTGTAAGTGAATTAAAGTGGTGAGCTGCGTTACTATCAGCGCCACTTTAACGACCAAGTAAAAGGTGCACAGATGAAGCAATACAAGCAGCTCACCACCGGGCAAAGATACC
>JBBRBA010000072.1:0-17127 GCA_038206285.1 Geobacterales bacterium
TGTTACTACCCTACTGTGAACCGTTATCATTCATGTTTTATCTTTGATCCGGGAACTGGGAACTGGGAACTGGGAACTGGGAACTGGGAACTGGGAACTGGGAACTGGGAACTGGGAACTGGGAACTGGGAACTGGGAAGAGCTAACAACGGGAAGTGTGAACCGGTTTTACAGATCCCAGTTCCCGATTTTAAGATTTACCAGTTCCCGATTTTACAGATCCCAGTTCCCGATTTTAAGATTTACCAGTTCCCGATTTTACAGATCCCGGTTCCCGATTTTAAAAAATCATGCGGAGAAAACCATGTCCATACTCCTTAATAAAGATTCAAAGATCCTCGTACAGGGGATTACCGGCAGAAGCGGCCTCTTTCATACCCAGCAGTGCCGCGAATACGGCAGCAAAATAGTCGCCGGCGTCACTCCCGGCAAGGGAGGAATCCATGTTGAAGGAATTCCGGTCTTCAACACGGTTGAAGAGGCGGTTCACTATACCAGGGCCAATGTCTCCATGATCTTCGTCCCCCCCCCGGCAGCTGCCGATGCCATCCTTGAAGCAGCCGATGCCGGCATCGATCTCGCCATCTGCATCACCGAAGGGATACCGGTACGGGACATGGTGACTGCCAGACGGATTCTTGACGGCAAGAAGATGAAACTGGTCGGCCCCAACTGTCCCGGCGTCATAACCCCCGGCGAATGCAAGGCCGGAATAATGCCCGGCTACATCCATAAACCCGGCAAGATAGGTGTAGTCTCGCGAAGCGGCACCCTGACCTACGAAGCGGTCAAACAGCTCTCTGACATGGGGCTCGGCCAGTCGACCTGCGTCGGCATCGGCGGCGATCCGATCATCGGCATGAGATTCATCGACTGCCTGCAGCTGTTCAACGAAGACAAGGATACCGAAGCGGTATTCATGATTGGCGAGATCGGCGGCGGCGCTGAAGAGGAAGCAGCCTGCTGGATCAGGGACAACATGAAAAAACCGGTTGCCGCCTTCATTGCCGGGATAACCGCCCCGCCTGGCAAGCGAATGGGACACGCCGGAGCAATTATCACCGGCGGCAAGGGGAAAGCGGCAGACAAAATCAAAATCCTGGCCGAATGCGGCGTCACCGTCGCCTCGAGTCCCACCAGAATGGGGGAAGCAATGGCAGAAGCGCTCGGGAAGGGGGGGAAAGCAGGTTGAGTAGAAAAATAGTTGAGTAGGTAAGTTGAACCGACACCTTGACTCAACCACTCAACCACTCAACCACTCAACCACTCAACCACTCAACCATCAGGGTTTCAGAAAGAAATAGAGCAGCCTGGTCCTCAAACTGAACAGGCGGTGCAGGGCAATGGCAAGAGCTCCCCTAAGTCCCAACCCGTGCGCATGACTCCTGGCAGTTGCCAGGGCATCGTCGAGCTGTCTTCCGGCAAGCATGCTCCCCTTGGCTGCGCCATGCACCCTGAAGTCGGCCAGCTCATCATGGAGCACAACAGGCGCTGATATCAGGGCAAACCTGAGCCAGAGGTCGTAGTCCATATCCAGATGTTTTGTGCAGTTGAGCCCTCCTGCCAGATTCCACATCTGCCGGTTCCAGAAGACCGCCATCTGGGGGATGAAATTCTCGGTGAGAAGCTTCCAGCGGGAAAAGCTTGCGCCGCGCCAGTTCTTGTAACCGGCAATGAAACTGGTGACGGTTCCGCCACCTTCATCCATCATGCCCGCCCGTCCATAGACCCAGGCAGGTTCCTGACTGCCAAGAGTCGCGACAATCCGCGCGAGTGCACCGGCTCTTAGCCGGTCATCGGAATTAAGCCACCCGAGGATAGTCCCGCTCGCCCTGTTCATCCCCCTGTTTACGGCATCCGACTGGCCTGAGTCAGTCTCGAATATCAGGCGCAGCGGTTTGCCATACTCGCCCGCAAGCCGGAGCAGCAACTCCCTGGAGCCATCGCTGGAACCGGGATCCATAACCAGAAGTTCAACGTCTACCCCCTTCTGATCCATTACCGAGCGGACAGCTTCTTCCAGGAATTGCACCTGATTATAGCTTGGCATTATGATAGAAATCAGGTTCGAGGTTCGGGAATTGAGGTTCGAGGTTCGAGGTTCGAGGTTCGAGGTCTTCCTCGTTCCTTTCTCCTCGTTCCTCGTTCCTTTCTCCTCGTTCCTCGTTCCTTTTTCCTCGTTCCTCGTTCCTTTCTCCTCGTTCCTCGTTCCTTTCTCCTCGTTCCTCGCTCCTCGCATTGACCGTGAAAGCAGATGCCAGGCGAGGATCAAGCGCCTCCTGATCTGTAATAGCGGCTGAAATTTTATCCGGAAATCGGTAAGGCTGCTGCCATGCTTTCGGTATTGCATGGTCACTTCGTGGATGAATGCAGTTTTGCCGACCCGCTCGCACAGCTGGCCGAGCCAGATGTCGTGCATCGGTATCTGCCGCGGGAAAGGGAGCGCCCGCTCCAGCAGGTCGCGGGAAAAAGCCATGCAGCAGCCGAGATAACGGTTGTCGTAGAGGTTCTTCCAGAAACCGGGGCCGGCCTTGAGTCTCGCCAGCACCGAACGGTATAGTTCGCGCTCCGCCTCATCCACCACCTGGGCATCCAGCACCAGCAGATAGGGGCGACGCGACTCACAGGCAAAGGCATCACGAATGACGGCAAGCTTTTGCGGCAGCCAGACATCATCCTGATCAGCCAGGACGATGACATCGCCGCGAGCCAGACTTATGGCAAATTCAAAATTAAAGACCGGGCTGCGAAACTTGCTGCCGGTGAAGAGGCGGATGCGCAAATCGCCGGCAGCATAAGCAGCCAGAATCCCCGGCGTGCCGTCAGCGGAAGAATCGTCGCTGATCACCAGCTCATCGTCAACTGCCAGCTGCGGCAAAATCGTGTCGAGCTGCCGGCGAATGTAGCGCTCGCCGTTATAGGTAGCCATACAGACCGAGATCATCCGATTATCAGCCTCCCCAGATTGCGCAGCAGACCGCTGTAAAAGAAGCGGTATTTGAGCAGATACCAGCGACGGCGCAAACCGTTGTACGAGTCAAGACGGCTGTATGTCCCGAGCATCTCCCGCTGCGCCGGCGTAAGGCGACCGTGGTAGCGCTCCAGGAAAGCGCCTGCCTGGCGCTGAATGCGGCAAAGCATCGCCCGCGTCTCACCCCACTGCCGGCAGCGTTTGAGCAGATTGCCGGGGGTGAAACCCTGAGCGCCGACATCGTTCAAACCATGCTGGCGGTAAAGGACAAGCGGCTCAGCCAGATACCCTACCCGTCCGAAGGCCGCTGCAACGAGAGCCAGCCACCAGTCGTGCATTTGCGCCTCCAAAGGCAGCGGCAGCGCAACATCGCGCGCCGCCCTGTTGAACATAAGCGTACAGCCGGTGGCATAGTTCTGCACGACAAGCCTGTTCAGACAGCTGCCATACTCGGGTCGAGTATGCTGGTAGCGCCATAACGATGGTCTGACAACCGTCAGGGAGGCGTCGGTAACCGCCAGGTCGGTATGCACCAGCAGGGGTTTTGCCGCGCCGGATTCCCTCTCCAGCGCTCTCATCGTCTCCATGGTGCGGGCGATCTTTCCCGGCAGCCAGACATCATCCTGGTCGCAGAACAACAGATAGTCGGCATCAGCCGCTGCCATCAACCTGGCAAAATTGGCGCAGGCCCCGAGACGGATACCATCAGCCGCCAACATGACCATCTTGTCAGGATATCTTTGCCGATAGTCGGCGAGAATATCCGGTGTATTATCGACAGAGCCGTCGTCACGCACCAGAAGCTGCCAATCGTTCCAGGTCTGGGCAAAAATGGAGTCAAGCTGCGCGGCCAGGTATCTGCCGCCATTGCAAGTGGCCAGGAGAATCTGAACTGTCATCGCCCCGCTCATCAGTCGCCACTCCTTGCCATTATGCGCCGTGTCTCCTCAAGGAAACGCCTGCCATTGCGCTGATCAGGCTCCAGATGGCAGCCCTCGGCCCACTCGTTCCAGGCATTGATGAACACCAGCCGCTCCTGTGGCGGATTGGTAGCGACCCGGTGCAGTGCATCGGCCAGCCAGTCCCCGTACAGAGACACGTCGTCATTGTGGATCACCGTAACATTGTGCCGACGCCGGGCGCTGTTATCCCAGCTCGGGAAAACGCAGGGAAAGAGCCTCTCGTCTGAGCGGGCTTTCTGCAAAAGCGAACGGACAAGCCTGTCATAGCTGTACCTGTGCACCCCGCGCAACCGCGGATTGAGAAGCCTCTGCAAAAAACGCTGCGCCATCCCCCACAGTGAGGACACCCCTCCGGGAACCGACGCCGCTACATCCCGCGGGTTCGGCTGAAAGTCAACCAGGGCATCGAGCCCCATATCCCGGGCGGTTGCCCAGTCCAGGGTGAATTGCATATTTTTCACGGCGCAGACATAAATGCCCGGTAAACCGAGTCCGGCGGCGGCCGCCCGCCAGTCGGCCAGAATTTCTTTCAACCGGGGAATCTGCTCCGCCCGGTAAAGCAGGAGCAGCGGCTTGCCATCCACCTTGATATAGCGGCTGTCGGCAAAGGCCCGCGCCAGCCAGTTAAAATGGGCAAAGTGGTCGTAGCTGGCATAGTCCTGGGCCATGAGAACCTCACGATCAAGGCCGTCCCAGGCCCGCGTCCAGTTTTCATTGGCCCAGCAGAGACAGAACGGAAAATCAGGGGTTCCGGAAGAGAGCACTTCGTCGAAAGGTCTCTCCAGCAGCATCCTGCCGTTGAACCAGTAATGGTAGTAGCAGAAGCCGTTGATGCCGTGTTCACGGGCAAGATCGGCCTGGGCCTGCCGTATGCCGGCGTCGCGCAGGTCATAGTACCCCAGCTCCCCGGGCTGAAGCGGCTGGTAATGTCCGGGAAAGCGGGGTTCCGCCTTACGGACGTTGGTCCACTCCGTGAACCCCTCGCCCCACCAGGCGTCGTTCTCCGGGATCGGGTGGAACTGCGGCAGATAGAAGGCGATTGCCCTGCAATTGTCTCTGGTCACGTCACCCTGTCTTTTCTGCTGACGAACACTTCCAGGAATTCACCATCTATCCCGAGTTTTCTGTCAGCAATGCGATATGTTGTCGTTGTCATGCCGCTACACAACCGGATATAGTCCGTAAGGTCCGGACCCCACTCACGGACAACCAGCGAACCGGCGGCATCCACCGGGTTGCCGTGAAACTCTTTTTCTTCGAGAAAGTCGATCCCGTCCCCTGTTGCCACGGCCCGCACCTTTGTCTCCGGGCGGCAGTAGAGCGGCAGGGTGAAAATGTGTGCCCCGCCAGGTTTGAGCGTCCGCGCAATCTCGGTAAAAGCCATGTCGGCATGGAGCACATGCTCCATAACATCCTGCGTGATGGTCAGATCGAAACTGTTATCAGGAAACGTCATCTTCTCCAGATTTTCATTGATAAAACCGTCTTTCACCGAACCCGACAGCGCGCCCGGATAATACTGCGACGGCACGTAACCGGGGCAATCCCGGGCAAGCCTGGCTGAAGCGGGGCCACAGGGGGAAGATTCGTGGATGCGTAGCGACCGGTAACCTGGGAACTGCTCCGTCAAGACATGGAACAAAGCACGGTTGCGCGGGATCGACCGGCAGCGGAGGCAGAGGTATTGATCCCTTAGCCAGGGTCCGAATTCGACAAAGAGCGTCTGCCCGTCACAGATCGGACAAAACCCGAAGTTCTTCCTGGTCGTGATAATTTTTTTCAGCTTGCGGAGCATGGCAGCGGATTCGAACAAATGAAGTTACCCATTAGCAACGCATTGCGCAATTATTGCCCTGATCTCCCGGCCAACTACGGCAACATCATGCTGCTCCCGCACCCGCTGCAGCCCCTGGGCACCAAGCCGGCCGGCAAGCTCGGGATTCGAATAGAGCGTAACAATCTTCTCAGCCATCTCGGCAACGCCTAGGTACGGCACGACAAAACCACACTCTTCGCCGACAAACTCCGGCATGCCCCCTGCCCTGTCGAAACAGACGACCGGCTTTCCCAGCACAGCTGCCTCAAGGCAGACAAGCGGGTACGGATCGACACGGGAAACCAGCGTGAAGACATCAAAACAGTTGTAGTAATCCAGCAGGTTGGTCGTTGACGGGAGATGGACAATATTTTTCAGGCCGAGCTTCTCCAGATCATAGCGCACCTCCCAGGTCAGCTCGCCGCCGACCCAGACAAAATGGAGCGGCAGTTCGGGATAGTGGCGTGCCGCATGGGCCGCCAGCTGCACAAACAGATCGGGACTCTTGCGCCAATCGGCAGTGCCGACAGCGCCGACGACAAAGGCATTCGCCGGCAGCTGCAGCCTCTCCAGCATCCGCTCCCGGGAAACAGCTACCTTGCTCGCCGCGAACTGATCGACCGGAATACACTCGGGGACCTTTGCAATTTTATCTCTGGCAATACGGTGATTACCAACAAGATTTTCGACAACAGCCTGCGAAGGTGCAATAAAAAGGGTCGTGTGCCGCTTGACGCGGGCAAAGTTTTCCGCGCCGCAGGAACTGATATAATTCTCCAGTTCATGGACATGTGTGATCACCGGGCAACCAAGTGGAGCCAGTTTCTCGAGCAGCGCACCGTTGGTGATGGTATTGCTGTAAACCAGATCGATTTTACCACTGTAAGCCTTGAGCAGATCTTTACTCCGGACCACGGCAAGCAGGCGCTGCCGCAGGCTCACCGGCCTCTGCCAGATCCTGCAGGGAGCGATCGCTGCGTAATCCGGCTCCAGCACGCCACCCTCTTTGAGCAAAATCTCAAAGGACAGATCGTCCTGGGACTTGAACCAGCGGAGCAGATTCAGAAGGAGGATCTGTGCCCCGTGCGGAGCGGCATCATGGCCGATAAAGAGGACTTTCATGCTTGCAAGAACCTGTAATTACCGTGCATATAAACCCCGAACAAATCCCAGGTAGCACCAATCCCTCTTGGCATATCCATTTGCGGCATCCAATCCATCGATATAACCTTTCCCGAATAGCAACCTGTTTTCTGCCCGGTGTATGCCGAATCGGCTGAAAGGGAGCAGTCTCTTACGAAAGCAGCAGTGACAGCGGCAGCGCCCAGAGTTTCTCTCCGAGTCGCACCGGCGCAGTCCCGTTATAGGCAAGTATGCCGGCCAGGCAGTGCGGCGTTGCCGCTAAAAACGCCTTGAGCCCGGTCAGATCGCTCTGTTCCCAACGCTCTGCAGCCTTGACTTCAATTGCCAGACAGCTGTTTCCTGTCTCAATAATAAAATCTACTTCATGCCGCCCCTGAATATTCCAGAAACAGATATTTGCCCGCATCCATGTCGCGTGCAGGATGGAGACAAGGTTCTGCGCAACAAATGTTTCCGTCATTGCCCCCTTGTACGGACTGTCAGGAACCAGCTCTTCCACCTCGGCAAGAAAACAGGCAAGCCCGGCATCTCCCAGGTAGAACTTTGGGGACTTTATCAGCCGACTCGCCGGATTGCGCAAATATGGAGCCATCCGGTAACAGATACAGGAGAGCTCCATAACAGAGAGGTAGCCGGTCACCGTTGCCGACTTCAACCGGGCATCTCTTCCCAGGTCACTGACATTGAGAATGCTCCCCGTCCGTAGAGCCGCCAGATGCAGCAGCCCGCGGAAAGGTATGATATCCCCGATCCGTCCCAGGTCGCGAATATCCCGATCAAGATAGGTATGCTCATAACCTTTGAACCAGAAGGTTGACTCCTTCAGTTCACCAAGACAGACGGAGGGCATTCCTCCGTTCACTATTTCAGCAGAAGTGATGGCAGGCACTTCACCCAACCCGGCAATTGATTGCTCCTTGAAAAACCGTTTGATAAAAGGGGTGGCAGCTGTCTGGCCATGCCGTTCGCGCCTGTTGAAGGGATGCATATTGAAATAAACCGCTCTCCCGGCGAGACTCTCGGAGATGTTCTTCATCAACAAAAAGTTAGCCGAACCGGACAGAATGAACTGGCCGGGAACCCTCTTTTTGTCAACAGCACGCTTGATGGCAACAAACAACTCAGGGCAGCGCTGGGCCTCGTCAATGGTAAGCGGTTCGACGGAATCAACAAAACTGTCGGGATCAGCCTTTGCAGCCGCTAACTGGGCAAAATCATCCAGTGTTACGTACTTCCGCCCGGCCAGCTCCGGCTGTTGCTGCAGGAAGGTACTCTTTCCAGTCTGGCGCATACCGGTCAAAACGACTACCGGCATGTCCGCAAGAGCGCTAACCACCTGATCTGCAATGTCTCTCGGTAAATACGTCATGATGTTGGCAATATTATAGTCAAAATGACAGTCTCGCAAACAAAAAAAGACAGCGGTCGGTTGTTCTATTGGATTGCATATATGGATTGGGCGGGTATCGGTAAAAAATGCTTATTGTCAGGGGCATCTTCAGCTGAATTATTGCAGGTTTCTGATAAAATCCCAGGCACGAAGAATACCGTCATGAAGTGAAGTCTCCGGTTTCCAGCCAAGCTTGTTGCCGGCACGCGTTATATCCAGATAAATCGCCGGCACGTCGAAAGCCCTGCCCGGCTGGTAAACTACCTGAACCTCGCGGCCGGTCACCATCCGGATCGCAGCAACGATCTTGTTCAAGGAAACGCCCGCACCACTGCCGACATTGAAGATCCTCTCCTCTGCAACAGTAAAAGCAGCCCGGCAGATACCGTCCACCAGATCATCGATATAGAGGTAATCACGCACCACCTCGCCATCGCCCCAGATCTCGATCGGTTCACCTTTGGCCACCCTGCCGAGAAACACCGGGATAGCCCCCTGGATGCCGTGCGGGTTCTGGCGACTGCCGTAAGGGTTGGATGGCCGCACCACCACATATTCCAGACCGTGCAGCTGACGGTAAAGCGCCAGGTACTTCTCAATGGTCAGCTTGGTGATGCCATAGGAGCATTCCGGTTCATGAGGAGCATCTTCAGGAACCGGCAGCTGCAAGGGGCGGCCGTAGACGGTGCCGCCGGACGAGATATAGACAACTTTTTTAACGCCGACTTCCACGCATTTTTCCAGCAGAAAGAGAGTCTCTATTACGTTTGACTGGACATCATAGGCGGGGTCATCGTTGGAGGTTTTAGGCAGAGAAGTGCTGATCAGATGAAATACTATGTCTATCCCTTGCAGGGCTTCCGCCAGAAGTCCGCGATTACCGAAATCACCGAAACGGTAATCGACCTGAGACAATGACGCTCGATAACGCTCCTCGTACTTGTCGAAAACGCGCACCGCATGGCCATCTGTCAGAAGTCTGTCCACTAGATGTGAGCCGATGAAGCCGTTACCGCCGAGAACAAGCGTTGTCATAGAATTCCTCAGCAGCTGAAAAAATAAAGAGTTTTAGATGTTTATACATAGGGACCTGCCATAGAAAACCAGCCGTCTTAATCTTGGGTCAGCAGCAAGCTTACGCTGCTGTTATTTCATTTTATTTGCATCAGGTATGTCATAGCACGCCTTTTTGCTGCAGCTACACACTCTTCCGCTATATTTTCATGTCGAAACTTTGGAAGTGGTATGTTTTCAATTGATGAACAACGTTTGCTTTTACAATGTACGACCCGCATATTGGTTGCTAATTTAGATACTTGGTCAGTAAACAGATTGCCAATCACTTTTGAAACTTCACACACACTGCTTCGAATGACTCCTGAATCCTCAACAAAGATAACATTTGTGCCCCCACAGCAATAAAAACTCTTATAACTTGGGGTCTCGCTCCCATTTAGCATCGTCAAAGACTGTTCAGGGTCCAGTGCCTCATAGCGACCATCCCGGAACAGGGTGATATTGCTCTGTACCCTTGTAAAGAAAGGTGACTTCAAGTGATCTGGCAGAGGCATTTCTGAAAAAAGCTGACTGCTGGCATTGCACCACTCGTGGTCCGCCGCCTCACACCCTACAGCAACCAACCCATCTTTTGTATAGGGAAACACAAAGTTCATAAAGAAAGGTACTCGGCGACGCAGTTCGAGCAGTTTGTCCACGAACTCTCGGGCACGTTGTCTCAGATCCGGCAGGAACATGAAGTTTACTCCGACATGTACGCCTCCGCCTGCTGTTAGCTCAATAACCTTGATCACATTGTCGATAGTTGCGCGTTCTAAATGCAGTGAAAATATCATACCCATATGAATGTCTCTGCAACTGGAGACCATTTTTTCAAAAAAAGAAATCGACTGACTCCCATTGGTAAACAGACGCAAAAGTATTTCCGCCTTAGACTTGCCGAGATATTCGATAAGTTGCAAACAACTCGGGTGGAAAGTGGGCTCGCCGCCATACAGTGTGATATGGTAAGCAGGGCGATTAAGTTTTAATAGTTTTTCTGCCCCCTGCAATAGCTGATCTGATGTGCTGAAATGACCAAACTTGCCCTTTGCATCAAAACAATATGAACATTTATAATTACATCCTTTAGTAATCGACCAAAGTACACTGAGTGTATCTCTAGTATCTTCACCGAAATCACCATTACTTACGATCTCATTCATTTTAATGTTATTCATTACTTATCCTATATCTTATAATTTATTTGGTTTGGATATATTAAACATACAAATTACTTGGACCGGCGTAGCAGGTTCAACAGGAGAAACTGCGCTCCATGCGGAGCGGCGTCGTGACTGAGAAAGAAGACTTTTCATCTGCGTAATAGCCCGCGATTCTCTAAACGACATCATTATATGCCTCCAGTACCTGCCGCACATAATCCTCTATCGACCGCGGCGGGATGGCACCACTGGAAAGCGTGCCCAGCAGCTGCCGATCTATTGCCAGAGATCCAATTGCCTCAGCCAGGCCGGTGACATCTCCAGCTTCGAACAACAACCCATTCACACCATGCTGTATCACTTCGGACATCCCGCCAAGGTTGCTGGCAATAACCGGACAACTCGCCGCTTGGGCAGAATAGATGACAAGTGGGGTGTTTTCGTACCATAGTGACGGCACGACCAACACATCAATTGACGACAGAATCTTTCCAATCATGCTGTTCGGGAAAGTGCCACAAAATGTTATCCGTTCGTCATCTACCGTCATCGCTCTAAGCTCTTCAACAAAATCCGGCGACTGCTTATTCTCGCCATAGACAGCAAGAGTTACCTGAGTCTCATTGCTTAATTGCCTGAAAGACTGCAGCAGAATATGCACTCCCTTATGTTCTGCAAGTGAGCCAATATACCCAACCCTCAAAGGAGAATGGGTAAAAGTGCGGAGAGTTGGCGACGTCATGTAATCAAGATTTAAGCCGAATGGTGCAAAGTTCATCAACGCAGGATCCACGCCATTCCTGATGAAAATCCCCTCCATCAGCCTGGTCGGCACCATGATTCTGGAGACCCAGTCCAATCGTTCTCGCAGATGTGCAGGCCGTTCTGCAACCCATTTAACGAAACTGAACTGTTGCTGCGGCAACCATTTCTTCCTCAGCATCCAGATAATCGCCGATAGAAGCCAATCCGGCATTATACGTACGACGGACACTCCCGGTTTGGTAATCAAATCAAGATGGCGTATGCAGTTAATCCTCGAAAGGTCAGGCCCTTGGCACATGCTGTTGTCTGCCAGGCGCAATTGAGAAAGAGGGCATACATACCAGAAATCTGTCGGTGTCAAAACCATCGGGATGCCGATCTTCTTGCACACATCGACAAGCGAGCTGGATAGTAGCGCCAGATGAAAGAAATGTGCGATATCGGGACGGAGCTTTTCCAGATACCCTTTAAACCAGTCGCCTACTAAATGGTTGTCATACTCCATTTCCAAAACATCAGACTGCTTGCCCATCGGCACAGCAGCATGATGAAACCGGGTTACCGGAATACCGTCATACTCATAAAAATCGAATCTGTCGGCATCGGCGATATCGGCCGCGCCAAGAAAACCGGTCAGCACATGGACATCATGGCCAAGTCGCTGCAGCTCTTTAGCGGTCGAATACGTCAAGATTTCCGTACCTGCAGAGTGGTCTGGCAGGAAAAGAATTGTGGTTAACAGGATTTTCATTGGCTACTTCAAGCCTCTGACAAAATCCCAGGCACGGCGAATCCCGTCACCAAGCGAAGTCTCCGGTTGCCAGCCAAGCTGCTTGCCGGCACGCGTTATATACTTGTCGAAAACGCATACTGAGTGGCTATCTGCAATAAGCCGATCAACCAGATTCGAGCCGATGAAGCCGTTGCCGCCAAGGATCAGACAGTTCATGATTTATCCTCATTCATATTACAACCCAAAACCCACCTGGTCAGTCTCCGCTTCCAGTTTATTGCTGCGTCTTTGCGGTAATTCCCCTTATCGGAATCCAGGCTGGGCTTGGGGCATGGGTCAAAAATCTATAGCTTACAAGTACATCTTCCTCACGCACTCAAATCTAAAAGATATGCTTATCTTCTTCGTATTGACTCAAATATGACGCCGTTATTGCCGAGAATTCCGTATGTTGGAGAGTACAATTTGTACAGATTGTTCTCGAAACCGAGTTTTTCCAGTTTAACCAGCATCTCGATCGAAAAAATGTTATAGACCAGAATACCTTCCGGGTTTTGTGGATCCAGATGATATTGAGCCTCCATGTAATTGACTGTTTTGCCGTCCTTGATTTTTGCTCGCACTTCACCCCTGAAGCAGTCCTGGTAATAGGGAACAGTGAAGATGTGCCTTCCCCCGATGCGCAGGATTCTGCGCAATTCGTTGAAAGCCCGGTAGGGATCTGGTATGTGCTCGAACACATCACTTGAAATAATCAGATCAAGAGACTTACTGGCAAAGCTGGTCTTCATCAGGTTCTCATGCCTGGCTCCATTGACAAGATCTCCCGATGTATGCTGTTCCCCGAAATATTCGCTGGTAATGTAACTTTCATTCCCCTTGAACAACAAATCCAAAGCACCGTTTATTTCACAGTTAAAGACCTTGAGCGCCCTTAGCGGCCGTTGTGATTCTTGCTGTACTTTTTTTATCAGGTAGGCAATCTGCCTCTTTCTGTTACTGGCACCGCATTTGCTGCAAAAACCGAGCTCGCGGAAGTTATCGGCAAACCTCTTGAAATATGTCATTTGCGAGCAGACGGGGCAGTAGCCAACAAGGCCGACTTTACTGCCGACATTTTCTATGAAAGTACAACTACGTGCCTTGATGGGATAGGTTATCATGTTAATATCCAGTAGATTTATTGGGCTCTAAGAATGAGATCAAGTCTGTGCTGTGCCTTCTTGTTCAGGTTGAACCGGTTTACTACCGTATCAGCACCGGCAAGGGCCAGCTTGACTCTTAATGCATCGTCAACAATCAGTTTTTCCAAGGCAACGGCCAGGGCATTGTCATCCTTTTCAACTACTAACAGACCGTTAACGCCATTATGAATCAATTCCGGAATACCAGAGATATCCGTGGCAACCGCAGGACTGCCGCAGATCATTGCCTCCAGCAGAACATTGGGAATGCCGTCCCGCTCACCGTCACTGGCATTGACACACGGCATAACCACAATAGTGTCAGGCCCGTAATAGGCTTTAATTTCATCGTTTTTCATCGGCTTAATTATGTCCACATCATGATTTAGCTGAAGGCGCTCTCTCATATCAGAAAGCATGCCAAGCTCAGGGCCGTCACCTATTATCAGACAGTTGAAGCGGATGCCCTTCTGCTTCAACCGACTACATGCTTTCAACAGATATTCAAGACCTTTTTTCTCCACAAATCGCGCCACCGAGATTATTCGAACCACTCCGCCCTCAGGGATATGATGATTGTGGTCTGCGTAGTCACCCCTGACACTTGAATGTATCACATGAATTTTACTTCTGAATTTTTCATCAGTCATGGTCAGCAGACTGGTCACACAATAATTGGAGACCACAATCACAAACTGAGATCTCTCAAGCTTCTCTCTGGCCATCTTGTATTCGTAATCATGTTCGAAATCGACAAAGGTCGAGATGCTAAGCGGGATGTCCAGCAATAAAGAGGCCCCCAGAGCCATTGTCGCCGGAAACGAGAATCCGTAAGAATGAATTTTGGTTATGCCATGCCTTTTCAATGCCCATGCCAGCAGCAGGCTTCGCATTGGATGGAGCAGATTACCAAGCTGCTCACACTCAAGGAAAAAATCACTCCCTTTGCCGCAATGATTTTTGTAGAAGGCAAGCATGCCGGCAAAACGTACCGGCATAAGAAGCATGAATTTCAGGTAGAGGAGCAGATATGAGGCTATTGAGCAATTTTCGATAAATATCGTTTGCGCATATAATCTGGCGGCTTCTGGATGGACTAGATCCATATCCCCCTTGAGTAAACCAAAAACCGTGAACTCGCCACCACACTCCTGCATGGCAAGTATCTCCCGATAGATGAAAGTATGCGACACATCGGGGATAATCGGTACCAACACAGCAATGCGCTCTTCTTTGCCATTCAACTTGCCGTAATGATTTGCTAACGGTCTGTCGCCGAAATTTGTTACCAACAGATCAGTAACGAACTTTAGGGTGGCAATGACCATTTTGTATATGCCCTGTCGAAACTTCATAATTCTCGTGACCATGTCAATTTTTAATCAAACCCCGGATGTAACTATCAGGAACAGATCTATTTTCTTTGATCTGCTTTCTTTTTCTCAGCATCCTGGGAAGATATTTAAGTACCCGCCCGATAGCCAGCATTACTGACCGTGGATTCTTCTTCAGATACAATTTGTATTCGTCCTTGGTCCTGTAAAATATATGCCAGAAATCTTCAAAAAAATGCGCGTTTATGTCGTTCTTAAGTATCATGAATATTCTGTTTGAAAGATAACAGGCGGCGATATTGGGAACATTTATCAACCCGGTGCCGTATCGCGCGTGATAGCCGACCGCCCTGGGCGCATACAGGCATTTCCAGTTTCGTTGTTGCGCCCTCCAGTCAAGGTCTACATCTTCATAGTACGCAAAAAAATCCTCATCAAAATATTCACCGTTTATCGCAATATCCTCTAACATTTCCTTCCGGTACAAGGCGGCACAGGCCGATGATCCGAATACATAACGCTCCGCTGCATAATCATTCCAATCAAATTGCTTCGAATAATCACTCTCCACAGCATACCTGCCACGCACCATGTGATGGCCCAAGCAATCAATACCTGCACTTTTCCCCTCTGGAGCCAGCCGAAGCATCTTTCCAGCTACCCACCCTATACGAGAATCCAGTTCTACAGCTCGTATCATTTCAGAAATGAAATCATCTTCCAGAACAATATCAAAGTTAAGACAGAGGATATATTTACCCCGCGACATCCTGATGCCGAGGTTATTCGGCTTGCTGAATCCGGTGTTGCCGCCCATATCGAATATTTGCGCTTGAGGATAGACTTCTCTAATACGCTCTAAAGAACCGTCTTCAGATTTATTATTGAAGACAAGCACTTCAAAGTTCTGCATCGTCTGGGATTTGAGGCTAGCGAACAATTCATCAACATATTTAAGACAATTAAAATTAACCATTATTACTGTCACCACAACATCAGACATAGTCATATCGCCTTAACAATCATTTGCTTGATAAAATCAATAGCAGTTCTGACCGGCCTGGTTATTTTCCAGCTAATCGAATTAAGTATCATACTTATTTCCTTGTCCTTCTGATCAAGAGCTGAAACATATTGTTCTATGCGAATCACTTTATCCGCTATTTCATTATTAAGCATCAGCATGTCATATTTATATTTTTCAATTTCTATATTCAAGGCAGCTATTTTCTCATGTAATTGACCAATCACCGCGATCTCGCCATACAGCTTCTCGAAATGTCCTTGTAACAGCAGCCTGGCACAGATCTCGCCGCCATGACGTAAAACTACAAATGAAGAATCAACAATCGCCTTATGAACGTCTTTTGTGGTTTTCGCCATACTATGGCTCAGATTCACTGTCAGGCTGGCTGCAATTGTTTTGATTTCATATTTTTTCGCAATCTTGATCCAAAAGTCCAGATCCATTGCGTAATGGATATTTTCATCAAGCGGCCCGCACTCATTCCAGACACCTTGTCGGAAAAAACATGACGGCTGCCAGAAATATTCTTCATCCCAGCGGTAGAGCGATGCGGTTGTCACCGAAGTTCTTGCTGACGTCAATAATACCTTCCCCACCTCATCCACCATCTCCCCCGCACCCACTACCGCCCCGGCCTCCGGATTGGCGGCAAACGCCTCTGCCACCGCCCTGAGCGCCCCTGGATGATACCAGTCATCCGAATTCAGCCAGCCGAAGATCTCGCCGCTTGCCCGGGCAAACCCCTTGTTGATGGCGTGGCTCTGGCCGCGGTCCGGCTCACTCTCCCAGTACGCCAACCGGTCGGCATATTTCCTGATGATCTCGACCGAATCATCACTGCTGCCGCCGTCGATGATGATGTATTCAAGGTTCGGGTAGTCCTGTCCCAGCACGGAGAGGATTGTCTTCTCCAGATACTTCCCCTGATTGAAGGACGGGGTTACGATTGAAATCTTGGGCTCGGGGCTCGGGGCTCGGGGCTCAATCGGTTCGGGGCTCGGGGTTCGGGGCACATTTTCTGGCGTGTTCATGATTCGTTCCTGGCGGCAGGGCTGTCTGCTTTAAGAGAATTGATCAAACCGGCAATTTTTCTGGCAACCTGATCAGCCTGACTGACAAGAGAATCCATGACGTCAGCCTCAAGCCAGCCACGCAGCTGAAATATTGTCAGCAGGGTAATAGTTTCATACAACGAACCACGGGAAATATAAAGATAATGGACGAATTCCTTTTTCGAAAACCGCCCCTTCCCTTCGGCAATGTTCATGGCAATTGACGTTGATGCCGCTTCCAGCTGTTCCACCAGCCGAAAGTGCTGCCGCGTAGTTTGCAAATTCTCGGTGGCAGAAATCACTGCATCGGCAAAGGCAACTGCCTTCTGCCAGACATCAAGTTTCTGAAATGCAAACTCCATAGTTCCTTCCTTTCAGCCCCCAGCCCCAAGCCCTGAGCCCCGAGCGCACTGCTGTTCGCCCTCAGCCCTCAGCCCTCAGCCCTCAGCCCTCAGCCCTCAGCCCTCAGCCCTCAGCCCTCAGCCCTCAGCCCTCAGCCCTCAGCCCTCAGCCCTCAGCCCTCAGCCC
>JBBRBA010000073.1:0-16785 GCA_038206285.1 Geobacterales bacterium
CCGCCATACACTTCCTCGAATCTCATCTTTCGGGTCTCCTGTAGCCATTCCGTCCGTTTCATCCGTTGTCTCCCGACAACAAAGTAAACCGGACAGTTTATGTGCTACAAGACCGGACATATTATTAACCCGCGACACGAAATAAAATTTAGTTGTAATTTGCCATTAAGTTTTATATTATTAATAACATCTTATAAACAGGAGACATATCAGCTCGTGCATTCTCTTGACCTTCACTCGGAGAAGTTTTCCCATCGGCTGCAGACAGCGCTGCGCTCCACCGGTAATGATGAAAATCTTCTGGAAACTGTTGCGGAACTTGCGTCCGAAGATGGCAACTCCGTCTATGCCGAGATGCTTAAACTGATTACCGGCAAGAATTTCGAGAATGATCATGCAAAATCTCACTGGGATGCGGCAATTAGCCACAGAGGCAAGATTTTTCTTCCGCAATATGCTGCGACCGGATTCAGGGCAGCACTGCTCGATTATCTGCACAATGTCGTCGGTGAGCTTTCCGATCCGAGGTTAATAGATGCCGACTATCTGCACAATATTACCCGCTCTTCCATAACCGACGGGCTTACCGGACTATTCAACCAGACATACTTCAAAAAGGTTCTGGAAAGCAGCATCATTAATCAGCGGCGAAGCGTTGATCATGCATTTGCCCTGGTATTGCTGGATATCGACCATTTCAAGCAGTACAACGACCGCTGCGGCCATCTCGCCGGGGATGAAGCGCTGCGGGAGTGCGCCGCCATCATCGCGAAGGCCCTGCGCGATGGTGACATTGCTGCAAGGTACGGCGGTGAGGAATTTGTGCTGCTGCTGCCCAACCTTTACAGGCAGGATGCATTTGCCGTTGCCGAGAGGATAAGAAAAAATATCGAAAATTATCATTTTTCGAAACAGGAACTACTGGACGGCGGCAACCTTACCATCAGCGGCGGAGTTGCCCTTTTCCCTGATAACGGCGAGAGCGTTGCCGATATTATCAATGCCGCCGACAAGGAACTATACAGGGCTAAGGAGCGGCGCAACTGTATTTACTCGTTTTCCGAAGACAGAAGGAAGAGGTCGCGCAAAGCGATCAGATCACTGGTTGAATACGCTGTATTTGACGGCACGCTATACCGTCCGGCACTCTCTATCGACATCAGTGAAAATGGGATGGGAATCGGCTGTGAAAGTAACCTGCTTGCAGGCATGGCTATTTCGCTCAGATTGACAAAACCATACTGGCCGGAGAATGTAGATCTTACCGCCATAGTACGGCAGGTACGGCAACGGGACGACATGACATATGTAGGTCTTGAATTTGAGAATTCGTTTGATTTTATCAAGGACCTTTTAAACCAGAACCAGGCAGCCATAACCATGGCCACTGCCTGAAAATCAGTTTCCCTCTCCCAGCCAGCTGTTAATACCTCCCAGCGTTATTTGCCAACCAGCATCCAACCTGTTGTGCAAAAATGCCGCAAAAAGTGAATCGAAAAGCTGCTGGCCACTTTCAAGAAGATGCATCCGTTCGAAGAAAACAGCCTCCTCTTCCGCCTGACTGTCAACCGTACTGTCCTTTTCAATCTGCACCGCCGGCGATCTGAACGAAGCGAAATGGAACAGCTCTCCTTTCAGTGTCAGTTTCCAGGCATTTTCGTCCTTTTCAAGATGAATGGTCGCCTCGGTAATGCTCTTACCGAGCCGCAGGGCAGCCAGTACCTCACGAAAATCGTCCTGCGCGCCGGCAACTGTTACCCGTTGTATGCCGGTTTCACCTGTTGCCTGCAGCAGCACCCTGTCGTTCATAAAGGCGGTGAAAGGCTCTCCCGCCCCGAAGATGCCGGCGGTGGCGGTCGAATACTCTCCTGAACCGGTCATGGTCTGCCAGAGCAGCCAGAGAAGAAAGTCCTGGCCGATCCAGCCATTTGACCTGATCAGATCAAGCACAGATTCACTGCCGGCCAGATTTGCCTGCTCAAGTGACGGCAGCAGCTCAGGCGAAACGATCCGCAAAGCACGCCCATAAGGGTGAATCATCTGCAGACGCAGACCGGGAAAGCTCTTTTTGAACTCGGTCTCGAATAAATCGATGATAGCACTGCTTATGGATGCCAGTGTCACCAGCCCGCTGCGCGTATCCCAGACCAGATCGTACATTGCCGGTGAAGGGAGCGCTCTTACCAGCAGGGAGAGCCGTGCCGCATCCCTTATATCCTCTCTCTTCTGCTTGGGCACGCGGAAGAATCCCGGATTCGCGCCGAGGAACTCCAGTTCGGCAGCACGCTGACTGAACTTCAGCAGGGGCGCCGGGATGCGGCGCTGGTCGCGGCGCAGGGTAAAACTGACATAATGATCGCGGCGAAACGGCTGGCCGGCGGCAAAATCGCTGTTCTGATAATCGTCCGTCCGTACCCAGCCGACAGTGAGTTCATCAGCACTGTTTTCGCTGCTGCTGAAGGCATGCTTGTCGAGGCATTCCCCGATCCAGGCGAAGATATCCCCCTCCGGCATATCTCCGGCAAGCTGGAACTGGCTGATGCTGACGCTATTGGCAAGTATTCCCATGTTTTTGCTACTCCTTTGTTATTTTGGAAAATCCGGTTCAGTACCTGATTAAAAAGTCGTTGAATTCAGAGCTAAACGGCTCTTCACGGACGTCAATGCTATCCACCCTGGCGGCTGGCGGGCCGCTGCGGCACCGGTCGAGCAGGGAATCGACCGCCAGGGTATCACCTGCAAAACAGGCTTCGACCCGCCCGTCAGGCAGATTGCGCACCCAGCCGTTGACTCCCAGCTGCCGGGCGGTTATCTGGGTATGGCGGCGGAAGTTCACCCCCTGGACGATGCCGCTGACAATAACGTTCACCCGCCGCGTCATGACTCCTGCCTCGCCATCATCTGCAGAAATTCCTCCTCGGTCAGCACTGAAACGCCGAGCTGTCGCGCTTTTTCCAGCTTGCTCCCCGCTTCGGCCCCGGCAATAACGTAATCAGTCTTTTTCGAAACAGAACCGGCGGCATGGCCCCCTTCCGTTTCGACCATTTTCTGGGCCTCACTACGGCTGAAGCGCTCAAGTGAGCCGGTGAAGACGAAAGTCTTGCCGGTGAATCGCCCACCCACCTGCTTTCCCGCTATTGACGGGGAGACCCCGGCAACAAGCAGCCGTTCGATTACCCGGCGGTTCTCTTCCCCGGCAAAGAAGGCGGCAATGCTCCGTGCCACCTGGGGGCCGACTTCGCGTACCGTCAGTAACTCCTCCTCGGTTGCAGCCATCAGGTTTGCCAGCGAGCCGAAAGCCCCGGCCAGCAGTCTGGCGGTGTGCTCGCCCACATGGCGGATGCCAAGGGCGAAGATGAAGGTTGACAGTTCCCGCTCCTTGCTGGCGTTGATGGCTCCCAGCAGGTTTTCAGCCAGCTTGTCCCCCATCCGCTCGAACTGCATCAGATCTGCAGTTGTCAGCCGGTAGATATCGGCAACATTGCTGATTAGTCCGAGGCGGAGCAGCTGGTCTATATACTTCTCCCCCAGACCGTCGATGTCCATGGCGTTTCTGGAGGCAAAATGTATTATCGATTCCCGTATCTGCGCCGGACAGGAGAGGCCCTGACAGCGCACTGCCACCTCTCCGGGTATCTTTACCACCGCAGCACCGCACTCCGGGCAGGCTGTCGGCAGAGGAAACGACTTTTCAGAGCCGGTGCGCTTTTCCATAATCACCCTGACAACCGCCGGAATAACATCACCCGCCCTCTCGATGACAACAGTATCGCCGATCCTGATATCCTTGCGCTCCATCTCCTCCCAGTTGTGCAGGGTTGCCCGGGAGACGGTAACACCGGAGACTTCAACCGGCCGCAGATGGGCCGTAGGGGTGATGACACCGGTTCTGCCGACCGAAGCGGCGATAGCCTCGACAACCGTAATCGCCTGCCGCGGCGGGAATTTCCAGGCAACAGCCCAGCGGGGAGAACGGCTCTTCTCCCCCAGCTCGCGCTGCAGCGCATATGAATCGACCTTGATGACCACGCCGTCGATTTCGTAGGGGAGGGTTTCCCGCTGTGAAGCCATTGCGGCGTAGTAAGCGGTGATGCCGGCCACCCCGCTGACCCGCTGCGCCAGGGGATTGGCAGGCAGCCCCCATGCGGGGAGACTGGTGAGGAAATCTGTCTGGCAAGCGAAGGCATATGCTTCGACCACACCCGGCGCATAGCAAAAAAGCGTCAGAGGCCGTCTTGCGGTGATCTTCGGGTCGAGCTGGCGCAGACTGCCGGCAGCGGCATTGCGCGGATTGGCAAAGGCGGAGCCGCCCGATTCCTCCCGCTCCTGGTTAAGAGTCTGAAACGGCGCCAACGGCAGGTAGACCTCGCCACGCACTTCCAGAAGCAGCGGCGGATTCTCGGATGTCAAACGCAGCGGGATATCCCTCACGGTTTTCAGGTTGGCAGTGATATCCTCTCCGGTCACGCCGTCGCCGCGAGTGGACCCCTGGACAAAGAGCCCGGTCTCATAGACCAGCTCAACGGCCAGGCCGTCCATCTTCGGTTCGCAGACATAATCGATCAGACTGTCCTGCGGCAGTGCCAGCTCTTTCTTGATCCGCCGGTCGAACTCGAAGATGTCCCCCTCGGCAAAAGCGTTATCAAGCGAAATCATCGGCAGGCGGTGCGTCACCTGGCGAAACCTCTCCAGCGGTCTGCCGCCGACCCTTGCGGTCGGCGATTCCGGACGGATCAGATCGGGAAACTGCTCTTCCAGCTGCTGCAGCTCACGGAAAAGCGCGTCATACTCGGCGTCGCTGATCTCCGGGGCGTCATTTTCGTAGTAGAGCCGGTTGTGCCGCTCCAGCTCTTCGCAGAGAAAGGCGATACGCTCTTTGGCAAGGTTATTGTCCATGAGGGGGCGCTCCGAAAAGGTGGTGATAGGTGGCGGATGATAACAGAAATCGGCGGCGGAAGCTACTGTTGCGGAGTGATGCAAGCCGGGCCGATTGTCGGGCGACTTCGGGGGGGGGGGGAATCGATGACGACCTGGCACGGTGATGATCCAGCAGACCGAGCGGAAAATCAAATCACAGCAGGCTGACGACGATGAGCACTACCAGGGTAATGAACGTATACAGGATATACAGATTGAGGTGTCCGTGCTGCAGTCTGCGTATCGGCAGGATCTTTTCATAGGCGTAGGCAAGCAGCGGCAGGTAGATCCGCTCCAGGACCGATTCAGGCACATGGCTTTCAAAGCGGGGTCTGGCAGGGAAAAATCCTTTGATTTTTGGCGCATGTCGTTCAAGACAAAGAATACCGGCAAAGAAATTAACCAGTAATGCGGCGAAGGACGACGCGGTGTACTGAATTCTGCTGCCGGGTGCGAGATAGCCGCAGCCCCAGGTGACAGCGGTAGCAACGGTCGATGTCTTCATCTTCCGTAAATAGAGAAGCATGGTAATCATGGCTGCAACCAGCAGGCCAACCCCAAGATAACTGATCCAATTGAGCGGACTGACCTCACTCAGGGTCACTTGTCCCTTGAAGACGTGAAAGCAGCCGGCAACGGCGGCATCCAGTAATGGTGCCACCAATAGCGGCGCCAGGCCGATCAGGAGACAGACAGCAGCCAGCATGCCCATGGGAAGTTTCATCAGCCACCCCGCCTCATGGGGAGCCGTGGCCAGCTGAGCCCGGGGAACACCGAGAAATACCACACCGAAAACCTTGACAAAACAGGCAACCGCCAGACCGCCGATGAGCGCCAGCGCCGGAGCAGCCAGGGAAAAGCCTGCTGCTGCTGCACCGGAATGATCAACTACTCCGCTGAAAAATCCGAGGTAGATCAGCAGTTCGCTGACAAAGCCGTTAAGCGGCGGCAGGCCGCAGATGGCAACGGCGCCGATCAGGAAGGCGACTGCTGTCCAGGGTAAAGGGCGGAGCAGCCCTCCCATGCGATCGATTTCACGGCTGCCGACGGCGTGAATCACGGAACCGGCCCCCAGAAAGAGGAGCGCCTTGAACGTGGCATGATTCAGCACGTGCAAAAGCGCACCGGCCATTCCCAAAAGGACCAGAACCGCCGAGCCGGATGATACACCGATCAGGGCGGTGCCGATCCCCATACATATGATGCCGATATTTTCGATGCTATGGTAGGCCAGGAGCCGTTTGAGGTCATGCTGCCCCAAAGCATACAAAACACCGGCGACGCCCGATATCATGCCGAGCACCAGGAGCACCATGCCCCACCAGAGCGGGATGCCAGTAAAAAATGACAGCGTGCGCACCAGCCCGTAGATGCCGATCTTGAGGACTATGCCGGACATGATGGCGGAAACGTGGCTGGGGGCGTTGGCATGGGCCGATGGCAGCCAGATGTGCAGCGGCATGATGCCCGCCTTGAAGCCGAAACCTACCAGGGCCAGCAGATAGAACGCTGTGGCCAGGGGGGAAGCGGCTGAGAGCGAACCGGCGTCGGGGAAGGCGAAACTGCCGGACATGCTCTTCTGTAGTGCAAAGAGGGCAAACAGGGCCAGGGTGCCTGTGTGGGTGCAGATCATGTACAGGGTGCCGGCATCGCGTACTTCCGGCGTATGGTCATCGGTGGTGATGACAAAATAGGCAGCAAGAGCCATGATCTCCCAGGCCAGCAGGAACAGGCCGGCCGAGCGGGTCATGACGACAAAAAGCATGGCAGAGACCAGCAGGCCGAAAAAGAAAGTCAGCTTCCGCACGGTACGGGGGTTGTCCCGTGCCGGCCAGTAATCCAGCCCATAGACAGCGCAACAGGCAGCAACAATAAGAATGGGGATAGAAAAAAAAGCGGTGAGCGGATCGACACCAAATTCTGCCGGGCCGAAGGGAAACGGCCAGGCCAGCTGAAACACGACACGACTGCGATCAAGGAGGGTGGCCAGGGCGCCGCCGAGCCCCCCCACAGTGGCCAGAACCATCAGCAGCGCCGCCAGGCGCTGGCCGAAGGCCGGATTGATTCCGCGCACGATCATCGGCGCCCCGGAAAGGGCTGCCAGAACCGCTGCAACAACAAGCAGCATTGCCGGAAGCGTAGCCGTCATTTCTGAAGTCATGAGAACCCTTTCCCGATATCCCTTTCAATTTCCTGGATAGCTGAAAATATTGCCTCGGGGTTGCATTCCCGCCCCAGGATCTGACGCAACCTGGGATCGCGCAGGCAAAACGCCAGTTTCGAGAGGAGATGCAGGTGCATTCTGATAGTAGGAGTAATAATGGTAAAAAGAATCTGGACCGGCTTGCCATCGAGGGCGCCGAAATCGACCGGCTCTGCGAGGTAGCTCAGCGACACCTCCGGAACAGGCATTTGCACCAGAATAGGGTTGCGCACATGGGGGATGGCGATGCCGTCACCAACGGCGGTTGTCCCCATGGCTTCACGCGCCAGGAGTACCTGCAGGATGAAGTCGGGATCAAGCTCCGCCGGCAGATTCAGCTCTGTCACGACAGTCCGCAGCACGGTTTCCTTGTCACTGCCGCTCACATCACAATGGATGCCGCCTGCCTCCAGCGCCTGGAGCAAGGTCGGCAATGGACGGTTATCCGCTTCATGCATCTTGTACAGGGCCGGATTGACCTTGATGCCACGATCAGTTGCCCATTCCAGAAGATCCACCGGATTTATCTGGTAACTACCATGTATCTGTTCCGCCGGCAGCCTGTCTTTTTTGATCCAGCGGGCAACGGTTTTCTCATCAACATTCAGGGCCTGCGCAGTCTCGCTCAGCTCAAGCATCATATTGTTCTATCCTTTGGCAACAGCCGGCGCGTCGTCAATGCCGAGCTGAAAACAGAGTGCTTTGTCAACCTGGGTCATCAATGTTTTGTTGAGTAAGCCGAGACGGTTACCAACCACATTGGCTTTGTCGATGGTAACCAGGATATGGGAACTGATCTTTGCATCCCGCTTCAAACCGGTGCCGGCGGTCGGCAGAAAGGTCTCAAAATCGTAGATCTTCTCCAGTCTGGTAAAGCTTAAGGGGATAATGGTTACTACCGGAGAGTATTCGTTGCTGATGTTGTTACTTACTACCAGGCAGGGACAGACTTCCGGCTCCTGTTTACCTGCATGAGGCAGATTGACCGCATAGATGCCGCCGCGTTTAAACATCGCGATTCTCCGTAACCGCTGCTTCGAATTTTTTAAGCACCTCTTTGGTCTCTTCGGCAGAGGATTGATACCCTTCCATAGCGCCTTTGTAAGCCTTCTTTTTCACTTCTGCAAGCTTTTCTCTGGCAGCTTCTTCGAGAAACTGGCTCAAGCCGCGCTGACCATACAAGGACTTGATGTCGTCGACGATGGGAGTCGGTAATGTGATGTTCAGGCGCGTGTTCGGCATGACGGCATTCCCCTTTGATACATGTCGTTGATAATTTCAGTGTCGCAGATATTTAAATTGACGTACGAGCATTTATACCATATTATTTTAAAATGTGGTATATTTTTTTATAACGCATAACTGAAAATCAGGCTGAAGGTTTAAGGCTGAAAAGATGTCGGCAAGCTGGTTTTTCCTTCAGCCTTCTGCCTTAACACCTGAATAGTTGTGAGGCAAGTTTTTGACCATCTCCCATGATCCAACTTTGTATCTTCTGACTGCAGCGACCATGCTGGCGCTTTCCGGACTGCCGGGACTTTTTTTCAGAAGCCCCGCATCCGGACAGCGAGCAGCCGCCTTCACTGCTGTTATCGCCTCGCTTCTGGGTGTTTTTGCCATCATCACGCTGCTTGAAGGCACCCCTGGAGCCGACTGGCAGATCGACTGGCCGTTACCATTTGGCCCCGCCATATTTTCAGTTGACCAGCTTTCCACCATCTTTCTGCTCCCCCTCTTCCTTGTAACCGGTTGCGTCTCGGTCTATTCACTTGCGTACTGGCCGGCCAGAGAGCAGCCCGGCGCACGGAAACTGACGCTTTTTCTCGGTCTCTTTGCCGCGGCAATGGTGGTAGTAGTATTGGCCCGTAGCAGTGTGCTGTTTCTCATGGCATGGGAAGTCATGGCGCTGGCGGCGTATTTTCTGCTGACTACCGACATGCAGAGTTCCGAGATACAGCGCGCCAGCACTGTCTATCTCATCACCACCCATACCGGAACCATGGCGCTGCTAGTCATGTTTTCCCTGCTGCGGGGAGCGACCGGTACATTCGCCTTTCCGCCGGCTCACACCCTTTCTCAGGCTGTGCCGTTCGCAACAATAATCATCGTCGCCGCCCTGCTCGGATTTGGCAGCAAGGCCGGCCTCATGCCCCTGCACTTCTGGCTCCCCGGCGCCCATGCAAATGCCCCGAGCCATGTTTCGGCCATGATGTCCGGCTTGATGTTGAAGATGGGGGTCTACGGCATCCTCCGTACACTGTCGTTTTTTGAAGCTCTGCCGGTATGGCTCGGCTGGCTGCTTCTGCTGCTCGGAGTATGGTCGGCGGTGAACGGCATCGCCCTGGCAACCGGCCAGCGGGATCTGAAGCGTTTGCTGGCTTATAGCAGTATCGAAAATATCGGCATCGTTTTCATCGGTATCGGCCTGGCACTGATCGGTATCCAAACCCGGTCGCCTTATCTGGTAGTGTGCGGTTTTTCCGGTGCTTTTATCCATATCATCAATCACGCGCTGTTCAAATCACTCCTCTTCATGGGGAGCGGGGTGCTGATTCATGGCACCGGCAGCCGCGAGATTGACCGGATGGGGGGACTTGCCCGACGCATGCCGCTGACATCAACGCTTTTTCTCATCGGCGCCCTGGCAATTTGCGGCCTGCCGCCGCTGAACGGTTTTGTGGGTGAACTGTTTCTCTATATCGGCGCAATTATGGACGGCATCAACTCTCCCCTCCCCCTGGCAGCGCTTGTGGCACCGATACTGGCGTTGGTCGGGGGATTGGCGGTCATCACCTTTGTCAAACTTTACGGCATTATCTTTCTCGGCTCCCCCCGTTCGGACAGCGCCTCCCTTTGCCATGAAGCCCCGGCGCTGATGACCGGCCCGATGGTGGTGCTGGCCGGCAGTTGCCTGATTGCCGGTATGGCGCCCTCCCTGCTCGTACGACTGGTAACGCCGGTGGTCGAATCTTATGGAAATGTGGCCAAAAGCGTGATGCAGCAGGTAACCTCCCAAGTGCCGGTCCTGCCGCTGACGATTGCCAACTGCATGTTGATCATCCTTGGGCTGGGAATCGGCGCACTGTACCTCTGGCGGCTACGAAAACTGCCGCTCGCCTTCGGCTCGACCTGGGTATGCGGCTATCCGGCGCCAACGCCCAGAATGCAGTATACCGGCACATCGTTCAGCGAAAGCATGGTAAACCTGCTTGGCAGCCTGGTTGCACCATATCGCCGCAAACCGGCAATGGATGGTGTCATCCTGCCGCAGAAGGCGCGATTTATCTACGAGGTATCGGAGACGGTTCTGGATCAGGTATTGACACCTATCTTTCTCTGGATAGGCTCCGCCTTTTCCTATATAAGGAGACTGCAGCATGGTCAACTTCATATTTACATGCTCTACATCTTTATTACGCTGTTCGTTCTGATGCTCTGGTCGCATTAACGTCATTCACGTACCACGAGGATGAACCCTATGACTGACATCATTATCCACTGCCTGGTGGCGCTGCTCATTCCCCCTCTGCTGCTCGGGGTCATCGCCAAGACCAAGGCGGCTTTCGCCGGCCGGGTCGGCGCACCCTATCTGCAGCCGTATTACGACCTGTACAAACTGCTGCGCAAGGGATCAGTCTTCAGCGAAACCACCACCTGGGTTTTCCGTGCCGGACCGATAGTAACGCTTGCCGCTACGCTCATCGCCGCCCTGCTGGTGCCGCTGGGCCGCCATGCCTCACCGATCTCCTTCAGCGGCGACATGATCCTCTTTGCCTACCTGTTCGGCCTGTCACGGTTCTTCACCACCATTGCCGCACTGGATACCGGCTCCAGCTTCGAAGGGATGGGCGCGGCCCGGGAAGTAACCTTTTCCTGCCTTACCGAGCCGACGCTCTTTTTTGCCCTGATCACTCTGGCGCGAATGAGCAAATCCCTTAACCTGTCCACCATCCTGACCCACCCTTCTCCCACTGCCTGGCTCGCTGACGGCGCCAGCATGCTGCTCCTGGCAGCAGCCCTGTTCATTACCCTGTTGGCTGAAAACAGCCGCATCCCGTTTGATGATCCCAATACCCACCTGGAACTGACCATGATCCACGAAGTAATGGTGCTTGATCACAGTGGCCCGGCCTTTGGCATCATTCTCTACGGCGCTGCCCTGAAACTGTTTGTCCTTGGCGCCGTATTCATCAATGTGGCGCTTCCCATAGCCACCGGCAATGCTCTGGCGGATTGGGGGATTTTTATAGTTGCCATGCTGGGACTGGCAATGACCATCGGCGTTGTCGAGTCGGTAATGGCCCGACTGCGGCTGGTGCGTATTCCGCAACTCCTGGTGGGCGCCACCATTCTGTCGGCATTCGCCATGCTGCTGGTGCTGAGGTAATTGTTATGACTGTTTTTGCCGATCAACTGCTGGTGCTGGTGATGCTGATCAATCTGGTGATGCTTGGCTCAAGCCGGCTGATCTTTTCCATCAGGGCCGTTGCGGTCCAGGGGGTCATCCTCGGCATCCTGCCGGGACTGATTCACCCCTTTTCCTATCATCTTGCCGGCATCACCATCGGCATTATCCTGGCCAAAGGGGTTATCATCCCCTACCTGATCAGCAACGCCGTGCGCAAAGCCCATATCAGGCGCGAGGTTGAACCCTTTCTCGGCTACGTGCCGACACTGTTGCTCGGCGCTGTTTTCACCGCGCTGGCCTTCGTCTTTGCCGAAAAACTGCCGCTGGCACCTGAACACCGGGACCTTTTGTTTGTCCCGGCCTCCATCGCCACCCTGCTGATCGGCTTTTTGCTGCTGACAACCCGCCGCAAGGCCATCTCGCAGGTTATCGGCTACCTTGTCATGGAGAACGGCATTTTCGTCTTCGGCCTGCTGTTGACCGAGGCGATGCCGGTAATGGTCGAGGCGGGCGCCCTGCTCGATCTTCTGGTGGGGATATTTGTCATGGGGATTGTCATCAACCATATAAGCCAGGAGTTCTCGTCCATCGATACCTCCCGTTTGCGGACTCTCAAGGAGGAGTAACCGGATGCTTTTTGCTCTCATTCTTCTCCCCCTGGCCGGGGCGATAGTCGCCTGGATGGTTCCGGACAACCGGCTCAGACCTCTCATTCTGCCGGTTATAGCGAGCAGTCATCTCCTGACGACAGCGCTTCTGCTGATCAACACGCCGCCGCCATCCGCCGGCGGCTGGATCTGGCTCGACCCGCTGGGGAAGATAGTACTCCTCTGCATCAGCCTGCTCTTCACAGTCTGCGCCTTTTATGCGGTCGGCTACCTTGCCTATCGCCAGGAACGCCCCAACAGGATACTCTGCATGGGGCTGCTGGCCTGTCTTTCAGCCATGGGCCTGGTAACCATCACCCAGCACCTCGGCCTGCTCTGGGTAGCGTTGGAAACCACCACCGTCTGCATGGCCCCGCTCATTTATTTCAATCAGAATGCCCGTTCCATTGAAGCGACCTGGAAATATCTCCTCATCTGTTCCGTAGGGATCGGTCTCGCTCTTCTGGGGCTCCTCTTTCTTGCCTATTCGACCTATGTAGCGCATCGCGATGCAACCCTTCTGCTCGGCACCCTCATGGCATCGGCACGCGAGCTGAACCCGGGCTGGCTTCATGCAGCAGCAATCTTTCTTCTGGTCGGCTATGGTTCGAAGATGGGTCTGGCGCCGCTGCATGCCTGGAAACCGGATGCTTACGGCGAGGCGCCGGGACTCGTGGGCGCACTGCTTGCCGGGGGACTGGTCAACTGTGCATTTCTCGCCATCCTGCGGGTCTATCAGATCTGTCTGGCTTCCGGGATTGAAATCCAGTTTTTCCAGAAAGCTCTGATCGGTATGGGACTCATTTCCATGGCCTTCGCCGCTGTTTTCATGGCGAGACAGGCAGACTTCAAGCGAATGCTGGCTTATTCGAGCGTCGAGCATGTCGGAATTCTTGCCATCGGTCTCGGCCTCGGCAAGGGCGCTCTCTACGGTGCGCTTTTTCATCTGCTCAATAACGGCCTGACCAAAGGGGTGCTGTTTCTCTCCTCCGGCAACATCCACCGCTCTTACAGCAACAAGACGACCGGCGTGGTCAAGGGAGCGCTGACCCGGCTCCCCTGGTCCGGCGGGCTCTTTCTGGCAGGCTTCATCGCCATTACCGGATCCCCCCCCTTCTCCCCCTTCATAAGCGAGTATACCATCGTCAGCAGCGCATTTATCGAAGGACATTATCTGGTAGTGGGGCTGTTCCTGCTCTTTCTGATCATCGTCTTTATCGGCATGGCGCTGACGGTGCTCCCCATGGTCATGGGCGCCCCGCCGCTTGATATCGAGCCTACCGCTTACCGGGATCGGCTGCTGACCGTCGGGCCGCCTCTGTTCATGATAGGGGTAATTCTGCTGCTCGGGATCTGGCCGCCGGCTTTCCTGGTCACACTGCTAAGTGACGGTGCCGCCATGCTGGGAGGACAACCATGAACAGCTCCTTTCGCAGCCTCTATAACTGTTCGGCAATCCCGTTTGCCGCCATTCCCCAGACCGGCCCGACTGAATTCCTGCAGAGCATCCTCGACGCCATTGACCGGGGATTGCGCATCATCTCGTATTTCGGCCTGCCGGGAGCGGACGACATTCCGCTTGTCTGCCTTATGGCCGACAAGGCCGAAGGACGACTCGGGGTGACCCGCACGCTGGCGGAGAACGGCCACTTCCCGTCCATTGCCGGACTCTGTCCGCAGATACAGCTTTTCGAACGTGAAATTGCCGAGCAGTGCGGACTGATCTTCGACGATCACCCCTGGTTCAAACCGCTGCGGTTTCATCACCCCTTCGCAGCGGGTCGTGACGCCTGGAACCGACCGGCCGGCGAACCGATTCAACCGGGTATCATGGACTACTTTCAGGTGGAAGGCGATGAGGTGCATGAGGTGGCGGTCGGTCCGGTTCATGCCGGCATCATCGAGCCGGGACATTTCCGCTTCCAGTGCCACGGCGAAGAGGTCTTTCATCTGGAGATCTCCCTCGGCTATCAGCATCGGGGGATCGAGGCCGCGCTTATGGGCGGGCCGCATCCGCGGACCCTGCAGGTGATGGAGACTGTCGCCGGCGACACGACCATTGGCCATGGGCAGGTTTACTGCATGGTTACCGAGGCGCTGTCAGGCATCAAGGTGCCGCCGCGTGCCGAGGTTCTCCGCGGTATTGCCCTGGAACTGGAACGGTTGGCAAATCACTGCGGCGATCTTGGCGCTATAGCCGGCGACGTCGGTTACCTCCCCACCGCCTCATTCTGTGGCCGCATCAGGGGAGATTTCCTCAACATGACGGCAATCCTCTGCGGCAGCCGTTTCGGGCGGGGGCTCCTCACCCCGGGCGGCACAATCTTCGACCTGACGCAGGATCAGCGTAGCGACCTGCTCAAGCGCCTGGCAGAGGCGCGGCGCGATTTCACGAGCGCAGTGGAGCTGCTCTGGAGCACACCTTCGGTCATGGGACGTCTGGAAGGGACCGGAACCGTAACGAAGGAAATTGCCCTGGAGCTCGGCCTGGTGGGGCCGGCGGCACGCGCCAGCGGCCTCAAGCGCGACGTACGCAATGACTTTTCTTTCGGCATCTTTCGCATGACCCATCTGCCGGTCGCCTCTTCGTTCCACGGTGACGCCTGCGCCCGCACCATGATCCGCTGGCAGGAAGCGCAGAAGTCAATGGACTTTATCGATGAACAGCTGCGGCAGCTTCCCCTCGGCAGTCACCGCGCAACAGCAGCCCCGCTGGCAGGGGGGCATCTTGCCGTAGCCATGTCTGAAGGGTGGCGCGGTGAGATCTGTCATGTGGCTATTACCGATGAAACGGGCCACTTTGCCAGGTATAAGATAGTCGACCCCTCGTTCCATAACTGGCCGGGGCTCGCCATGGCGCTCAGAGGACAGCAGATCTCCGACTTTCCGCTCTGCAACAAGAGCTTCAACCTCTCTTATTGCGGCTTCGATTTGTAAAGGATTTCCCATGATCAGAGCACTCATAGCCCGTATCAAGCAAGGGCATCGCACCATGCCCTATCCTGCCATGCCGCTGCAGATGCCGGAACGTTTCCGCGGTTACCCGGTCGTTGCACCGCTGGAGCGTGCACCGGAGCGGCAGGAAATCATGCCGGCATGCCCCTACGGGGCTTACACTGTTGAGGGAGGGGCCTGCCTTGACATGGGCAAATGTCTGTTCTGTGCCGAATGTCCTGTCGGCAATATCGAATTCAGCAACGACTACCAGCTCGCCGTTGCCCAGCGCAGTCACCTCATGGTGCACCCGGGATCGGAACATATGCACGCCCGCCCCCTTGCGCCTGATTTGCGCCGGATGCTCGGCCGGTCGCTCAAATTCCGCGAGGTCAGTGCCGGCGGGTGCGCCGCCTGCGAGGCCGACACCAATGTCCTTTCCACTATTGGCTGGGATCTGGGGCGCTTCGGTATCCAGTTCGTCGCCTCGCCCAGGCATGCGGACGGGCTCTGGGTGACCGGTCCGGTGACCGAAAACATGCACAAAGCGCTGATGATAACCTATGAAGCGATCCCTGCTCCCAAGATCGTCGTTGCCTGCGGCGCCTGCGCCATCAACGGCGGGCCGTATATCGATTCCCCCCAGATCTGCAACGGCGTGGACAGCCTCCTCCCGGTAGACCTCTACATTCCGGGGTGTCCGCCCCACCCGGCAACTATCCTCGATGGGCTGTTGCGGATGCTGGACAAAGTCAAGTAGAAGATTGAATACCATCTCGAAGTAAATTTCTTTTTTTCACTCTTCACCCTTCAATCTTTACTCTTGTCTTTACTTGTCAGCAGTCCAAGCGTATTTTAATGTAACCATCTCAGCGTAATCTATACCTTTATTCGACTGAAACGACATTATTAGGGAAAACAATTGTCATAGTTCAGGGAGATGAAAGCGGTTGTCAAAGGGGCAAGCTATGCATGGAATGAAAGAAATAATATGGGAAGCGGAATCTCTACCGGTTGAAGAAAGAGCGTTGGTCATCGATTCTCTGCTTAGGACCCTCAATCCATCTGACGCAGAAATAGACAGAAAATGGCTGACGGTAGCCAAAAACAGACTCGTCGAGTTACGATCCGGGCGGGTTGAGTCTGTACCGGGTAATGAAGTCTTTGCAAAAATCCGGGAGCGATTTGCGGGATGAAATTCTCATTTCATCCAGAGGCGGAAACAGAGTTCAACGCAGCTATCGATTACTATGAAGAGTGTGAACCGGGCCTCGGGTATGATTTTTCAATCGAAGTGTTTGCCGGTATTCAAAATATCGTCAGCCACCCCTCTGCTTGGCCTGTCATGGAAGAGGACGTCAGGCGCTGCCTTGTAAATCGTTTCCCGTTCGGGATTATTTACAGCACTGAACAAAACGGTATTTTCATCCTTGCAATCATGCATCTTCGCCGCCATCCCGATTACTGGAAGGACAGGCTATGAACATTGGCACGACAAGAATAAGACGGGCCGTGTTCGCTTGAGCAGGTCAACCCTGCATACTTGCTTCATTTCTGTCTTTTTTCACTCTTCACCCTTCAATCTTCACTCTTGCTTTGCCGGGAAGAAGCGGGCGAAGAAGCTGAATGGGCGGTTGTTACAGGGGCGGACGTGGGATGCGTCGCCGGTGGTGGGG
>JBBRBA010000074.1:0-16715 GCA_038206285.1 Geobacterales bacterium
TATATCTCCGCGCCTCTTCCCGGTACGGTGAGCCTGCAGGTGGTCAAAGGAGCCAAGGTGAAAGCGGGCGACCCGCTGTTCAGCCTTGAGAGTGTAACCGAGAACAGTGTGCGGGATGAAGCGGCGCGGCGGCTGATACAGGCCAGGGCGTCGCTTCAGGATCTGCGCAAGGGGCTGCGGCCGACGGAGCTGGCCGCACTGAAGGCTCAGCTGCAGCAGGCAAAGGCTGCACTGACTCTGGCCGCAAGTGAGCTGGCGCGGTTTGAGCGACTGTTCCGTGCCGAGGCAATTTCTGCCCAGGATTATGACCGTACCAAATCAGCCCGTGATCAGCAGGCGCAGCAGGTGGCCCGGCTGGAGGCCGAGCTGCAGACTGCCCGACTCGGCGGGCGAAGTGACCAGGTGGCGGGGGCAAAGGCCAATGTCCGAGCTCTGGAAGCTGTGCTGACCCGGTCGGAGCGGGATCTGGCGCAGAAAAGCCAGCTGGCGCCGACAGCTGCGCTGGTCTACGATACGCTCTTTCGCAGCGGTGAATACGTGCCGGTCGGCCGGCCGGTGGTGGCGCTGCTGCCGCCGGAAAACATCAAGGTGCGCGTCTTTGTTCCGGAAGCGCAGTTGTCGTTGATCCATGCGGGCGATCCGGTAACAGTCACGGTTGACGGCCTAAAAGAGGCGCTTGGCGGCAAGGTGAGTTACATCTCCCCACGGGCGGAATACACGCCGCCGGTCATCTATAGCCGGGAGAGCCGTGCCAGGCTGGTCTTCATGGTCGAAGCAACCTTTCCGCCGGAGATTGCGGCCCGGCTTAATCCGGGGCAGCCGGTCGACCTGCGCTTCGGGAAGTGATTGATGAACAAAGAGCTGGCTATCGATGTAAAGGGGATGTCCAAGCGGTTTGACGGCCGGACTGTTGTTGACGCCATCGATCTGCAGGTGCGCCGCGGTGAGATTTGCGGTTTCCTCGGCCCCAACGGCAGCGGCAAAACGACCTTCATCAGGATGCTCTGCGGGCTGCTGCGCCCGGATGGCGGCAGCGGCAGCTGTCTTGGCTATGACGTGATCCGGGAGAGCGAGGCGATCCGCTGCGAGGTCGGTTACATGACCCAGCGTTTCAGCTTCTATGAGGATCTCACTATCGCCGAAAACCTCGACTTCGTTGCCCGGATGTTTTCCCTGCCGGAACGCAAAGCGGCAGTCGAAGAGAGTCTGGAAAAGCTCGGCCTGGCCACACGCCGCTCCCAGCTGGCCGGGGAACTCTCCGGCGGCTGGAAACAGCGGCTGGCGCTTGCTGCCTGCATGCTCCACAAACCACAGCTGCTGCTGCTGGATGAACCGACCGCCGGTGTCGACCCCAAGGCGCGCCGCGACTTCTGGGATCATATCCACGAACTTGCCCGGGCAGGGATCACTGTGCTGGTCTCAACCCATTACATGGATGAAGCCCGGCGCTGCCACAATCTTGCCTACCTCTCCTACGGCAACCTCCTTACCCATGGTGCTCCGGATGAAATAGCGCAAGGTTCTACTCTCGAAGAGGTTTTCATCCGCCTGACAGAAGCGGCGCAGGATAATTATAAATGAGGCGCGAGGATCGAGGATCGTGGATCAGCCTTTATCCTTTAACCCCGAACCTTATTTGAGACACTTATGAAACCAACGACATTTTCTTTGGCGCGGCTCTGGGCGATTGTGGTCAAGGAGTTCATCCAGATGCGCCGCGACCGGCTCACCTTCGGTATGATGGTGGGGATCCCGCTGATCCAGCTGCTGCTGTTCGGTTTTGCCATCAACTCCGACCCGAAGCACCTGGCAACTGCCGTGCTGCTGGCGGATCGCGGCCCCCAGGGGCGAACCATTCTCCAGGCAGTAAGAGCGAGCGGTTATTTCGATTTTATCAAAGAGGTAAAGAGTGAAGGGGAGGGGGGAGAGCTGCTGGCGCGGGGAGAGGTGCAGTTTTTCGTGACCATCCCGACCGATTTTTCCCGCGATCTGCTCCGCGGCGACCGGCCGGTGCTGCTGGTTGAGGCTGATGCTACCGACCCGGCTGCTACCGGCAATGCCATTGCTTCGCTACGGACCCTGATTAGCGGCGCTCTGCAGCAGGATCTCAAGGGACCGCTGGCCTATCTTGCCCCGTCTGCCGAGCCGCTCGAATTACGGATTCATCCCCGTTACAACCCCGAGGGGATAACCCAGTACAACATCGTCCCCGGTCTGATGGGGGTAGTGCTGACCATGACCATGGTGATGATCACCGCCCTGGCGATTACCCGCGAACGTGAGCGGGGCACCATGGAAAACCTGCTCTCCATGCCGACCCGCCCCCTGGAGGTACTGCTCGGCAAGATCATCCCCTATATCATGGTGGGATACGTGCAGGTCGGACTGATTCTCCTGGCGGCGAAATTCATCTTCCATGTGCCGATGGTCGGCAGCCTCGCGCTGCTGCTGACGGTTGCCATGGTCTTCATTATCGCCAATCTGGCAGTGGGGATAACCTTCTCCACCGTGGCGCGCAACCAGCTGCAGGCGGTGCAGATGACCTTCTTCTTCTTTCTGCCGTCGCTGCTGCTTTCCGGATTCATGTTTCCCTTCCGCGGCATGCCGCGCTGGGCACAATATATCGGTGAGGTCTTGCCGCTGACGCATTTTCTGCGGATTATCCGCGGGATACTGCTGAAGGGGAACGGTATGGCAGAAGTCAGCTCGCAGCTGTGGCAGATCGGGCTGTTCGCCATGGTGGCCGTGGCTGTAGGGGTGAAGCGTTACCGAAGAACGCTGGATTGAGGAAGGCAGGAACGAGGAAAAAGGAACGAGGAAAAAGGAACGAGGAAAAAGGAACGAGGAAAAAGGAACGAGGAAAAATCATAAGTCTCGAACCTCGAACCTCGAACCTCGAACCTCGAACCTCGAACCTCGAACCTCGAACCTGCCTTTAATAGATTATTATGTAGTCGTGCTGCCGGGCGATCTTCGAAATTTCCAGATGATCCTTGATTATGTACTCTTTACCTTCCAGAACAAAAGTCCAGGTACCATCGCCGTTCTCACGGCAACCCTCGATCAGGGTTTCGAAAAGTGCAGTCTTGACCATCGCTTCATCCCTTTTGCGCGGCTGACGTTAAACCAACTTAAAAGCTGCTTATTTGAGCCGGCCGAGTGAGCTGTATTTATAGCTTGTAGGCTTGATAGAGAAAAGTCTTTTTTACGCTCTGTCAACACATCAAGCCAGGCGGCATTGGCAAGAGGCCGCCGTAGCCGGGATTTTAGCGGGAACAGGCAGAGGACTTACAGCCAGATACAGCCGCCTTAATAACCCTCCATACTTGTAATTGCCCTTTTCCATGATATCCTCTTCGCTTATGGCAGACGCAACTCTTACAAAAAAGGCCGCAGCGGTTACCTCACCCGAATTGACCGATAAGATAATTTTATATTTTGTCGATCACGGGATGCAGATTCTCATCGCTGTTGTCCTGATGGGCATAGGGGTGATTATTGCCCGCTGGGCCGGCGATCTTATCCACCGCTGGCTGAAGGTAAAAACGTTTGACGAGCCGGTCAGCAGTCTCATTGCCAAAGTTGTCAAGCTTCTTATCATAAGCTTCGTCGGCATCATGTCTCTTGGCCAGATGGGGGTGCAGATCACGCCGCTCATCGCCGGGCTGGGTGTGGCAGGGGTCGGCGCAAGCCTTGCCATGCAGGGGATTCTCGGCAACCTTGTTGCCGGACTGACGATCATATTTACCAAACCCTTCTCTATCGGTGAATATATTGAAATTCTCCATGTATACGGTCAGGTAACGGAGATCTCCATATTTTCTACCACTTTGCTGCATGCTGACAATTCCCGTGTTGTTGTCCCCAATAGAAAAATTGTGGGCGAGATACTTCACAATTACGGTCATATCCGCCAGCTTGATCTGACCGTCGGCATAGCGTACGATGCGGACCTCACCAAGGCGCTCTCAATAGTAAACGATATCCTGCAGCAAAACCTCTCTGTTTTAAAGGAGCCTGCTCCTGTCGTCGGCATAGCGGCCCTGAATGAATCGGCAATCGCCCTGGCGATCAAGCCATGGGTGAATATCGATGATTTCGTTCCGGCGCAGGCGGCCATCTACCAGTCGCTGATAGAACGTTTCCGGGTCGAAAAGATCGTAATTCCGGCTCCCCGTCGGGATGTCAGGTTTCTGAATCCGCAGCCCTGATCCCATAAAGCTTATTATCCGGATATGATTGTTTCCTCCCTGATACAAAAACTTTCCAAAAAAAATGATATATAGTATCTTTGCAGCGCTTAATTTGGGGGCAGTTCATGAAAGATAAACGTAGAAGCGGCATACTCCTCCACCCGACATCCCTTCCCGGGCCTGACGGTATCGGCTCTTTCGGAGAGGAGGCCTTCCGCTTTGTCGATCTGCTTGCCGCTGCCGGTCAGACGCTCTGGCAGATTCTGCCGCTCGGCCCGCCCGGATGCGGCAACTCGCCCTACAGCTGTTTCTCTGCTTTTGCCGGCAATCCGCTGCTCATCGACCTGCAGTTGCTGGCAGCTGACAATGATCTGGCGATGAACGAGCTGGAGACGCTCCCGACTAATGAGCGGATCGATTTTCAGGCTGTGACCGGTTACAAGCTCTCTTTGCTGCAAAAGGGGGCCGAGAGATTTTTTGCCCAGGGAGAACAATCGCGCAAGCAGGAGTTCTGGCACTTCTGCGATGCAACTTTCTGGCTTCATGATTATGCCCTGTATGCTGCCCTGAAGTGCCATTTCAAAGGGAAGGGGTGGAACAGGTGGCCGGATAAGCTGAGGAGCCGTGACCCTGCTACCTGCGAAAAGTATTCTGAACTTCTCGGCAAAGATATCGGTTACCACAAATATCTGCAGTGGCAGTTTTCGCGGCAGTGGCAGCGGCTGAAAAATCATGCCCATGAACATGGCCTGCTGATCTTCGGCGATGCGCCGATATTTGTTGCCCATGATTCGGCCGATGTCTGGTGTAACCAGCATATCTTCATGCTTGATGAGCAGGGCAACCCGCTTGCCGTCGCCGGGGTGCCGCCCGATTACTTCTGCAAGACCGGACAGCGCTGGGGAAATCCGCTCTATAACTGGGGTGCCCTGGCCGCGGATGATTACGGCTGGTGGACTGCCCGCATCAGGAGTGACCTGGCGCTTTACGATTTGCTCCGGATCGATCATTTCCGCGGTTTCGAAGCTTTCTGGGAAATCCCTGCCAGAGAGAAGACCGCGGTCAAAGGGCGCTGGCTCAAAGGTCCGGGAACCGCTTTCTTTGACAGATTACGGAGCAATTGCGGCGAGCTGCCGATCATTGCCGAAGATCTGGGCTTCATAACTCCCGAGGTTGAAGCGCTGCGCGACCGCTACGCTTTCCCCGGCATGAAGATTCTCCAGTTTGCCTTTGGCGGCAGTGCCGACAATGGTTATCTGCCGCACAACCATATACCGGGCAGCGTCGTCTATACCGGCACCCACGACAACGACACTACCACCGGCTGGTTCAATGCCCTGCCGCAGGAGGTAAAGGAGCAGGTTTGCAGCTATCTGCGCTGTCTGCCGGCAGAGGCTCCCTGGCAGTTGGTCCGGGCAGCGCTGGCATCAGTTGCCATGTATGCCGTCATCCCGATGCAGGATCTGCTTTGCCTGGACAGTTCCGCGCGGATGAATATCCCGGGTGTCGGCGAAGGCAACTGGGGGTGGAGAATGCCGGTTGATTACGCGCAGGAGGCGAATTTCGGCCGGCTGCACGAGCTGTCTGTAATGTACAATAGAAACCGTCAACAATAGTGGTTGAGTTTTAGATACTGATTTGCTAGGGTTTTGCCATTAAACTTCAGAAAGGAAAATCATCATGCCGGAAACCGACTTCAAATTTGACACCCTTGCCCTTCATGCCGGGCATACCCCTGATGCGGCGACCCTGTCCCGCGCCGTCCCCATCTACCAGACAGCTTCCTATGTTTTCAAAAGTTCGGAGCATGCCGCCAACCTCTTCGGTCTCAAGGAGTTCGGCAACATTTACACCCGGCTGATGAATCCGACCACCGACGTGCTTGAGAAGCGTCTGGCAGCGCTTGACGGCGGTGTCGGCGCCCTGGCGGTTGCTTCCGGCCAGGCGGCGACCACCTATGCGATCCTCAACATTGCCAGCGCCGGGCAGAATATCGTCTCCACCTGCTTCCTCTACGGCGGCACCTATAATCTCTTTCACTACACCCTGCCGCGGCTCGGCATCAAGGTAAAGTTCGTCGATACTGCCAACCCGGAGAGTGTCCGCCAGGCGATTGATGAAAATACCCGCCTGGTGTACATGGAGTCGGTGGGCAATCCGAAAAACAACGTGGATGATTTCGAAGCGATCGCCAGGGTTGCCCATGATGCCGGCATCCCCTTTGTGGTGGACAATACCGTCACCACCCCCTACCTGTTCAAACCGTTGCAGCATGGCGCCGATATTGTAGTCTACTCTCTCACCAAGTTCATCGGCGGCCATGGCACAAGTATCGGCGGCGCTGTTGTTGACGGCGGGACTTTCCCGTGGAACAACGGCAAGTTCCCCGAACTGGCAGAACCGGACCCTTCCTACCACGGCCTGAATTACTGGGAGGCGCTCGGCAACCTTGCCTACATCCTCAAAATGCGTTTGACTCTGCTCAGGGATCTGGGCGCCTGTCTGTCGCCGTTCAATTCTTTCCAGTTTATCCAGGGGATCGAGACACTGCATGTGAGAATGGCGCGTCACGTGGAAAACGCCCAGAAAGTCGCCGAATGGCTGGAAAAACAGCCGCTTGTATCCTGGGTCAATTACCCCGGGCTGCCCAGCCACCCGGACTACGTCCGGGCAAAAAAGTATCTTCCCAAAGGCGCCGGGGCAATCATCGGCTTCGGTATCAAGGGGGGGATCGAGGCAGGGAAGAAATTTATCGACAATGTGAAGCTGCTCTCCCACCTGGCTAACATAGGCGATGCCAAGTCACTGGTAATCCACCCGGCTTCAACCACCCATCAGCAGCTCTCTGCCGGGGAGCAGGTTTCAGCCGGGGTGACCGCCGACTTCATTCGCCTTTCGGTCGGGCTGGAGGATGTAAGCGACATCATTGCCGATCTGGAGCAGGCGCTGAAGGTGTCGCAGTAGTGTTGGTTGCCGTTTTACGGCAGCGCTGGCAAATATATTAATGGTTATCATCAAGGAAAAGGAGAATTGTATGAAGAGTATCAGAAAAATCACTGTGTTATCCGTTTTGCTCACAATGCTGCTGGCCGTGCCGACATTTGCCGCGCTGCAGCCCCCGGCGACAGAAGAGCAGAAAACGCTCTATGCGATCGGTCTGGTTATTGCCCGTCAACTTAATGTTTTCAACCTGTCACCGCTTGAGGTGGAATGGGTTAAAGAGGGGATCACCGATGCAACAACCGGCGTCAAGCCTGCTGTTGAATTGGCGGCATACAACGACAAGGTGCAGGAACTTGCCCGGGCGCGCCGCAAAGCTCAGGGTGACAAGCTGGCAGCAGCCGGCAAAGAGTTCCAGGCAAAGGCCGCTGCCGAGAAGGGGGCGCTGAAGACCGATTCCGGCCTGATTTACCTCTCTGTCAAAGAGGGTACGGGCACTGCTCCGCTGGCTACGGATATGGTCAAGGTGCATTACCGCGGGACCCTGATCGACGGCACCGAGTTTGACAGCTCCTACAAGCGGAACAAGCCGATCGACTTCAAACTTGACGGCGTCATCAAATGCTGGACAGAAGGGGTACAGAAGATGAAACCGGGCGGCAAGGCCAAGCTGGTCTGCCCACCGGCCATAGCCTACGCTGATAAGGGGGCGGGAGAGTTGATCCTTCCGGGTGCGACTCTTGTTTTCGAGGTGGAACTGCTTGAGGTCGTCAAGAAATAACCGCACAAGATCAGACTGATGTTCCCGCGCGTTCAAACAAGTCAGGCATTGACCGTGGTGCGGCTTTAAAGCTGCACCACGGCGGTGCCGTAACCCCTCTGCTGCTCTGTTTGCTGAGCGCGATAGATCACAGGGATTGTCCTGCCGGGTAAAAGATGGCCGGTGGCCCTTATTTTTGCCCAACATCCTGCTCAGTTATGGAAAATTCCTTAAGCCATTTTTCGAAAACAGCTATCTTGTCTGCTCCGAACTTCCCCAGCTCGGAGCGAATCTGGGCAACGGATTTCTCAGAGGAAAGAGCGCTCTTCTTCTTCGAGTAGAACAGGTCTGCCGCGGCAACAATCCGCTCTTCGGGTGTAGACGGTAGCATGTCGCGCAACGGCAGTGGGAGGTTTTGCCGGATGATATCGGCAACAGTCAGCCCTACGCCTATATGCCGTTCACAGACCAGAGCGTGGCGCGGCAGCCCCTCCTTTTCAAGCAGCGCTCTTCCCAGGATGCCGTGGCGGATATATGGCTCGCTGCCGTGACAGTCGAGTCCGGGGGCGTCGGTCTGCGATATGCCGATATCATGGAGCATGGCGGCCTCAGCAATAAAAGCCGTATCCAGCTTGTCGGCAACCGGGCTGCTCACGGCAATCTGCAACGCTTTACGGGCGACATTGCGGCTATGTTCGAGAATAATTGCCAGCGCCAGCGGGGTGAAATATTTTGCCAACAGGGTTTCCGGATTCATTGCCATAGAGTATTGGATTACTCTCCTCCAGTCAAGCAGGAGCCTGAATTCTTGACCGGCCACCGGTTATCGGCTATCTTCTGCAAAAGTCACTTAAACAAAAAATAAGCGTTGAAACGCAAAGACGCAAAGACGCAGATGAAAACAAGAAGATCAAGGCCTGGCAATATTTCCTTTTTGGTTAGTTGATAAAGTTACATCCGGGTTTGATCTCTTTGCGCTCTGCGTCTTTACGTTTTTTACCCGCCTTTCAGGTTTATTAGGGAGAACCCCATGCCCAGACCGACCTGGGACGAATATTTCATCGAGATTACCCACCTTGTGGCGCGCCGCTCCACCTGCCTGCGCCGCCAGGTCGGCGCGGTGCTGGTCAAAGGCAAGAATATCCTGGCGACCGGCTATAACGGCGCCCCTTCCGGCATTGCCCACTGTCTCGATGTCGGCTGCCTGCGCGAGAAGATGGGGATCCCCTCGGGAGAACGCCACGAACTCTGCCGTGGCCTGCATGCCGAGCAGAATGCCATCATCCAGGCTGCCAAGCATGGCACCAATATCGATGGCGCCACGCTTTACTGCACCACCATGCCCTGTATAATCTGCGCCAAGATGATTATCAATGCCGGTATCAGGCAGATTGTCTATGAAGGGGGTTATGCCGACACGCTGGCAGCGGAGATGATTGCCGAATCCGGGATGGAGATTGTCAGGTTTGTCAACAATGAAGCCGGCGGGGGGCTGCCATGAAATGTCCGTTCTGTGCTTTCGTTGATACCAAGGTTGTAGATTCTCGCCCCGACAAGGACAGCGCCGCCATCAGGCGGCGGCGGGAGTGTGAGTCCTGTTCGCGCCGCTTTACCACCTTCGAGAGGGTTGAAGAAGTGGTGCTGCCGATGATCCTCAAAAAGGACGGCCGTCGCGAGCCCTACAACCGCAACAAGGTCGTCGGCGGCATGAAAAAGGCGTGCGAGAAACGTCCGGTGTCGGTGGATGCTATTGAAGAGATGGCCAACCGCCTTGAGTCAAGGTTGCTGGAAAGCGGCGAGAAAGAGATTTCCGGGCATGTCATCGGCGAATGGATCATGCATGAGCTGCACGATCTCGATGAGGTTGCCTATGTCCGCTTTGCCTCGGTCTACCGCTCTTTCCGGGATATTACCGAGTTCATGTCCGAGCTGCAGAATCTGCTCAAGGGAGATCAGCACGGCGGACATAAACGTAAAGGCGGCGAGTCGAAAAAGGTAAAGCTTTAGGTGGGTTCTTGCCATGAAAAAATGATGAGACGGGCGCTCCTCCTTGCCCGCCGCGGCAGCGGCAAAACCTCGCCAAACCCGGCGGTCGGGTGTGTCATTGTCCAAGGTGGCCGGATTGTCGGCGAGGGGTGGCACAAAAAGTCCGGCACCCCGCACGCCGAGATCCATGCCCTGGATGCGGCCGGTGAACTTGCCCGTGGAGCTGATCTCTATGTAACGCTGGAGCCATGCTCCCATTTCGGCAAAACGCCGCCATGTGCCGAGGCTCTGCTCAAGGCGGGGGTCGCCAGGGTTTTTGTCGGCATGATCGATCCGAATCCGCTGGTCGCCGGTCGCGGCATTGAGAAGCTGCGCGAGGCCGGAATTACTGTTGAGACAGCTCTGCTGGAGAACGACTGCCGCGCTCTGAATGAACCGTTTATCAAGCATGTTACCACCGGTCTCCCCCTGGTGACGCTGAAGAGCGCCCTGACCCTGGACGGCAAGACCGCCACAACTACCGGTGATTCGTGCTGGATCACCTCAACAGCGTCCAGAAGGCTGGTCCATCTGCTCCGTTCCCGGGCGGATGCCGTTATGACCGGCTCAGGTACTTTGCTGGCCGATGATCCGCAGCTGACGGTAAGGATGGTCAGAGGGAAGAGCCCGCTCAGAATTATTCTCGACAGCCGCCTGCAGACCCCGGTCGATGGCGCTCTCATGAACGAAGCAGCCAGGGTGCCGGTGCTTATTGCGACCGTCAGCAAAGATCACACCAAAGCAGCCGCTCTTGTCGCCAGAGGGGCTGAGGTGCTGCTCTGCAAGCAGGCAGATGGTCAGATCGACCTCCCCGCGCTCATGAAAGTTCTTGGCAGCCGCGGTATCCAGTCGATCCTGCTTGAGGGGGGGGAGCGGCTCTGCGGCGAGATGCAGCGCCTGGGGCTGATCGATCGGTTCCTCTTCTTTTTTGCTCCCAAAATTGTTGGCGGTGAGGGGAAGGGGCTTTTCGCCGGCGTTGGTGCGGCGCTGATGAAGGATGCTCAACCGCTCGCCATCCGCCGGGTTTCCAGGGTTGGAGAGGATATTCTGGTGGAAGCTTATAAGGGGTAATGGGCAGTTACAAGGAGCCCGCGTTCGCTCCGCTTCTTCTCAGCTGTAGCTCTAAGGCTTATTTCGCTGCAGCCGGAAACTCGCCTTGCAGGCTCAGGCAGTCCGGCTGCTTGACGCTTCATTTCGCCAAGAGTCACAACGCTTCGAAGAAAGTCGCTCTCTGCGGGCTCATTGTAACTACTGATTTTCCCGGAGGTCTGAAATGTTTACCGGTCTGATCGAAGATGTCGGCAGGGTTGTGAAGCTGGAGCGGCGCGGCGGTTCGGCGCTTTTGTCTGTGGCGACATTGCTGCCGGTTGCTGAATTCAAGGCAGGCGATTCCGTGGCTATCAACGGTGCCTGCCTGACCGTTACCAATATTGACGGCAGCAGCCTGACTTTTGATGTTTCGCCGGAAACGCTGGATAAATCGGGGCTCGGCAGACTCTCGAGCGGGGAGATGGTGAATCTGGAGCGGGCGCTGCGCCTCTGTGACCGGCTCGGCGGCCATATCGTCACCGGCCACATCGACTGTGTGGCAACAGTTGCAGCGCGGCGCGAAGAGTCGGGCAACATTATCTTCTCATTCACGCTCCCGGCTGAATCCAGCCGCTATGTCATTGCCAAGGGTTCGATTGCCATCGACGGCATCAGCCTCACCGTCAACAGCGTCTCTGACAGCGGTTTCATGGTTAACATCATTCCGCATACCGTCGCCATGACGACGCTTTGTTACCGCAAACCGGGCGACAAGGTGAATATCGAGACCGATATCATCGGCAGATATGTGGAGCGCCTGCTCGGCGGGAACAGTGCCGCAAAGGCAGGGGTGACGCTGAAGAGCCTGCTGGATAACGGATTTGCCTGAAAAACCAACCTGAAATCAACAGCATTCAACCAAAAACGATAATTAATTAACGCAAAGACGCAAAGACGCAAAGACGCAAAGAAAACCAAAATGTTACCTGAATCAATCTAATTCGCCGCTACCAAGGTTGTCATCCCCGAATGCTTTTATCGGGGATCCATGATTTCAGCTCATTACAAACTGGATTCCCGATCAGAATCGCTGCGGGAATGACATTTTTCCGGATTAGCGGAAGATTCGAACTACTCAGGAAATGTTAAACAGTTTTATTGACTTATCAGGCGGGTGATAATAGCTAAGCCAGTATACTACTGTTTTTTCTCTGCCTCTTTGCGTCTCTGCGGTCCAATGCTTTTTATAGGTTTAGCTGCCTTAGAATCACCCCACATCAACATTGCTGATCCCGGCCGGTCGCCACGCCGGTGAAATGACGCGGCTCCCCATCCCTGTTTGCGTCCCACCCTGCAGCAGCGAACCATAAGTTATTGCAAAATCCCCGAAGCGGTCATTCACTTCATCCATGGCGCCGACAAGCTGCACCTGTTTCCGCTCCTGCGCAAAGAGCGGCAGCTGCTTCTCCCCGTACTGCAGGCTGCTAAGCCTTATCCCCAGCAGTCTCACCGGCTGCTGCAGCTCCAGCGAGTCGAGTATGGCCACAGCGGCCCGGTAGATATCGCCGCTCTGGTTGACCGGGCGGTCAAGTGTCTCCTGTTTCCCCACCCAGGTGTCAAAATCGGCGTATCTGATGGAGAGGGTGATGCACCTGCCGCCGACATTGTAGCGGCGGGCCCGGCGACCGACCATCTCGCTCAGCTGCAGCAGGAAACGGAGGATCTCCCGGCGCTCGCTGATATCTGTTTCCAGGGTCATGCTGTGACCGACCGATTTCACCCGGTCATCGGCAGCAGACGGGGTTACCGGCGAATCATCTTCACCCCGCCCCATCCGGCTTAAGTTGGCGCCGACGATGCCGAAACGGCGGCGCAGGATTTCCAACGGGAACCGCCCCAGTTCGCCGCAGGTAGATATGCCGAGCAGTGAGAGCTGGCGCGCGGTTTTGCTGCCAACGCCGCAGAGATCCTTCACCGGCAGTTGTTCCAGGATGGCGGCTTTTTTCCCGGCGCTGATGACGGTCAGCCCGTCAGGTTTCTGCATTTCCGAGGCGAGTTTTGCCAGGAGTTTGTTCGGGGCGATGCCGATGGAACAGGTAAGGCCGAAGCGCTCTCTGATGGCGGCCTTGAGCAGAGCTGCTATCTGTTCGGCCGAGCCGTAAAGAGCGAGCGAGCCGCTAAGGTCGAGAAACGCCTCGTCGATGGAGAACACTTCAACCAGCGGGGTGAACTGCAGCATGAGCTGCATGATCTGCGCCGAGGTCCAGGTGTATTTCCGGTTGTTGCCGACCACCAGGATCAGCTCCGGGCAGTGCTGCCTCGCCTCCCAGACGTTCATTCCGGTCTTGACGCCGCAGGCGCGGGCTTCGTAGGAAGCGGTGGTGATGATCGTCCGTTTGGCCGCGCCGATGACGGCAATCGGCTTGCCTTGCAGCTCCGGGTTGCTTTGCTGCTCCACCGAGGCGAAGAAGGCGTTCATGTCGAGATGCATGATGATCCGTTCCATGGTCAATATTTCTCCGCGTCTACACTCTCCAGCATCCAGAGCTGCTCGGTGACACTATAGACCAGTTCGTAAAGGGCGCTGCCGGTCGATACTGCATAATGGAGCAGCAGCTTTTCGCCGCTTTTCTGCTGCCAGTGATAGCTGATGGCGGTAACGGTATGCTTGCGGCTCTTCCAGTCAAACCAGACCGGTCTGAGGCTCCTGCCCGGGCCATGGATTACCGCCACCCTGATATTTTCCTGAATCCTTGTCGGCATGGTTATTACTTGTCCGTAAATAACGATTAGTTCTCAGGCGATGTCACGGACAACCTTGACCGCTTTGCCGATGATGGTCAGCCCCTCGCCGGCCGGAATGATGATCGCCTCCATGTTCGGGTTGCGCGGCTGCAGCCGGATATGGCCCTTTTCCCGGTAAAACCTTTTCAGGGTCGCTTCACCGGCTATCATGGCAACGACGATATCGCCGTTGTTGCCGCTGCTCTGCGGGCGGATCAGGACCAGATCCCCCTCGATGATGGCATCGTTAATCATCGAGTCCCCCCTGACCCTGAGGAAGAAAGCCCCGCCGTGCAGCTGTTCGCTGTCAAGCGGGTAGTAGCCTTCGATATCCTCATAGGCAATCTCGGGACTGCCGGCGCGCACCACGCCGACAATCGGCACCCGCACTGTCTGCAGTGCGCCCTGGCGCGGCAGGACGATCCCCCGTGAACTGCCGCTGTCACGGCGGATCTTCCCTTTCTGTTCCAGCGCCTTAAGATGGCGCAGCACGCCGACATTGCCGCTAATCCCAAGATGGGCGGAGATCTCCCGCAAAGAGGGGGGGTAGCCGTGGTGTTCAACGTAACTCTCGATAAAGGTGAGCACCTGCTGCTGCCGGTCGGTAAGCTCTTCCATGGCTGCTCCTTGCGATAGGTAAACTGGTTACCAAATGGTATACTACCGGCGGCGGCAGATGTCAAGAGGGGAGGCGGATTGTAAAGAGTAGCTGGTCATTGGCGGGGAGTATAAGGCAGTCTAATTTTACGGGTTCTGTAGGTGCGATCCCTTGCGGTCGACCTTGTCCCCATTGGCTCCCTTATCTTCTCTGATATCGCGCTTTACGCTAACAAACGAGGTCCGGCATGTAATCCATTTACTATGTTGTAGTTTTCTGAACAAATCGTCCGAAATTCTTCAGAAATACGGATGTCAGATTTTGTCTGGTTCCAGAATCGGCCGGCACTTTCGACTGCTGAGGACCATTCGTTAGGGGCGCCAGAAACAATCGCAGGTACAGTAAGAGGACGTGATGGAACAGCCCCATCCACCGGCCTGTAGACCATTGGCAGCACATCATAGGCAGGAGCAAGCCCATATAGCCTGCTGTCATCAAACATAATCAAAGAGATGTTGCCAAAGTGCTGATCGTTATTGCCGATCAGGCTGCCAAAAACAGAGAGCCACCGGAGAGAAGCAGCATCCTCTTTTGACAACCTGCCATCGTTTGCCATTCTGTGTGCGGCATTAACCCAGTTGTCCTGAAAACCATAAAATTCATTGTCTGTCGCTCGCAAAGAAATTATGGGCAGGCGCCCCAAGAGTCCGGTTCTGTCAAAGCGAACTACCTCCAGAAATATCCGGCCACCTGCTTCGATTATGTTGCTTGGGGCTGCGCTGATGCCTGAGTTTTGTACAGCTTCCAGGGCATGATGTTCGCAGATAAGGAGATCAGCCCATCGCCTTCCCTCAATTGTGCTGACAGGCGGAGAAAATTTGACCAGTACGCTGCGAACTGCTCCTGAGCGCTCAACAATAGCGGTAAATTTGGGCTGCTCTCCACCAGCTGATGATCCTGGCGGTTGGCCGTCTACGGCCTCTTGGGCAAACCGCGGATAGGTGTCGGCAATTGCATTTTCCCGAATTGGCGCGGGTAACTCGCGGACCATGCGAAAGTATCTCTCAATGGATTCCTGGCCGATGACCAGGTTCCCCATGGTATCCTCACCTCTGCGCGCCAGTGCGGACAAAACGTGATCTTCACTCCAGTCAACAGTGCGAGGAGGAAGACCCAATTGCTCGTGTAATTGGCGCACGAAAGCGCGGCCTACAAAGCCGTCCGGGTGGAGGTCGGCAATGAACCAGGGAAGGCTTCGGAACAGTTGCTCACGAGCATTCAGGGGGGTCCAGAGAAAATGATCCTGAGCAACGGCATATAGCGTTCCGATCAGGTGAGCATTGCCCTCGGGGTCAATTTTGAATATCGGAAATTGGCCACCAAGACCTCGTACGTCACGTATTTTTGTGTAGCGGCGTGACCGTGCGTTCCCAATAATGGTTATTTTGTTTCCCAGTTGCGTAAGTAAACGGGAAACGGTGGGTTGGCTAAGGCGGAAGCGCTGCTGGATTTCCGGTGCGGAATATACTCCCGTGCCCAGGAATGATAGTAGTCGGTCTGGATTGTCGAGATTGCTGGCTCGCATGGATGACTCTTTCATGAATAGATAATGAATAGATAAAATACGCTAAAAAAGTCGTATTTTCAATATATTATTATCTATGTGGCGAGCCTGAATGAATAATAATGAAATTGATTTTTAAGGGATTGCGCCGTTCTTGTTTTGCCAACAGGGCTGAGGCTGACCGGGCGGGTTTTCGGCCCGGTCTTGCCGATGGTTGGAAACCCGACTACTTTATTAGTTGACTTGCTGTAAGATATAACTTACATTGTTGGCAATGCAAACAGAACCATTCCGAATAGCGTATTACACCGATGAAAACGGGAATAAACCATTCAGGGAATGGCTACAGAACTTGCGTGACCAAATAGCTGCGGTACGCATCCGTGCCCGCTTGACACGGGTGAAAGCTGGAAACTTTGGTGCCGTCCGCAACGTCGGTGAAGGTGTTGTGGAACTGAAGATAGACCATGGCCCCGGTTACAGAGTTTATTATGCGATTGACGCAGGAACGATTGTTCTTCTTTTGTGCGGCGGCGACAAGCGGACTCAGCAGCGCGATATAGAAAGCGCCCAACGGTTTTGGAAAAACCATCAGGAGCAAAAAACATGAAAAACATGACAGACTATGAATCCGACCTTCATGAATGGTTGAAAACCCCCGAAAATGCAGCTGCATATCTAAACGCAGTTCTTGAGGAAGGTGACAAATCAGCCATGCTGCTAGCATTGCGGGAAGTGGCGCAGGCTAACGGTGGCATGGCGGCAATTGCCGAGAGATCACATGTAAAGCGCGAGAGCCTTTACCAGATGCTTTCCAAACGC
>JBBRBA010000075.1:0-16682 GCA_038206285.1 Geobacterales bacterium
GGGCATCCGGACATCATGCCGCCGCGGTTTACCGGAGAAGCGGTGGATGTGCGCAACTGGGACGGCTCGACCGCGCCGCGCCTCGGCAAACATAATATCAAAGGGCTGTTTCCCGGAGAGAGAAGCTATTCGCTGGCGGTCAAGCATGACAACCAGGGGTTTGTTCTTGGAACAACCCATGTATTGCGCACTTACCAGAGAACCGGCAAGCAGCTCTGGGCGCGCAAAATGCCTTCGATTGTCTGGGATCTGGCCATCTCCGCCGATGACCATACCATTACGGTAGCCCTTGACGACGGCACTATCCGCTGGTATCGGGCAGATAGCGGTGAGGAGCTGTATGCCCTTTATCTTCATCCGGATCGCCGGCGCTGGGTACTCTGGCTGCCGAGCGGCTATTTCGACCATGGCCCGGACTCCGTGCAGCTTGCCGGCTTCCTGGTCAATCAGGGTAAGGAGCGGGAAGCCGCATTTGTCGGTATCAATCAGATGTATGATATCTTTTACCGACCCGACCTGGTGGAGCTGGCTGTCGGCGGCGGAGATGTCTCTTCCTATCTGCAGCAACTGGCTTTCCGTGGCCACCTGAATGACAATGCTGACCGTACCGGACAAGAAGCCGAACAGAAACATATTGCCCGGGTAAAAGAACCGGTCGCGTCAAAAGCTGTAAAGAAAGCAGAAATGGCGCGTCTGGCCGCAGAAAAACTGGAAGCGGAGAGAAAGGCGCTGGCAGAGGGAGAGACCGGGCGGCTGGCACAGCAGAAGGCAGAGGCGGTGAGGGCAGCCAGTGAAAAGGCCGTCAAGGAAGAGCCGGCTGAAGATGGCAATGGAACTGTCGCAGAGAGCGTTGCTGATGGCCAAAAGTTTGTGGCGACACCGCCATCAGCTCTGGACACTCTGGTGAATACGGCAACCCTGCCGCCGCAGGTTCGTTTCGTTACCCCTTCCGGCACTGTTATGCAGCGGGACGCCAAGCTGGTGGCGGAGCTGTGCGATAGCGGCGGCGGGGTCGGCAATGTTACCCTGTTTCTTAACGATGTCCCCATTGTCATGGAGCAGGGAAGTCGCGGGGTCTCTATCCGTCGGGCGCCATCCGCCAGAAAGTGCATCCCCTTTGAGCGGATAATCACTCTTAGCCCGGACAGGAATGTCATCTCGCTCATGGCGTTTAACCGGAATAACACCATCGAATCGAAACGGGCTCAGATCGAATTGCTCCTGCCGTCACTGGCGCATGAAAAACCGCGGCTGCATATCCTGACCGTCGCGGTTAACAAATATCGGGACGGGGATCTGCGGCTCAAGTACGCGATACCGGATGCTGCGGAGTTGGAAAAGATCGTTTCGCAGCGCGCCGGGTCGCTTTTTACCGAAATTTTCACCTACCGGCTGCATGACGAAGATGTCACCCGCGAGAAGATGGAAGAGCTGTTTTCCCGGATTGGCAGCAAGACGAAGCGGGAGGATGTCTTCCTTCTCTTCCTCGCCGGACATGGCATAACTGACGAGAGGGACGGGATGTATTATTTCCTGCCGGTCAATTTCCGTTATTCGGATCAGGATTCCATCTCGCGCCAGGGGATATCGATGAATGATTTCAAGCGGTATCTGCGCACTATCCAGGCCATGAAATCGCTTATTCTTCTTGATACCTGCAATAGCGGCTCATTCGCCGAGACCATCGCCACCCGCGGGCTTACGGATAAGACCGCTATTTCCAAGCTGGCGCGGGCGGTCGGTCGGGCAACCATCGCCGCAAGTTCCAGGAACCAGGCAGCGCTGGAAGGGTATGAAGGACATGGTGTCTTCAGTTACACCGTGCTTGAAGGGATGAAAGGGAAAGCCGCCAACCTGAAAGGTGAGATCACCATAAACCGTCTGGCCACATTCATCGAGGAAACCCTTCCCGAGCTGACCTACAAAAAATGGGGCTATGAGCAGATTCCCCAAAAGTCGCTGCAGGGATCGGATTTCTCTCTCGGGATGAAATGATTTATCTTTGCGCTGGCAGCTGATAGGCTATCCCCCTTCATGCTTGACTGCCGGCTCACAGTTGTTAAGCTATAAGTGACACCATCAAGCAGAGGCATTAGCAATAATGACCGATAGAGAGCCACATGTCTGACAACATTTCCATACCCGATATCCTGCCGCTATATCCCCAGTCGGAACTGGTGGCATTTCCGCATATGCTGATAACCATCTATCTCAAGGAGCGCGATCTGCCGCTTTTTGAGGAGTGCCGCAACCATGGCAATCTGGTCATGGTATGCAAGTACAAGAGTGAATACCGCGGCGACCTTGCTGAAGCGGTTCATGAAATTGGTACTGTCTGCCATGTGACAGAGTTTACCCGGCTTTCGGCCGATGGCGGCGCAAAACTGACCATGGAGGGGATTGCCAGATGCAGACTGGTCGAGGTTACCCGGCAGCCACCGATTGCGCTCGGTCACCTGGAGGTGGTTCACGAGTTCTCCGAAAAGAACCTGGTAACCGACGCCCTTATGGCGAGCCTTTCGGCGCTGCTGAAGATCGCCCTCTCCTACGGTCGCCCCCTGCCTAAAGATGTCATGAAGATGGTCGATTACATCGATAACCCGACCCGGCTGGCTGATCTGGTGGCGCTCTACTGCAACCTCTCTCTGGATGAACTGCAGGAGATGCTTGAGACCCTCGACCCGGTGGAGAGACTGAAAAAGGTCTACTTCCATCTGACCGAGGATGTCCAGAGACTGCAGGTAAAGGGTGAGATCCAGCAGGAGGTCTCCAGGCGTGTCGGCAAGACGCAGAAAGAGTACCTTCTGCGGGAACAGATGAAGCAGATCCAGGAGGAGCTGGGGGAAGAAGACCCGAAGAACAACGAGTTGAGCGAGCTCCGGAAAAAGCTGGAACAAGCCTCCCTGCCGCCGGAGGTGCGCACGATTGCCGACCGTGAAATTCAGCGACTTGAAAGAATGAACGCCTCTTCTCCGGAACACAACATTATCCGCACATATCTCGACTATCTGGCAGGGATGCCGTGGCAGACCTCTACCCTTGACAACAGGGACATCAACGAGGCTGAACGGATTCTGGACGAAGACCACTACAACCTGAAGAAAGTAAAGGAACGGATACTCGAATACCTTGCCGTCCGCTCGGTAAAGGAAAAGATGAAAGGGCCGATCCTCTGCTTCGTCGGCCCGCCGGGAGTGGGGAAGACCTCTCTCGGTAAATCGATTGCCAGGGCGCTGGGGAGAAAGTTTATCAGGATGTCGCTCGGGGGGATGCGCGACGAAGCCGAGATTCGCGGCCATCGCCGCACCTACATCGGCGCCCTTCCGGGAAGGATCCTCCAGGAGATACTCAGGGCCGGCTCCAACAACCCGGTATTCATGCTGGACGAGGTGGACAAGATAGGGGTCGATTTTCGCGGCGATCCGGCAAGTGCGCTCCTGGAGGTACTGGATCCGGAGCAGAACAGCACCTTTACCGACCATTATCTCGACGTACCGTTCGACCTCTCCAGGGTCATGTTCATCACCACGGCCAATCAGCTCGATCCGATCCCTTCTGCCCTGAAAGACAGGATGGAGGTGCTTCGGCTGTCCGGCTACACTTCGGAAGAAAAAGGTGCCATTGCCGACCGTTTCCTCATCCCTCGCGAGATCGAGGAAAACGGGCTCGCGGAGACCCCGCCGGCATTCACGCCGGAAGCGGTACAGAACATTGTCGGCAACTATACCCGCGAGGCCGGTGTCCGCAACCTGCAGCGGAGTATCGCCTCCATCTGCCGCAAGGTCACCAAGGAGATCACCCAGGGGAAACCTTTCAGACTCGAGATAAGCCCGGCAGTTGTCGAGGAGTTTCTCGGCGCCCGGAAATTCTTCGACGAGGTGGCGGCAGAACAGGACCGTGTCGGGGTAGTCACCGGGCTTGCCTGGACCGAGAGCGGTGGCGACATCATCTTCGTCGAGGCAACCAGGATGCATGGCAAGGAGGAGCTGATCCTTACCGGCTCGCTCGGTGACGTAATGAAGGAGTCGGCCCGGGCCGCCCTCTCATTTGTGCAGGCGAACCGGGAAGAGCTCGGCATCGATGCCGCCGCTTTCGCGGACGCTACCATTCATGTTCATGTCCCTGCCGGCAGCATCCCGAAGGATGGTCCTTCGGCAGGGATCACCATGGCCACGGCTCTGGTGTCGCTGCTTAAAGGGGAGCCGGCGCGCCGGGACGTTGCCATGACCGGAGAAATCACGCTCACCGGCCGTGTCCTGCCGATCGGCGGTCTCAAGGAGAAGGCTCTGGCCGCCAGGAGGGCCGGAGTAAAGATCCTGCTGGTGCCGGCAAGGAACCGGGATGCAATGGAAGATATCCCCGAAACAGTGAAGAACGACCTTGAATTCATCTTCATAGAGGATGCCCGGGAAGCTCTTCACCATGCCCTGAAAAAACCGTAACGGTGCCCGTCTGACAATGATTCAGCCGCAGACAGCGGGATTGACAGCCGTTAACGTCCGGAGATCCTCCGGCTCTTTGCCGCTTCGTATCCGATGCCATTGAGCCGGCCACTGCCGCAATGAAGGCCAGTCAGCTCTTGATATTCGGCGACCCCAAGGCGGGAACTCCTTCGATGAAGGTGGTTCCAACCGCGGCAATTGACCTGCCGCTCAAGGCTCTGGCCTGGGAAGATGCCGACGGCAAAGTCTGGCTCAGCTACAACCGGCCTGATTTTCTGAAACAGCGTCATGGCCTTGCGGATGAGTTGCTCAAGCCGCCTGCTCCGTTGGGAACACTTTTGGAAAAAGCGGCCAGGTGAAGGCTTCCTCGATTAAACCGCAATGGAAGATCAGCACTGGTCCGCAGTTTGTACGTGGTGATGCATTGGCATCAAGAACCGGATGGTATCGGGGCTGGGCTGGTTTCGAGTCCATTACCATGCCGGGTAATTGCCAAAACGTTTCCTGAATTGATTGAGTGTCTCCCCTTATGTGGACGGAGTTAAAATATGGTCTCAAAACTTGAAATATTTCCGCTTGATGCATATAACAAGACGCTGGCTGACAATGTCCACCCCGGCAATTGGAATAATCCTGACCCTGACGGGCGTTACAACCTGGTGGTGATAGGCGCCGGCACAGCCGGTCTGATCTGCGCCGCCGGTGCTGCCGGTCTTGGAGCCAGGGTGGCTCTTATCGAGCGGCATCTGCTGGGGGGTGACTGCCTCAATGTTGGTTGCGTCCCTTCTAAAGGTGTCATCCGTGCCAGCCGTGCAGTTTTCGACGCCAGAAACAGTGCTGAGTTTGGCGTGATCGGTGGTGACAGTATCGGCTTTGATTTCGCTGCGGCCATGGAGCGGATGCGCCGCCTGCGGTCAGAGATCAGTCATCATGATTCTGCCCGGCGCTTCCGGGACGAGCTGGGGGTGGATGTTTTCATCGGCGAGGGGCGCTTTGTCGCACCTGACTGTGTTGAGGTCGATGGTAATAAACTGTTCTTCAAGAAAGCTGCCGTCTGCACCGGAGCCCGTGCCGCCGCACCGCCTATTCCCGGCCTGGCGGAAACCGGTTACCTGACCAACGAGACGGTTTTTTCTCTCACCGAGCTGCCGCCGCGTCTGGCGGTCATCGGCGCCGGCCCCATCGGCTGCGAACTGGCACAATCCTTTGCCCGCTTCGGCAGTAAAGTTACCCTTATTGAGCTTGCTACGCACATTCTCGGCCGTGAGGACAATGACGCTGCCGAGGTTCTGCACAAAGCTTTTGTCAGCGAGGGTATAGAACTGCAACTGGGGGTTAATATCCTTGGAGTTGAGCAGCGGGGGGGCGACAAAGTGCTCCGGCTGGAACAGGCAGGACAATTAATCGAAGTGAGCGCCGATGCAATCCTGGTCGGTGTTGGACGTGCCCCAAATACGGACGGCCTCGAACTGGAAAAAGCCGGTATTACCTATGACAAGTCCGGCGTCAAGGTCAGTGACACTCTTCAGACGAGTAACCCCAACGTTTACGCTGCCGGCGATATCTGTTTCCCTTACAAGTTCACCCACACCGCCGATGCTTTGGCGCGCATCCTGATTGCCAATGCGCTTTTCATGGGGAGGCAGAAGACCTCGGCCCTGATCATCCCTTGGTGTACCTATACCGACCCTGAAATCGCCCATGTCGGCATGTATGAGCGTGATGCCAAGGAAAAGGGAATCGATGTTACAACTTTTACCGTACCTTTGGCTGATATCGACCGGGCCGTGCTTGACGGCGAAACGGACGGCTTTGCCCGGGTGCACCTGCGCAAAGGGACGGACAAGATTCTTGGTGCGACCATTGTTGCCCGCCATGCCGGTGAGATGATCAACGAGTTCTCCCTGGCAATTACCAATAACCTCGGCATGGCGGCCATCGGCAAAACGATCCATCCTTACCCGACTCAGGCGGAAGTCATCAAACGGTTGGCCGATGCCTACAACCGTACCCGCCTCACCCCTTTTGCCAAAAAGGTGCTGGGGAGCTGGTTGCAGTGGCAGCGAGGATAGTATGAGCGCGAAGAAAATCATCGTCGTCTTTGCCGGCATTGTTGCTATTGTCCTGTTTTTCTGGTTCGATCTGCAGCGCTTTCTCACTCTGGCGGCGCTCAAGGCCAACCGGCAGCTGCTGGTGGATTACTATGCTGCCCATCAGCTGGCTATGGTGGCCGGCTTCATGGCGGTCTACATCATTCAGACCGCCCTGTCTCTTCCCGGTGCCGCAATTATGTCACTGGCTGCCGGAGCTATCTTCGGTTCGATCATGGGGACGGTTTATGCCAATATTGCCGCCACCATCGGCGCGACCCTGGCGTTTCTGGTCACCCGCTACCTGTTGCGAGACATGGTATTAAGCAGATTCGGGTCTAAGCTGGAGGGGATGAACCGTGAACTGGAAACACGCGGCTTCAATTACCTGCTCTTTTTGCGGCTGGTGCCGGTGTTCCCCTTTTTCCTGATCAACCTGGCGGCCGGTTTGACCAGGTTGCCGCTACGCACCTTTTTCATCGCTACCATGGTGGGAATCATCCCTGGAGGTTTTGTCTATGTCAATGCCGGCGCCAGTCTGGCCAGCATCGATTCGCTCTCCGGCATCGCTTCGCCGCGGGTGCTCGGCTCGTTTGTCCTGCTCGGTCTTTTTGCGCTGCTGCCGGTTGTTTATGGCAAAATAAATAAACCAAAAAAGACAGTTGATTAACGCAGAGCCGTAGAGAGAAACAAAAAAAGAATTTAGCTGTATAATCTATTTGGTTAATTAATGCCGTCGCAAATAAAAGTTTGATTTTATTTGCGTCTCTGCGTCTCAAATGATTTTAAAGGAATAAATGGTAATAAGTTCTTGTTATTAAAAACTCTCATCGGTTTATTGACAACTATCTGCCTGCTGACTGCGGCAACGGCTCTGGCAGACGAACTTGCCGTCGGCCGCTTCAGCCGTGAAGGGTTAGCCGGCTGGGAGCCCAAGGTTTTCAACGGGGTGACGGAATATCGTCTGACTCCGGAAAACGGCAAAACAGTTGTCAAAGCTGTCAGCAACGCCGCTGCCTCGGGCCTGGTCAGGAAAATCAGCTTCGATCCCCGAAAATACCGCTACTTGCGCTGGTCGTGGAAGATTGCGCAGACGATCCCGGGCGGCGATGAAAAGACCAGAGCCGGTGATGATTATGCGGCCAGGGTATATGTCGTGTTCAGCGGCCGCTATTTCTGGCAGACGAAGGCGATCAACTACATCTGGGCGAACCATCTGAAAAAAGGGGAGTCGATTCCCAATGCCTACATAGACAAGGCGATGATGCTGGCCATTGAGTCAGGCTCTGCCAGGGCCGGTCAGTGGATCTTTGAAGAGCGGGATATATTCGAGGATTACCGGCGGCTGTTCGGTGCCGATCCGGGTGAAGCCGGCGCTGTCGCCATCATGACCGACACTGACAACACCGGCGCCAGCGCCAGCGCCTGGTACGGCGATATTACACTTTCAACCAAGCAACAGTCTGAATGAATATACCGCTGCTTTCAGTCATAATCCCCACCCTTGATGAAACCGGGCAGTTACCTCTGCTTTTGCAGCAGCTGGCAGCGCAAAAGGATGTTGCTCTCGAAATAATTGTCGCTGACGGTGGTTCCACCGATAGTACCCGGTCTGTTGCCGAAGCGTTCAACGCCGGTTTAGTCAGAGCCGAACAGGGTCGGGGCAGGCAGATGAATGCTGCCGTGCGAAAATCCGCCGGGGGTTATCTGCTGTTTCTGCATGCGGATTCGCGCCTCGATGACGACTCCCTGCTGTTTAAAGCTCTTCAGGCTCTGATCCTGGAGATTGACAGGGTTGGCCGGGATGACGTGGCCGGTCATTTCCGCCTCCGCTTTATCCGGACAACGGCTGCCAATGCCATTGCCTTTCGCTACGCCGAGGAGAAGAGCGCTTTCAACCGGCCAAACACGACCAATGGCGATCAGGGGTTGCTGCTTTCCAGAGATTACTTCAGAAGACTTGGCGGTTTTGCTGAAACCCTGCCATTTCTCGAAGACCAGGGTATTGCCGAAAAAATCCGGGTTGCAGGCAAATTGCTGACCCTGCCGGGATATCTGCAGACATCGGCCAGACGGTTTGAGGCGGAAGGTTTCCACCGCAGATATATCCTGATGAGCATGATGATGGGCTTGTACTCTGTTGGTGAAGAGGCTTTTTTCCTGCGTGCGCCCGGGGTGTACCGGGTACAAAAGGAGACCGGCAAACTCCTGTTGTCGCCTTTTTTCGGCATAATCTGGCAGCTGATCCGAGAAGATTGGGGCTTTTGGGGAACGGTGCGCACTTTTTTCCGGCTCGGGCGCTATATCCGGCAGAACTCGTGGCAGCTGTTTTACTTTATCGACATACTGGCGCGACCGGCTCTTGGCGCGGAGCGGTACCCATTCCTGAAATTTCATGACCGGGTTTTCGGCCCGCTTACCAACTTCCGCCTGTTCGATGCTCTTACCGGCCTGTTCTGCTTAATCTGGTTCATGGGGGTGCTTGCACCATTTTTCCGGCTGTGCGATGATTCTGAAAACGACAGTTGACCACGTCTTGACGGGCAGACCCTGAAGGTTTTTAAAACCTTTAGGGTCTCACACCTGAGGCTATTAGTTTTACATTGTTACGATTGACAGGACAAAAATGCTCCATCTGAAGAATTTCACCAAAGAGTTCGCCGGCAAACCGTTGTTCACCAATATCAGCTGGCACCTGAAAAAAGGCGAGAGGGTAGGGCTGGTCGGCGAAAACGGCGCCGGCAAGTCTACCATCATGCGGATCATCGCCGGTCAGGTCGAACTCTCCGCCGGCGAACTGCAGTTTGCCAAAGGGGCTACGGTCGGCTATCTGCCTCAGGACGGCCTTGTTACCAGGGGTAAAAGCCTTTTCCAGGAGGCGCTGGGAGCTCTGTCAGAGCTGCAGGCGATGGAAAAGGAGCTCCACGAACTCACTGCCGGACTGGAAAATCTCCACCACGATGACAGCTGTCATGCTGATGCCCTTGAGCGTTTCGGGGAGTTGCAGGAGGAGTTCAGGGTAAAAGGTGGGTACAGCAAGGAGGCGGATGTCGGCATGGTGCTGACCGGTCTCGGTTTCCTGCCGCAGCAGTGGGAAAAGGATTGTAGTACCTTTTCCGGCGGCTGGCAGATGCGGATTGCCCTGGCAAAGCTGCTGCTGCAGCGGCCGAATGTGCTGCTGCTGGATGAGCCGACCAACCATCTCGACATCGAGGCGCGCAACTGGCTGGAAGAGTACCTCTGCAACTACCCCTTTTCAGTGATACTGGTTTCCCATGACCGCTTCTTTCTCGACAGCGTCTGCCAGCGGATTGCCGAGGTCTGGAATCATACGCTCAGCGACTATTACTGCAGCTACTCAAGCTACCTGCTGCAGCGCGAGGAACGGATCGCCGCTCTCAGGGAGGCAAAACGGCGCCAGGACGAGGAGGTGGAAAAACTCGAAGATTTTATCCGCCGCTTCCGCTACAAGGCAGACAAGGCTTCCCTGGTCCAGTCGCGGATCAAGATGCTGGAAAAGATCGAACGGATTGTCATCCCGCCGGAGCGCAAAAAAATCCGCTTCCAGTTCCCCGACCCGCCCAAAAGCGGGCGGGTGATGATGGAATTATGCCGGGTCACGAAACGCTACGGCTCTTTGACCGTGCTTGACAACGTCTCGCTGACGATCGAGAAGGGTGAGAAGATTGCCCTGGTCGGCCATAACGGCGCCGGCAAGTCAACGCTGATGAAGATTCTTGCCGGCGGTGAGTTCCAGGTCGGGGAGCGTCTTGATGGTCACAATGTGGTTATCGACTATTTTGCCCAGGATCAGGCCGATGCTTTGGAAGGGACGCGCACCGCCTACGACGAGCTTTATGTCGATGCCCCCTATGACATGGTGCCGCGTCTGCGCGATCTGCTCGGCACTTTTCTGTTCTCCGGAGATGACATCCACAAGAAAGTCGCCGTGCTTTCGGGTGGAGAGCGGAACCGTCTGGCGCTGGCGAAGATGCTGCTTCGGCCTGCCAGTCTGCTGCTGATGGACGAACCGACCAACCATCTTGATCTCTTCAGCAAGGAGGTGTTGCTCGATGCCCTGCGCAGCTTTCCCGGCACGGTGGTTTTCGTCTCCCACGACCGCCACTTCATCGACGGCCTCGCCACCCGCGTCGTCGAGGTGGAGGGGGGAGCGCTGACCTCCTACCACGGCGATTACGAATACTACCTGGCAAAGAAAGCCGGCATAGACGCCAAGTCTGCCGAGTCTGGTGCCTCGCTCCCTGCTTCCCGCTCCTCGAACCCCGGGTCCACGACCCTGAGCCCCGAACCCCGAGCCCCGGGCCCGTTGCCTGCCTCAAAGGATGAGCGTCTCCGCAGCCGCGAAGACGACAAGCAACGGCAGAAAGAGGAACGCGCCAAACAGAAGCGGCTGGCTGAGATCGAGGCGGCCATCGAAGGAGCGGAAAAAGAGCTCAAACAGCTGGAAGAGAAGCTGGCCGATCCTGCTCTTGCCAGCGACTATGAAGCCCTGGCCGGGCTGGGCGCGACGCATGCGGCGGCCGAGGTGCTATTGGCAGGGCTGTATGGGGAGTGGGAAGAGAACGCCAACTGATAAACCAATAATATCAATCTTCTTGCATAAAATCGCTCAACACCTATAATCTCCATGTTTACAGAAATTCCTTACGGATTGAGCCATGCCCGTCAGATTCATCGAAAAACGCTTTCTGCTCTTCCTTGCCGAGTTGCAGGCATTTGCCGCACTTTCGGCTAAAACCCTGGCGGGAGCCTTTTCCCGGCCCTTCTATTACCGCGAATTTGTCTCCCAGCTGGACAAGATCGGTGTCGGTTCCCTTTTTATCGTTACTCTCACCGGACTGTTTACCGGCATGGTCATGGCGCTGCAGGCGCTGATCCAGCTCAAGCCCTTTGCCGCCACCAGCTATGTCGGCGGGATGGTGGCAGTGACCATGATCAAGGAGCTTGGGCCGGTGCTCTCTTCGCTGATGGTTGCCGGCAGGGTCGGTTCGTCCATCACCGCCGAACTCGGCACCATGGTCGTCACCGAGCAGATCGATGCCATGCGGGTCGAGGGGACAGATGTCGTCAGACGCCTGGTCAGCAGCAGGCTCAAGGCGATGCTTGTCGCCATGCCGCTTTTGGCGATAGTCACCGATACCATTGCCATTGGCGGCGGCTATATCATCGCCTCCGGCTACAATATCAGCCCGCTCATGTACTGGAAATCGCTGCCGCAGTTCATGCGTTTCCAGGATCTGATCGAAGCGGTTGCCAAGCCGGTTTTTTTCGGATTTCTGATCGTCATGATAGCCTGTCATGTCGGCCTCGGGGTCTCCGGAGGGGCCGAAGGGGTAGGCAAGTCGGTAAAACGGACGGTTGTCCTTGCTTCGGTATTCATTCTGATTTCCGACTTCTTCATTACGAAGATGTTCATTGTCTTCAGGTAACCAAAGAGATGACTGACAATTATGGCATAAGGATGGAGCAGGTTTGTTATTCGGTTGGCGGCAGAACGATCCTGCGTGATTTCGACCTGCTGCTTTCTCCCGGAGAGAACAGAACCATCCTCGGCGTAAGCGGGGTTGGCAAAACTACCATTCTCAAGCTGATTCTCGGGCTGATCAAGCCTGATTCCGGGCGGATACTCATTGAAGGCGAAGATATTGCGACCCTTTCCGAAAGCGGGCTTACCCTTGCCCGGAAGTATATCGCCATTGTCTTTCAGGGGGGGGCGCTTTTCGACTCCATGACGGTCGGCGAGAATGTCGGTTACCGCCTGCTGGAAGAGGGCCGGCGCTCCGAGATGGAAATTGACGCCGTTGTCCTGGAGAAACTCGGTTTTGTGGGGCTTGAGAAAGCAATCGACCTTTATCCTGCAGAACTCTCCGGCGGGATGAAGAAGCGGGTTGCCATCGCCAGGGCTCTGGCGGCTGATCCGCAGTATATATTCTTTGATGAGCCGACCACCGGGCTCGACCCGATAGGCGTTTACAACGTACAGCAGCTCATGTTAAGACTGCAGGGTGAGGGGAAGACAACGCTGATGGTAACGCACGATATGGCGACCGCTTTTACGGTTTCCGACCGGTTTTCATTCATTGATAATGAGCGACTTGTTTTTGAAGGTACAAAGGCCGAACTTGAAGAGTCGGATTTACCGGCTATCCGTGAATTTTTCGCGCCGGGCGAAGAGTCGCTCTTCAGATATGCCGAGAGAGAGGAGAGCCCATGAAGCGCAGCGATAACCTCAGATTGTCACAGGTTAAGACCGGGCTGTTCATCCTCCTTGCTATACTGCTGTTTGGCGGCGGTGTGCTGATGATGGGGGACAAGACGAAGATGTTCGTCCAGAAAGGAGACCTTTCGGTAATCATGACGGATGTTGCCGGCCTGAAGATCGGCGCTCCTGTCTGGCTTGCCGGTGTTGATGTCGGTCTGGTCACGGATATCAATTTTGAAGATCCGGAGAAGAATAACGAAATTAATGTGAACCTGCAGATTGACCTGAACGCCCTGAAAAAAATCGGTGCCGATTCAAGGGTGACAATCAAGACGCGCGGGCTGATGGGGGAAAAATATGTCGATATTACTCCGAGCCGGAGATATGCGGAGACCCCGCCAACAGTAATCCGCGGGGAGAGCGTTGCCAAGCTGGATGATGTTATGCAGAAGGCGGGCTCGGCCTTCGACCGGTTCAACCGTATCATGGAAAAGGTTGACAGGGGTGAGGGGTCGCTCGGCAAGCTGATGACCGATAAAAAGCTCTATGACAACCTGGCGACACTTTCGCAGGAGCTGAAGATTCTGGCCGATACCATCAATCGCGGCGAAGGCTCCCTTGGCAAGCTGATGCGCAGCGACGAGCCGTACAAGAAGATTGTTGCCATCCTGCAGCGTGCCGATGCGACACTTACCGATATCCAGTCGGCTGACGGCACTCTTGGCAAACTGGTTCGCGACCGCGAGCTGTACGACAAGATGGTTAAACTTGCCGATAAAAGCTCTCTGGCTGCCGATGACATGCGGGAGTTGAAAAAGATTCTTACTTCAAAGGAAACTACCATCGGCAAGCTTCTGACCGATGATGAGCTTTACGACAAAGGGGTCAGCCTGATGACGCGGGCTGATGCGGCGGTAAAATCTTTTGAGAATGTTGCCGTAAAAATGAACAGTAAGGATGGCACTGCCGGCAAGCTCCTGAACGATAAGGAAGCTTATGATAAAATGGTCAGGATGCTGGAAAGCATTGATGCCCTGATCAGGGATGTCAAAGAGAATCCGAAGCGCTATGTAAATCTTTCACTCTTCTGAAAGGAGGCCAAGAATGAGTCCCTTCAAGCATTCCTTAGTGCTCATGCTGTTGCTGGCCTCGGTCATCCATGCCTCTGCCGCCTTTGCGGCCCAATCCGGTAAAATAGTCATCGGCGTGATTCCTGAAGTCAACCTGGTCAAGCAGATGGAGCGGTACGTGCCGCTTGCCTCTTATCTCCAGAAAAAAACCGGCATGGAAGTCGAGGTCAAGCCGTTTTCCAACTACGGACAGTTGTATGAAGAGATGCGTGACGGTAATATCGACGCCGGATTTTTCGGCAGTCTTGTGTATGGCATAACCAGGGCGCGTATCGGCATTATACCTTTGGCCATGCCGGTACAGACCAACGGCAAATCCACCTACAGCGGCCTTTTGTTTGTTAGAAAAGATACCGGCATCAAAAAACCGGCAGATATGAAAGGCAAGACCATAGCGCTGGTCGATCCGGCGACATCGGCCGGTTATCTTGCCCAACGGGAGTATTTTGCCGAACAGGGTATCGATATGGAAAAAGAACTGAAAATACTCTGGGCCGGGAGCCATGAAGCGGCAATCAGAGCGGTCCTCAGCCATCAGGCAGAAATCGGCGGCGCCAAGAACACGGTTGTTGCCAGGTTTCGCAAGGAGAACAGGACTTTTGACGCTGTTGTCGAGCTTGTGAATGAAAACCCGAAAAAGGGGCTGCCGGATAACACCTTTGCCGTAAGAAAAGGGCTGGAGAAGGCTGCGAGGGAAAAGCTGAAAAAAACGCTGCTTGCAATGAACAGCGACCCGGAAGGTAAAAATGTCCTCGCCAGATTCGGTGCGATCGGGTTTATCCCGACCAGTGACGCAGATTACAAAACGTTGTACGAATGGATCAGGCATCTCAAGCTCGATCTGACGAGCTATCCTTACAAGAAGACAATCCAGTAAACTCTTCTGCTTTGCGACCGGAGTCTTGAATGTCAAAAAAAGCGGTAATCCTCTATAGCGGCGGTCTCGACTCTACTACCTGCATGGCAATTGCCAGAGCCGCAGGCTTTGCTCCTTATGCCATCAGTTTCGCCTACGGCCAGCGCCATGCAGTGGAGCTGGAGATTGCAAAGAGCAACGCCCGGTTAATGGGGGCGGTCGATCACCTGGTTGTCGATTTCGATTATCGTCAGGTCGGCGGCAGCGCTCTGACCGGAGATATAGCCGTGCCCAAGGATGGGGTCGGCAGTGATATCCCGGTTACCTACGTTCCGGCGAGAAACACGATCTTCCTCTCCTTCGCCCTTGGCTGGGGCGAGGTCATCGGCGCTTTCGATATTTTTATCGGCGTGAATGCGCTCGATTACTCCGGCTATCCCGACTGTCGCCCCGAATACATCGCCGCCTTCGAGAAGATGGCCAATCTTGCCACCAAGGCCGGTGTTGACGGCAAAGGCCACTTCACCATCCACACCCCGCTAATCGCCCTCTCCAAGGCAGATATCATCAGAAAAGGGGTGGCGCTGGGGGTGGACTATGCCAGAACGCACTCCTGCTACGATCCGACCCCGGATGGCAGCGCCTGCGGCCTGTGTGACTCCTGCCGTCTGCGGCTGAAGGGTTTTGCTGAGACGGGGCTAACCGACCCGGCAAAGTACGTCGCCAGTCATACCTGATGACCGATAATCAAAACCCCGAACAGATTGCCCGCGACCATATTGACGAGCTGCTCAAGCAGTCTGGCTGGACGGTGCAAACCGTCAAGAAGATCGACCTGAATTACGGTATCGGTCAGGCGGTGCGGGAGTATCGGACCGATGTCGGCCCGGCGGATTATCTGCTGTTTGTCGACAAGAAAGCTGTCGGGGTAATCGAGGCCAAAAGGGCAGAGGAAGGGCAGCGGCTGACGGTGCATGAAACGCAGACGGAAGGCTATGCCGGGGCAGCGCTTAAGTGGGTCAACAACAAGGTTCCCCTCCCCTTTCTTTACGAGAGTACCGGCGTCATTACCCGTTTCACCGACCAGCGCGACCCGAAACCGCGCTCCCACGAAGTCTTCAGTTTCCATCGTCCTGAAACACTGCTTGAATGGTACACCCAGCACAATTCCCTTCGGGCACGACTGCACCAAATCCCTCTGCTGAACCCGAAAAAACTGCCTGCAAAGGAACTTGGCCTGCGCGACTGTCAGGAAAACGCCATAGACAATCTGGAAGCCTCGTTCAAGGCCAACCGGCCACGGGCGCTGGTGCAGATGGCTACCGGCGCGGGCAAGACCTATACCGCCATTACGGCCATGTATCGCCTGCTCAAATATGCCGGAGCCAAGCGGATTCTCTTCCTGGTGGACACCAAAAACCTCGGTGAACAGGCCGAACAAGAGCTGATGTCCTTTGTGCCGTCGGACGACAACCGCAAGTTCACCGAGCTTTATAACGTGCAGCGGCTCAAATCGTCGGCAATCGCCAAGGACAGCCATGTCTGCATCAGCACCATCCAGCGTCTCTATGCCATCCTGAAAGACAAGCCGCTGGACGAAGCGACGGAAGAGATCAATCCGGCGGAGCTGGTTCTGCCTAAAGAGCCGCTGCCGGTGGTCTATAGCCAAAAGGTTCCCTTGGAGTTTTTCGACTTCATCTTTATCGACGAGTGCCACCGCTCCATTTACAACCTCTGGCGGCAGGTGCTGGACTATTTCGATGCCTTCCAGATCGGTTTGACCGCCACACCGGACAGCCGCGCCATCAGCTATTTCAACAAGAATCTTGTCAGTGAATACAGTCATGAAAATGCGGTTGCCGATGGCGTCAACGTTGGTAACGAAGTCTATCTCATCGAGACCAGAATCACGAAAAAAGGGGCCAGGCTCACGGCCAAGCA
>JBBRBA010000076.1:0-16588 GCA_038206285.1 Geobacterales bacterium
AGCTGGACCTGCTCTACGAATACTGCCAGTACGAACTGGCCAGGTCCCACCCTCCGGATAGCTGCCTCAAGCTGTTCCGCGGCACCAACGACGCCAATGATTACGACCTGATCGAACTGCTCGGCAAGCGGGAGCAGATTGTGCGGCTCAACAACCTGGTCTCCTTCACCAATGATGAGGAACGTGCCTGGGAGTTCGGTGATACGGTCTGGGAGATCGAGGCGCCGTTAGCCAAGATCTTTTTCTATGACGAGCTGTTGCCTAACAGCATAATGAAAGGTGAAGGCGAATATATGGTCATCGGCGGGGAGTACCGGGTCAGGCGGGTTATGTGTACGCTGTAGGGAGCCGTTATGGGCCGGTTTGACCGTCGGCCTGCTGCCCCCCGGGGAGGGCGCGGCTGTCGGCAATGCCGGTGATCATGAAGATGACAAAAGGGAAGAGGATCAGGTACATCCTGGTTTCGTTGATTGCGCCGAATATCAGTATGTTGGCCACCATGGCGCAGTAGACCAGTAATGCCTTGATCTGGGCATCGTTGTACCGCCTGATGAAAGAGAGCAGGCCGGCAACCGAACCGACGATAAAGAGCGAATTTATGACATCGAGAGAGAACAGGTTGTAATACAACAGCTTTTTCAGGTTGTGGCTCAACAGGAAATGATTGCCGATCACGGCATGCGCTATATCGTCCGCGCCGCCTGCCTGGCTGATGAACAGGCAGGTACGGATGAACTTGGTGTAGGCCATGCCGAACAGAAGCAGAAAAGAGCCGAGGAACAGCCTGGACCAGGATGCCAAGTAAAAGCGCTCCCTGATCGTCCCGAAATGAAATGCATCTATTACCAGGTACAGAGCGATGAACAGTGCGCTCTCCCTGTTCAAGAGCGCCACAGGGAACAGCAGGATAAAAAAGCCGGTCGGTTTGCTTTGCAGTATGCCCCAGGCAAACAGGGTAAAGATGATGACGTCGATACTGTCCCAGGTGTAAAACCAGAAGTTCTGCACAGACATATAGGCAATGGAGAAAACGGTTACCCAGATCAGGGCGAAAGCGTACGCCCGGTTCGTTTTTCGCAGCAGCGAACCGAGCAGCAGGTTCTGGGCGAGTATCATCAGGAAATCGAATGCTTTCAGCGCCTCGGTAAAGGGGATGCCGAACCTGGCTATCAGGTCGACCATGGATGGACCCAATAGGCGGTTTTGATAGGCAATCCAGTGCGGCTTCCCTGTCAGTACGCCTTTGGCCGCGTTGGAGAGCATCTCCAGATTGCCTTCATGTACCTGCATGAAGGCCCGGTACACCGCCAGAGAGATCACCAGGATAAAGAGATAATAGCCGGCAGCATGGAGTACTCTTCGCTTGTCGGCAGGGTCACTCATTGATTAGTGTCCAGCTGCCACAGAACCTTGGCCGTTGCGATCTCTTTGGCCCAGCTCTGGAACGCTTCTGATTTGCCCACCCTGGAGATGCCGGTCGGCAGGCTGAAGGACTCATCCTCCTTGACGTACCGTGCCGGCGGCTGTCCAGGGGCGGCAGCAACAACCGTCAATTTCCGCTTGATGACGGTCACTTCCTCTCTTGTCAGCTGCGTATCAGCGGCAGCTGCTGCCAGGGGTAGAAGTGAGAAGGAGACAAGAACCACCAAAAAGATCAGCTTCAGTGCGCGTGTCATATGAATTCCTCCTGTAATGTTTCCTGATTAGTGCCAATCTTCAGCTAGCCCCCAAACTGTCATTCCCGAAGCGATTCTGATCGGGAATCCAGCTTATAACCGATTGAAATCATGAATCCCCGATAAAGATATTCGGAGATGACAATCTTAATAGCTGAAGATCAGGGCTAATCAGGTAATGTTTTAAAGCGCAGCGGGCTCGCCGTCGCCGGCTGCCGGGTCAGCAGCTGCCAGGCTCAGCCGGGGATAATACGGACTTTATGAGGATATTTCAATCAGGATTTTCTGGCGACAGTTCCAGGAGGCGGGTGCGGGCAGGGTTAGTCGTCTCCGGTGTGGTTGCTCTTCATGAGCGGCGAGAGCCGGACCAGTTTCACGGCGAGTTCATCAAGCTCAACCAGGCAGCGCTTATCCAGCTTTTTCACCCAGCGGCGCGGGATCTCCTCCAGGCCGTAGTAGGCACCGGCCAGGCCGCCGACAATGGCTCCGCTGGTGTCCGCATCACCCCCCTGGTTTACGGTGTTCACCAGGCACTCCTCGAACGAGCGGCTTCTGAAGAAATAGTGAAAAACTGTCTGCAGCGTATCAACTACATAGCCGCTGGAAAGCCCGGGATAAGGATCGAAGCGGAAGGTGGGGAAGTCGGTTGCCAGCCGGTCGGCCTCGCGGCGCAGACGATTTTTCGAGGCGCCGAGCAGCGCCAGTTGCACCATGCGGCCATAGGTGATACAGGCGGCATCGGAAACCGGGTTGTTGTGGGTCAGGTGGGCGAGCTCGATGGTGCAGCGCTGCAGCATTGCGTCTGCCGGCAGGGTGAAGAGCGCTACCGGCGCCATCCGCATCAGGGCGCCGTTGCCGGCATCCCACTCGTTGACAGTTGTCTCCAGCGCCCCTTTCAGTATGAAATTACGGATGCCGCGGCGGCAGGTGTCACCGATATCGATCGGGTTCGATTTAAGCCAGGCGGCAAACTCGGCGGCGATTGTCCGCAGGTCCCAGCAGCCCGCTGCGATGATCCCGCGGGCGACACAGAGAGACATCTGTGTGTCGTCGGTTATTTGACCCGGCTTGAGGCGGAGCCAGCCGCCACCGACCATCTCCTCCAGCCGGCCATACTTGACAGCTATCTCGCCGGCGGTCATGAACTCCAGCGGTGCCCCGAGAGCATCCCCCACCCCCCCGCCGAGAAGAACGGCACGGCTGCGGCCAAACAGTTCTTCAGCAGGAAGCGGCCAGGCTGCTGTCACGCCGGTTCCATAAGGTAGTCCATGCAGCCGACCAGGAAGTCGAACACCTCTTCCCTGCTGGCGATGAAACCTGGGAGCTGGCGGATCATGATCTCCTCCAGCTGGTGGAGAACCCGCTGTTCATCGCTAGCCAGCTCGTCCATGACCGCGCCGAGCAGCGGCAGAACCTCGTAGAGATCATCACGGTTGAACGGTCTGGTGTCAGGTTTGCCGCTGAATTTGGCGAGGTCACGGTTGGCCGTGTCTTTCGGGTAGCGGTAGTAGAGATCGGATGCCTTGACTATCAGTCCCATGTGAGCCTCCTGGTTATTTGCAGCCGCAGCCGCTGGAGCAGTGGCTGACACACCCCTTGGTTGTCTTTATGTCGTTCCCGTGGGCTTTGGCGCAGGCTATTGAAGCGCTCTCAACATACCATTCGCCATCAAGCTGTTTTCCTTCAAGTGCATTTTCCCGCAGCAGCATGAGGATGCGGGTGATGGTGGTCTCCAGTTCTGCTGCTGCTTCTGCAGCCGTTACGTGGCTGATGCTGCCGATAAGTCTTGCCATGGCTGACTCCTTTTTCCTGTAGTTACTGTTAACGAGGTTCACTTAGCGTGCCATGGACCAATACAGCCGCCAATGCGGGGTTGATGCCGTTACGGCTTTCCGGTCGGAGGTAAATCTGCTTAATGAATAACCAGACCTGCTGCAGCTCTGCGCAAAAAAATGCCGCAAATGTTCGCATTATTGCTGCCGCCGACCGCTAAAATGCGTTAATACGCATAGTTATATGGCTTGGCATGGTTCCGGCTAAGCATCTCATTATAATAGAGCAGCATTCGGGAGTCTGACCGGCTCCCGGCACAAGCGTATCCAGTTTGATCGAGCAACGGGGCCCGGCGGAGATGATCCACCGGGCCTTTGCCGTTCAGCGGGTCCGAAGACCCGCAAAGGAGTTCACCATGGCAGAAGCGTGTACGACCAGGAAAAACATGCAGGGGCATCCCTGCTTCGGCGGCAACCATCAGAAGAACGGCAGGATGCATCTGGCCGTGGCACCGCGCTGCAATATCAAGTGCGGCTACTGCAGCCGTCGTCATGACTGCGCCAATGAATCGCGCCCCGGCGTCACCAGCCGGCTGCTGACACCGCAGGAGGCGATTGTCAAGGTGCGGGAGGTGATGGCCAGTGAGATCATGGGGCCGGTCATCAAGGTTATCGGCATTGCCGGACCGGGCGATCCTCTTGCCAACGAGGAGACTTTCGCTACTTTCCGCCTGGTAGGGGAGGAGTTTCCTCACCTGATCAAGTGCATGAGCACCAACGGCCTGCTGCTGCCGGAGCGGATTGATGAACTGGAGGCGCTCGGGTTGCACAGCCTCACCGTCACTGTCAACGCACTCGATCCTTTAGTCGGGGCGAAGGTCTACAGTTATGTCAATTACCACAACAGGCGCTACAGCGGCGAAGAGGCGGCCACCATCCTCATTGCTAACCAGCTTGAAGGGCTGAAGCGGGCTGCTGCCTTTGGCATGACCATTAAGGTGAACACCGTCTATATCCCCGGTGTCAATGAGAGCCAGATCCCTCTCATTGCCGCCAGAGTGAAATCGCTCGGCGCTTTTGTCATGAATGTCATGCCGCTTATCCCCCAGTCGGAGTTTGCCGGAATTACTCCGCCGTCGCCGGAAGAGATTGCCGCCGTTCAGTCTGCCAACGAGAAGGTCATCGGCCAGTTCAAACACTGTAAGCAGTGCCGTGCCGATGCTGTCGGGCTGATCGGCCAGGAGATGCAGTTTGCTCGGGCCGCCTGCAGCGGCGCTTGAGATGCAACTGCTCCCGTTCACCTCGGCCCATGTCGAGCGTTTTTTGCAGGTTGCCGCAACAGAAAACTGGATATCTGATCGCCGCGAACTGGAATTTCTGTTACAATTATTTCATCAGGGGTGCCTGGTAACTGCTACCAACGGAGAGATTGCGGCTTATATAACGGCAATAAGATATGCTGCCTCCGCCTGGATCGGCAATCTGCTGGTAGAGCCGGATTATCGCCGCCAGGGGTTTGGCAGGGCTCTTGTCAAGGAAGTTCTGCAGCGCCTTGACAGCAGCGGCTGCGAAACGGTCTGGCTCACTGCTTCACCTGATGGTTCCCATTTATACCGAACCCTCGGATTTGTGCAGATCGACAAGGTACAAAGGTGGCGGGCGACTGGCAGCATGGTCGTTGATTTGCCCAGGGCAGTTGATCTTGAACACGCAGCTCTCCTCGACACGATGGGCTGGGGCGACTGTCGAGCGGCTCTGTTTTCGGGTCTGGAGAGTCGTGCCGGCTGGCTGCTTCGAAAAGACGGTTTTCTGCGCTGTCTGCCGACCGGTGCGGGGCTGCAGCTCGGGCCATGGGGCGCACTTGCCGGCAAGGGGGCAGCCGCTCTGCTGGAGATCACCATGAATGGGGTCAGCGGGGAGGGCGGGATTTTTCTCGATGTGCCACAGGGAAACCGGTCTGCCGGCAGGCTTTTAAGGTCTCATGGCTTTGCAGAGAGCGGCTCGACGTTGTTAATGTATCGAGGCAGAGTTCCGCTTTATCGGCCGGAGCTCGTCTATGCACTCGCCAGCATGGGGAGTTACGGGTAATTAATGACGAGAGAAATGCTCAATTAATAATCGAATGTTATAGTCTAAGTAAAACATATTGATTAAAAATTAAGCATTTATCTGGTTGCCAAGCGACGCTAAATTTACTATTATCCGCCCTGGCTAAATTCTGTGCAGTGTTGCTTCTTTGGCAACGCTCAACCCATTTCGGTTGACCAGATTACAAGCACGGTCTTCTCTGGAAAACAGGGATCGTGTTACCAGTTATTTCGTAAGCAGTGAGGTTTCAACATGCAGATAGTAGCCTGTATCAAACAGGTTCCGGATACAACCCAGGTGCAGATAGATCCGGTTACCAACACTCTTGTCCGTGAAGGTATTCCTTTTATCGTCAACCCCTACGATACCCATGCCCTTGAAGAGTCGCTGCGATTGAAGGATTCTGCCAACTGCCGGGTCACCGCCATATCGATGGGGCCCCCCAATGCAGAGGCAACCCTCAGAAAAGCTCTGGCGCTGGGGGTTGACCGGGCAATTCTTCTTTCAGACCGGGTGTTTGGCGGTGCCGATACCCTTGCCACCAGCAATGTCCTGACCGCCGCCATCCGCCGCCTCAATGAAGAGGAAGAGGTCGGCATCATCTTCTGCGGCAAGCAGACTATCGATGGTGACACGGCGCAGGTGGGCCCGGGGATAGCGACCAGACTCGGCTGCACCCAGCTTACCCTGGTTGACCGGATCATAAGTATTGATCTGGAGCAAAGGCGCATAAGAGTCAGCCGCAAACTTGAGGGGCGTCATGAAATCGTCGAGGCGCCTTTGCCGGTGATGATAACTGTCGTGCGGGAGATAAACCGTCCCCGCTATCCGACCGTGCCGATGCGCCTCCTTTCGCAGCAGCGTGAGGTTGAACTCTGGAGTAACCAGACGCTGCAGCTGGATGAGCAGAAAATAGGCCTCAAAGGTTCACCTACCTGGGTCAGCCGCATATTCTCACCGCAGCGTGACAAAGGGGAGATGATCGGCGACGGGGTGCACGATCCTGTCGGCACGGCGAATCTGCTGATCGACAAGCTGCTGAGTAAGGACCTGCTGGCGCTATAAGAATCTGGCTCAGGGGGAAACCTGCTCTTGCCCCGAGCCCCGAGCCATAATCAAGGATTATTTATGACCGAAGTAAAAAAACCGATCAAGAAACCGCGCGGCAAGGCACAGCTCATCGAGAACAGGTGCATCGCCTGCGGCGCCAGGTGCCAGAGCGTCTGCCCGGTCAACTGTGTCGAGATGAACGAAGCCGGTGAGCCGATCATCGATCAGAGCAGGTGCATCGGCTGCGTCAAGTGCGTCACGATCTGCCCTGCCCAGGCCATTGAGATGTTCTTCACTCCTGAAGAACAGGCCCTCCTCGATCAGCTGATTGCCGGAGCCGATGGGAAACCCGAAGCCGATGACAACAGCGAGGAGCTGGCTCTGGCCGAAAAACTCTCTGTTTACAGCGGTGTCTGGGTCTTTGTCGAGCAGACCGAAGGCGAGCCGGCCACGGTTTCGTGGGAGCTGCTCGGCAAAGGGCGCGAACTGGCCGATACTCTGGCAGTGTCTCTCGCAGCGATAGTCATCGGTTACGGGGTCGAGAACCTTTGCGCCGAGGCGTTTGCCTATGGAGCCGACAAGGCTTATCTGGTGGATGCGCCGGTTTTCCGCCACTACCGCACCGAAAGCTATCTGCAGGCAGTCTGTGAGCTGATTGCGAAGTATAAACCGGAAGTCATCCTCATGGGGGCAACCGGTCTGGGCCGCGATCTGGCCGGAGCCGTGGCGACCGCTGTCGGCACCGGCCTTACCGCCGACTGCACCGGTCTTTCCATCGACGACAAGCGCAATCTGATGCAGACCCGCCCTGCTTTTGGCGGCAACATCATGGCGACCATCATGTGCGACAGATTCCGCCCGCAGATGGCGACGGTAAGGCCGCATGTCATGCCGATGTCCGAGAAACAGCCGGGTAAAAACGGTGAAATTATCCGCGAAACCTGCCCTGTCCGTGAGGAAGATATCCTGGTCAAAGTCCTGGATATTATCAGCGACCGGAATAAGGACAATGTTGACGTCGCCGGAGCAGAGTTTATCGTCTCCGGAGGACGGGGGATGATGGGGAAAGAGAACTTTACCATGCTCAAGGAGCTTGCCGATGAACTCGGCGGCGTGGTGGGAGCTTCCCGCTCGGCTGTGGATGCGGGCTGGATGCCGCAGGAGCGCCAGGTAGGACAGACCGGCAAAACGGTCCGGCCGAAGATTTACATCGCCTGCGGTATTTCCGGAGCGATTCAGCATCTGGTCGGCATGCAGGATTCCGATGTTGTCATTGCCATCAACCGCGACAAGGATGCGCCTATTTTCGAGGTGGCGACTTACGGCATCGTCGGTGATCTCTTCCAGGTGATACCGGCAATAACGAACCGCCTGCGGGAGATCAAGGCCGCGAAGGGGCTAAAATGAAACATCACTCCCTGTTCATCATACTTTTTGTGCTGGCAGCCGCAGTGTTCTGCTTCCTGGCCTGGCGGCGGCTCTCCCTGATCGCTCTCGGCAAGGCGGAGGAGCGTTTCGATGACATACCCCGGCGGCTCCGGGACATGATCCTTTTCGCCTTCGGCCAGAAGAAGGTACTGGCCAGGCCTTTCGGCATCAATCACTTTGTCATCTTCTGGTCTTTCATCATCCTCCTCATTGCCAATGGGGACTTTATTGTCAGCGGCCTCTTCCCGACAATAAGTCTGCGTCTTCTCCCGGCCAGCCTGCATGGCCCGCTCCTTTTTCTGTTTGATATCGTGTCGCTGTTTGCCTTGATCGCTGTGCTGATCGCCAGCGGCCGCCGCCTGCTGTTCAAACTGGACACCCGCTACGTCAAGCGCCGCAGTCTGGAAGGTTTTCTGATTCTCTCGTTCATTGCTTTGCTGATGATCGCCTATTTCGGTCTCCACGGTGCCGAGATAGCTCTCGGCCAGGAGCCGCTGGCAGGCTGGATGCCGGTATCGACCCTGGCGGCAGGCTTTTTCGGCTGCGGCAGCGGTTGCGCCGGCTGCGGTGCAGCCTGTTACCTGGGCTTTTACTGGTGGCTGCATGCTGCCGTACTGCTTGCCTTCATGATTTTTCTGCCGATCTCCAAACATATGCATATTCTGACCGCCATCCCGAACTGCTTTTTGGCTGCGCTGGACAAGCCTAATACCCAGCCGCGGGAAGAGTTTGCCGTCAATAACTGTTACGGCGTCGTCAAGGTTGATGATTTTACCTGGAAGGATCTGCTCGACTCATTTTCCTGTACCGAGTGCGGCCGCTGTCAGGAAGCCTGTCCGGCAACTGCCACCCAAAAACCGCTCAATCCGCGTCAGGTCATCCATACGCTGAAAACAAACCTGATGGCTAACGCGGCTGCCCTCAAGGCAGGGCAGGAGCCGCTGCTCCCTCTGACAGGCGCTGAAGGCGAGGGGACCAACACCAGGGAGGCAATCTGGGCCTGCACCACCTGCGGCGCCTGCATGGAAGCCTGCCCGGTGCTGATCGAGCAGATGCCGAAAATCATCAAGATGCGCCGCCATCTGGTGGAGATGCAGAGTGATTTCCCGGAAGAACTGCTCAATCTTTTCGAAAACATGGAGCAACGTTCCAATCCGTGGGGGATAGCCCCCACCGAACGGACAAAGTGGCATACCACCATGGAGGTGAAAAACTTTGTTGCCGGCGAGACGGAATATCTTTTTTATGTCGGCTGCGCCGGGGCGTTTGATTCCAGGCAGAAGCATGTGACCGTTGCCCTGGCCACGGTGCTGAACATGGCAGGAGTCAGCTGGGGGATACTTGGCAAGGATGAGAAGTGCTGCGGCGACAGCGCCAGAAGGCTCGGCAACGAGTACCTTTTCGACAAGATGGCAAAAGAGAATGTCGAACTTTTCACCAGCAGAAAGATAACCAAAGTGATTACCCAGTGTCCGCACTGCTTCAGTACACTTAAGAACGACTATCGCCAGTACGGGCTGGAAATCGAGGTAATCCACCATGCGGAGCTGCTTGCCCGTTTGTTGCAGGAAGGGAAGATCAAGCTGGAACATCAGGTAACGGAGCTTGGCCGTGTGCTCTATCATGACTCCTGTTATCTTGGCCGTCATAACGGGGTCTATGACGAGCCGCGCAGTGTCATCGCCGCGGTTACCGGAGTGAATCCGGTAGAAGCGCCACGCAGCCGGGAAAATGCCTTTTGCTGCGGCGCCGGCGGCGGCAGGATGTGGATGGAGGAGCATGAAGGGGAAAGGATCAATATCGCCAGGGTGAGCGAGGCAGTTGCCGCGCTGAATGCTGAACAGGGTGCAGCGTCAACAATATGTGTCGCCTGTCCTTACTGCATGACCATGTTCGAAGACGGGCTCAAGGATAAGGGGGCGGTAGGGGTAAAGGTGAGGGATGTTGCCGAGATCGTGGCAGAGGGGCTGCGGCCGGTCAGAGACCGCCGCGTCATTTAGTAACTAATCGAAAAGCCCGCGAAAGCGGGCTTTTTAGTCAGGTGTTGCAAGTTCGGGTAAGAGCAGGGTAGGGCGTTGGCAATCAGTGCGGAATTATGACAGAACTATTGCTGCTTCCTGTTCAATTCGGCTTCGGATAGTCGCAGGTAGCGGGGCAGGAGCTCGGTAGGAGTGACGGCCTTGCCAACGGCAAAAGCCTGCAGCGCCAGGGGGATGGCGGCAGAAGCTGCCGGATTATTGAGCCGGGGCTCGACAAAGAGGGCGTCAGTGCCGAGAAGTTCAACAATAAGCTCTTTGTAGCGGACGGCGCCGTCGCCAAGAAAGAGAGTCCGGCCTTCCAGCATGGCGATAAACTTCTCCGGCGGGCTGACCATGTCGGCAATGATCGTTTCTGCTCCGCCTGCAAAGCTGTACAACCCGCCGTAAATTTCACTTCTTCTCGCATCGAACAGCGGACAGACCGGCAGTCCGCTATCTCGCGCATTCATGGCCAACAGTTCCAGCGCTGACAGGCCGACAACCGGCTTGTCGGTGGCGAAGGCAAGCCCCTTGATAAAGGCAATCCCGACCCTTATTCCGGTAAAGGAGCCGGGACCGATTGTCACGGCAAAACCGTCCAGGTCCTGGGGAGTCAGGGCGCAGTCAACAAAAAGATTCTGCAAGGCAGGTACCAGCCGCGCCGCGGTCAGATGACCGGCGTCTCCTGACGCCTCGCCCAACAGCTGCTTGCCGGCGGAGAGGGCAACACTGAAGACGCTGGTGGAGGTATCAAGAGTCAGCAGCTTCATGCAGCAATCAGCCCTTGTTGACAACGTAGCGGATGATGTCGTTATAGAAAGCAAGAACCATCAGGCCGATAAGGAGAACAAGCCCGACCTGCTGGGCCATCTCGCGGGTTTTGACGGAGACCGGTTTTCTGAAAATCAGCTCCCAGAAGTAGAAGAAGAGGTGGCCGCCATCAAGGATCGGTACCGGCAGCAGATTGAGAATCCCGAGGTTGATCGACAGCAGCGCCATGAAGGCGAGGAAGCTTACCCCGCCGGCAGCAGCCTGCTCGCCGGCCATCTTGGCGATCATTATCGGTCCGCCGACCGTGTCGATCGGTACAACCCGTTCGATCAGCTTGACTATCGAGAGGAGCGTGAGCTTGCATATCTTCCAGGTCTGCTGACATCCCTTGATGATCGCTTGTCCCGGTGAGTAGCGGTCGGTTACCATCTCGGCGGCAGCAACAACACCGATTACCGGGTAGACAATCTTTTCACCGAAGAGATTTTTCCCCTCCCTGGTTTCCGGGACAATGGTGAAGGAGTGCATCGCCCCGGCCCGCTCGACGACTATAACCAGCGGCACCCCTTTGGAGTCGGCAATCAAGCCGGCAAACTCGTCCCAGCGCGAGACCTGTTTGCCGTTTACCGACCGCACCAGGTCTTTCACCTGCACCCCGGCAACAGCAGCCGGTTTGCCGGTCATGACTTCGCCGATGCGGGTCGTGGCGGCGGGTATGCCGATCATGTAGATGATAATAAAGAGCAGTGCCGCAAAGAGCAGGTTGAAGATGGGGCCGGCAGCGACAATGACAATCCGCTGCAAAGGGGGCTTGCCCATGAATGAACGGCTCTGGTCATTCTCTGCCAGCTCTGCATCAGGGCTTTCGCCGATCATCTTCACATAGCCGCCAAGAGGAAAGGCCGACAAGAGGTACTCTGTCTCACCATAGGTTTTACCGATGATTTTCGGACCGAAACCGAGAGAAAACTTTTCAACGCCGACGCCGAAAAGTTTGGCGAAGATGAAATGCCCAAGTTCATGCACGAAGATGAGCAGCCCTAGAACCACTACTGCAGCGATAATATATGTCATGTTGTTAATAACTCCCTCGTAATTCCCCGGCTCCATAAATCAATTTCAAGAACATCGGCAATCGAATTGAGCCTGCACGGGGTGTGTCTGTCCATTACCCGTTCGATCAATACGGGAATAGCGGTAAAACCTATCCGTCCTTGTAAAAAAGCCTCAACTGCCAGTTCATTTGCTGCATTCATTACTGCCGGCATACTCTCGCCATCGGCCAGTGCCCGGTAGGCGAGGCGGATGGCCGGGAAACGATCGGTATCCGGTTTGAAAAAGGTCAGTCCGGAAAAGGCGGTGAGATCCAGAGGTATTACCCCGGTGGCGATACGCTCCGGATAGGAGAGGGCGTATGCTATCGGCGCTTTCATGTCAGGTGTGCCGAGCTGGGCAATTACACAGCCGTCAACATATTCGACCATGGAGTGAATGATGCTCTGCGGATGAATATTGACGGTTATCTTCTCCGGCGGGGTAGCGAACAGCCACCTCGCCTCAATAATCTCCAGTCCCTTGTTCATCATGGTTGCCGAGTCGATGGTTATCTTTTTGCCCATGCTCCAGTTAGGATGATTAAGCGCATCGGCAACTGTAACGGCGGCAAGGGAATCGACCGGACGGTTAAGGAAAGGACCGCCCGAGGCAGTGAGAATGATCCTGGCGATATCGGCAGTTCGATGACCTTCAATTGACTGGAAGACGGCACTGTGCTCGCTGTCCACCGGGTAGAGCCTGACCCCGTGCTGCTCGATCAGATCCATGAAGAGATGCCCGGCGGTTACCAGCGTCTCCTTGTTGGCAAGAGCGATATCCTTGCCCGCCTTTATTGCCGCGGCAGTCGGTATCAGCCCGGCAGCTCCCACTATTGCCGCCACAACCATCTCTGTCTCTGCCATGGTGGCGGCAGCTACCAGCCCCTCAACCCCGAACATGATTTCAGCTTTTGCTCCGGCAGGAAGTATTGTCGCCAGCTCTCTGGCCAGTTTTTCATCATGAACTACAGCCAGACGGGGGGAGAAGCGTTCGATCTGGCGGGCAAAAAGCTCAAGGTTTGCTCCGGCCGTCAACGCCTCAATCCTGAATCTGTCAGGATGCGCCGCAACAATTTCCAGCGTGCTGGTACCGATTGAACCGGTAGCGCCTAGTATGGTGAGATGTTTCATGGGCATTGGTCTCAGTTGAAAAATCTGCCGGCGACGAACAGTGAGTAGTAGTACGCAACCGGAGCAGCAAACAGAATACTGTCGAGCCGGTCAAGAATACCGCCATGTCCGGGGAAAATCGTCCCCGAATCCTTGACGCCGCAGCTTCGTTTCAGCAGCGATTCAAACAGATCGCCTGTCTGACTGACTGCGTTGATCAGAATGGCGGCAAACAGCGCATCTGCCAGGCCGATCTCGCTGAAAAACAGCAATTTCGCCACAATAACGCCTGCCATGCTCCCGACAAGCCCGCCGATAGCCCCTTCAACGCTTTTATTCGGGCTGACCGCCGGGTAAAGCTTTTGCTTGCCGAAGCGGCAGCCGATGAAATAAGCAGCACTATCCCCGCCCATGACAATGAACATGATGAGCAGTATCCATTGCCAGCCGAGTGGATGATTTCTGAGAAGCACCAGGTAACCGAGGAGGTACGGAATGTAGAGCAGACCGAATAACAGGAGTCCCGCCTCACTGGCCGCGGACTTGATCTCTTTGAAGCTGAAAAGCGTATAAACGGAGACAACAATGAGCAGCAGGGTCAGGGCAAAGGTTGTCAGAGCGGCAGAGCGCAGATAAAAGAGCAGCGGCAAAACAGCGCCGGCAGCAGACAGGATGACACCGGCCGTGATTTTACCCGGAATGGTCATCCGATAGAATTCCATCAGGCCGATGAAGCTGACAAGCGCAATAAATGCGGCAAAAAGGAGATAACTCCCCTTGACAATCAGCAGGATTAAAAGGGGCAGGGCAATTGCCGCTGTGATGAGGCGCTGTTTAATGGTTTCCTCCGCTTATAACCAATGCGGTTCACTCAAGAGGTTGTCATCCCCAAAATGATGTTATCGGGGATCCGGGTTTTCATGTAGTTACAGGCTGGATTCCCGTTCAAAAGCTTTGCGGGAATGACAGATAAGTGGATGTTTCAATCTTATATTAATGAGTATTGCTGCTTATCCGCCACTGCCGGATCTTATCTGGTCGCTGGTAAGACCGAATCTGCGTTCGCGTGACTGGTAATCGGCAAGAGCCTTGTGCAGCTCCTCCCGCCCGAAGTCAGGCCAGTTGATATCGGTAAAGTAGAGTTCGGCATAGGCAAGTTGCCAGAGCAGAAAATTGCTGATTCTCATCTCGCCGCTGGTTCTGATAAGGAGATCCGGGTCAGGCAGTGATGAGGTATAAAGGTAAGCGGAAAATGAACTTTCAGTCAGTTCCGCGGACAAAAGCCTGCCACTCGCGATATCAGCGGCAACACGTGTTGTTGCCTGCAGAATCTCCTGTCTTGCGCCGTATGAAAGTGCCAGGGTGAGTGTCATGCCGTTGTTGCCGCTGGTTATTGCCATGGCCTCATCAAGGCCGTTGCGGACATCCAAAGGGAGGTCATCACGGTTGCCGATGACATTGAAACGGATGTCGTTCCGCATCATGCGCGGCACTTCCATCTTGATATATTTCTTCAGCAGGGTCATCAAAGACCTGACTTCAGTCTTCGGACGTGACCAGTTTTCTGCCGAAAAGGCGAAGAGTGTCAGAAAGCGAATGCCGATCTTCGAGCACTCCTCAACAATCAGCCGGACAGTCTCCACCCCTTTGCGATGACCCATTATTCTCGGCAACATCCGGGCTTTCGCCCATCTGCCGTTGCCATCCATGATTATCGCCAAATGCTGCGGGATTTTTTCCGTCAATACTGCATCAGCCATCAGAAGGCTTCTCCATCCGCTTCCAGAAATAAAAAACCCCCGCTTGAACGGGGGAAATGCATTTAACCATAACTGCGTTGACGGAGGCAAGAAAAAACCCCAATAATGTCACGATAAAACCCCCAGTTTCATACAGCTGTCGTTTTCCAGGAGTTCAAAAAGGCGCCAAACCTCTGAGCCTCACTCTCCAGGGCTCCAGATGGCAATACCTGCCAAGCAGAAACCGGAGATGCCGGAGTCGCAACCGGAAGATCGGGGCATTCTCCTGTTGATACAACTTTTGCAACCGCTCTTTGGCAAATACCCGAGACAGTTCAAGAAACAGCAGGTGCAGCATATGCCCCCGTTCGTTCCAGACGCTCCGGGATAAGGTGACTTGATGATAATGGCGCTCTGCTTCTGGGGGAAGATTCTCGGACAGCGGCAGGTTCAGCCGGAAGAGCTTTTTGGCCAGGTAAAGATAGGCGCTGAAAATAGTTCCGACATCAGGGTGGTGTTTGAGAAGTTCAATCCGGCGCCAGTCGATCTGCTCCTGGTAGCGATAACAGAGATAGGCAAAGTGTTGCAGGTGTCGTGCATCAACCCGTTCATAGTGATGATGGTCGTGAGCCAGTTCGGAATGGGCGAAACAGTAGATGACCTCATCGGTTGGCGACATCAGGGCAACAGAACCTCCCGGCAGAAGGGAGCCTTCATATGGCCGGCTCTGCTCCCACAACTTGTCTGGCTCCAGCAGGCCCAGCTCTTTCCTCAACACCCGCCGGTGCAATTCCACACTGGCCGGAGCGCCGGGAAAAAAGAGTCCGGGGAAGTGATGGTGGTCTGCCTGGTTGGCGCCACCGGGCAAGCTATCTGTATATATGTCCGGAACCGAGTAGCCTTTGGCCAGCAAGGTGGCAACCGAATCTTCAAGCCTCTCTTCAGGTACCAGCAGATCCAGATCCCACATGAAACGGATACCCGGATCGGGAAAGAGCTCCGTTGCCAGGGCAGCGCCGCCCTTGAGCAGCAACGGGGTGACACCAATGCCGTTGAGCAGTTGTACCACCTCCAGCTGCTGTTCCAGCAAAGCCTTGTTGCGGGTTAGGTTAAAACAATGGATTTCATCAAGATAGGCTCGAAACGTGTCCGGAACCAGCGCTGACAATCCTTTGCTGGCAAGCGCCCAGTGCAATGCCGGCGACAGCCCGGCGCGATTGGCATGCTTTGCCACAGCAACCCAGTCCACCTCCCCACGATCGGCGCTCTGCCGCAGTTGCAGAACTTCCTCTCCCGCTGTGAAAGGTGAAAGAACAGCACAGAAAAAGGCAAAGGCATTGGTCGTCCTGTCAGGCGGCATAGGGATAATCGCCTGTTGAAAAAAGTGTGCGCCGGTTTTCCTGGCTCTTTCCGAGCAACGACAACGCCTCTTCGGTCGAAGAATAGGTCAGAACGAAACAGGAGAGGTCAAGCAGCCAGTTAACGATCCGTTCCACACTCTCCGTAGTCAACCCGCGAACCTGATACCCTGCCTCGGTCAGATACCGCAAGGCATTCACCGGGCTCAACAACGTAATACAGCCTGAACCGTCCGGGTGGAAACGGGGGAAACAGAGATGTGTTCCCCGTCTGCTGTCGCTGCCTTGCGGAAAACGAATGGTTCCCGGCTGCAGATAGCGAATCCGGTTTCCGTCCCAGCGGAGATGCTCCTTCGTTGTTGCCAGGGTTGGATAATCCTTCTCCAGCAGCGGCCAGCTGCCACTTTTCAAACCCAAAGGGAGGGGGATTGGCAAAAGCTCTCCAGCACCGTCCAGAACAGCGACTTCGTCGCTGAACAACTGG
>JBBRBA010000077.1:0-16511 GCA_038206285.1 Geobacterales bacterium
CGCCGCCAGCCTGAGATTAAAGCCGGGGTAGTCGATCAGGATAAGCAAATCAGGCTTATCATTGACAATGATCTTCTTAAGCTGTCTGAATGCCCGGGCAATCACCCCGAAATGCGCTATGACCTCAAAAAGGCCCATAACTGCGATCTCACTGGAATCGATGAGCGTTTCGACACCAGCCTGGCGCATATGTACGCCGCCGATACCTAAAAAGCGCACCGACGAATCCAGTCGGTGCGCCTCCTCTACAACCCTAGCGCCATACATGTCGCCGGATGCTTCACCGGCAACTATCATTATTCTTTTTGTCATCCGTTACCCGTTAAGCTCCGGCCTTGAGCACTGAGAGATTTTCACGAATTTTCTCTTCGATCAGCAGTGCTGTTTCAAGTGCGCGCAAACCGTCCGCACCGCTAACTACAGTCGGCTTACCGGCAGCCACAGAGGCGATAAAGGCCTCTATCTCGGCGAGAATCTGATCCCGCTGCGGCACTTCGATCTCCTCGATTCTTACTGCAGGCTGCCCAGGCGCAGCCTCACCCTCTCCCTTGCGACAGATAGAGGACTTTCTGTTCTGGAAATCAACTGTTATGTAGGCGTCCTCCTGAAAGATCTGCATCTTCCGCTCGCTTTTAAGACTGATGCGACTGGCAGTAACATTGGCAACCGCACCGTTTTGATATTCAATGCGGGCATTGGCAATATCCGGCGTGGCGCTGTAGACCATCGCCCCGGATGCACTGACAGACTTGATTGCAGAGCCGATGATGGTGCTGATAATATCAAGGTCGTGAACCATCAGGTCGAGAACCACACTGACATCCGTCCCGCGGGGTTTGTAGGGAGCAACCCTGACCGCATCGATGAATCCGGGATTGCGGATAGCCCCCCTGACCGCATCAAGCGCCGGGTTAAACCGTTCGAGATGTCCGACCTGGAAAGCAAGGCCTTTCCCTGCGGCTATGGCTATAAGCTCCCGCGCCTCGGCAACGGTTGTGGTTATCGGCTTCTCAATCAGCAGATTAATGCCGTTGTTCAGGAAAAAGGAGCCGACCGCATAATGCATGCTGGTAGGAACAACAACACTTACCGCATCGACTTTACCGACAAGCTGACGATAATCGGCAAACGCAGTGGTTCCAAGCGAAGCGGCAATTTCCGCGGCACGGGCCTGATCACTGTCAACAACCCCGACCAGCTCAACCTGCTTTAATGCAGCGTATTTCTCTGCGTGAAATTTCCCCAGATAACCTACGCCGATAACTGCTGCACGGATTTTTTTCATTTTTTGCAGATACCTCTTTTCGAGCCTTCGATAAATTCGAGAAAATGGTCACGCTGCGGCGACTGCTTCACCAGGTTTCTGATCCTGACAATTGCATCAGGCAGCTTGAGCCCGGAGAGAACGACAGTCTTGTACATATTCTTGATGTCCCTGATCAGTTCTTCGCTGAAACCGCTTCTTTTCAGCCCGATCAGGTTGAGACCACGCAACTTTGCCGCACGGCGCTCTTCCGAGGTGGCAATGGTGTAGGGAAGAATATCCTGGCCAACCATGGTGCCCCCGCCTATCATGGCAAACTCACCGATGCGGGTAAACTGGTGGATAGCGCAAAGCCCGCCGAAAATTACATTGTTCTCGACCGTCACATGACCGGCAAGCGTTGCCGAGTTGGCCATGATCACATTGCTGCCGACACGGCAGTCATGGGCAATATGCGAATATGACATGAACATGTTGTTGCTGCCGACTACTGTCTTACCGGTGCCGGATGGCGAGCCGAGATGCAGGGTGACAAATTCACGGATTATATTATTGTCACCTATCTCCAGGGTAGTGGCTTCACCCTTATACTTGATATCCTGCGGCGGAGCACCGATCGAAACCAGCTGCGAGATTTTGTTGTTCTCGCCGATTGTTGTCCAGCCGTCGATTACGCTGTTTGCGCCGATCTTTGTACCCTTGCCTATTTTTACGTTAGCGCCGATTACGGAGTAAGGGCCAATTTCAACGCCTTCTGCCACTTCAGCTCCCGGATAGATTATTGCGGTTGGGTGTATCATCACAGACTCCTTAAGTCAGTTTGAGATTATATATACTTGAAGGGTACTAATCGATGCTGTCAGCAAGGGTCGCCTTAAGCTCAGCTTCGGCAGCAAGCTTGCCGTCAACATAGGCCTTGCCGGAGAAACCCCAGAAACCGCGCTTACAGCTGTTTACAGTCATCTCTATGCGCAGCTGGTCTCCAGGGCGCACCGGCCTTCTGAATTTTGCCGCGTTAATCGAGATAAAATAGCAGACTTTGTTTTTTGTCTCTTCACCCTTGACCAGACCGACAAGCAGACCGCCTGTCTGCGCCATCCCCTCGATTATCAGCACTCCCGGCATTACCGGATGTCCGGGGAAATGCCCCTCGAAGAAAGGTTCATTCATCGTCACGTTCTTGATACTGACTATCCTTTTACCAGGTTCGTACTCGATCACCCTGTCAACAAGGAGGAAAGGGTATCGGTGCGGAAGGATGTTCAGAATCTGGTTGATATCAAGCTGCATTTTACCTCCATTGTATTCACCGGGCTACCCCAGTTGCATCAATGCGACTTTAACCTGCTGCTGTTGATGCCTGCTTTTCAAGCTCGGCAATCCGCTTCTGCAGGCATATTACTGTTTTTTTCAATTCAGGAAGCCTTGCATACACTGAAGAAGCCCGCAGCCAATTCTTGTTAGACATTGCCGGATTACCGTTGAAAACCCCCGGTTGGTCAATATTGCGGATAACACCGGATTTGGCACCGAACATGGTATCGTCACATATTTTCAGATGATCGACTATCCCTACCTGCCCACCAATAGTGACCCTGTTCCCGATCCAGGTGCTGCCGGCAATACCGGTTTGTGCGGCAATAGCGGTATCTTCGCCTATGATGCAGTTATGGGCAATCTGCACAAGATTGTCGATTTTTGTACCGCGACGAATAATGGTCTTGTCTATGGCCGCGCGGTCAATGGTGGTATTCGCCCCGATCTCGACATCATCTTCCAGAACCACTATGCCAATTTGCGGAATTTTGAAATAACCCTTACCTTCAGGAGCATAGCCGAAACCGTCGCTGCCGATAACAGCACCGTTATGGATAATAACACGATTCCCTATCCGGCAACGCTCACGTATGCTGACATTTGCATAAAGGGTTACATCATCGCCGATAGTTACCCCTTCATAAACAACCACTCCCGGATGAATGACCACACGGTTGCCAATGGTTGCACCGGCAGCGATACAAACGCCGGGATAAACAGTTAAATCGTTGCCAAGGACGGCTTCAGGGGAGACGAACGCTCCTGCCATAATACCTCTGGGCCTGGGCACCTGAACATAGAAAAGGGTCAAAACCTTGGCAAAGGCCAGATAAGGGTCGGCAGATTCAACCACATTCTTACCGAAACTTTCGGCGTCACAAGGAAGTATGACAGCGGTTGCCCTTGTTGTCGCCACCTTGGGGGCATACTTGGGGTTGGCAAGAAAGGTGATCTGGCCTTCAACCGCATCATCAAGCGAGCCAAGGCCATTAACCCTGGCTGCCGGGTCACCGATAACCCTGCCGCCGATATATTTGGCAATCTGCTCCAGAGTATATTCCATCATTGCACCGTTACTTTTTGACAGCTTTTCTGGCGGCATTAAACTGCTTCAGCAACTCATCGGTAAGATCAATCCTGTCATCCATGAAAATCATGCTTTCGTTCTTGACAAAGATGAAAGTAAAGTCGTTCTTTTTACCGAACTCCTGCACCACCTTGACAATTTCATCAACAATCTTGTTGGTGAACTCGTCATTTTTTGCCTGAAGATCATCCTGGGCATCTTTAAGAAAACGCTGATACTCCTTGAGTTTCTGCTGATAATCCTTTTCTTTGGCTCCGCGGGCACTCTCGGAAAGCAACACGCTCTGCTTCTCAAGTTCACCTTTAAGCTTTTTCAGATCCTCTTCCCTGACATTCTTCTCTGCCTCATACTTGGCAGCCCTGAGCGCAAGCTGTTCCTTGGCCTCCTTGCCGGAGTCGGACAGAAGAAGTATCTTCTGCATGTCAACTGTACCGAGTTTTGGTTCAGCAGCAAATGCCTGCAGAGCCGTCAAAGAAAGGAGTAACAGCAGTGATGCGAAAAGTGCCTTTTTCATTAATTAAACCCCCTGATATTTTTAAAAGAAACTGCCTATGGAGAATTCAAGCTTGCCGTTCTTGTCGATTCCTGGCCGCGGATTCAGCGGAATACCGTATTCAAGCCGCAAAGGGCCGATAGGCGAAAACCAGCGGATTCCGAAACCGTAACTGCTGAGCATACCCGAGAATGCATTGCCAATACCATCTACCGCATTACCGATATCATAGAAGAGAACACCCTTGACACCTGCCTCTTTGAGCAACGGCACTGTATACTCCAGGTTCAGGACAACTTCGGTATCACCGCCGAGATAGGCACGCTGTTCTTCGGCAAAGGTACCGAGCGCCACATTGTATTTCTTGGTAATAATAAAAGGACTCACCGTTCTGCCGGCATAACCTCGCAACGTATTTATGCCGCCGAGATAAAACTTCTCGTCAATCGGGATTTTTTTACCGACTTCCTGAATATTGCCGAATGTGCCGTGAATCATGAACACCGTGCCGAAACCGGTCGGGAAGAACTGGGCCGTCTGGGCAATATAGCGGAGGAAGCGGGTGGTACCGCCAAGCCCGGCAAACTCTACAGAAAGGCTGTTGGTCATGCCGCTTGTCGGATCGAGACGGTAATCGGTCGTATTTCGCGAAATGCTTGCCATCACGGCGCTTGTAGTTCCATCCTGCGCCGAAACAGTGTCCGGATTAAGGCGGCGGATCTCCTGCATGGCAAAAGATTCCTTGAAAATCTTGAACTTCTCATATTTATAAAGCAGGAAGGTGCTCAAACTGTCGCTCAACTGATAGCCTGCCTTCAGATCCCCGCCGGTCGCTCTCTTGGTGTAGTCGACATACTCACGCTCGGTACGATAGACATCACTGCCAAGCGACCATTTGGTATCCAGAAAGTACGGATCGGTAACGCCGACACTATAGGTACTCGACTTGCCGCCAAGTGAAGCCGAAACATTACTCTTAAGGCCATAACCAAAAAGATTCGACTGCTGGATAGAGCCCTGGGCGACAAAACCGTCAAGAGAGCTGTAACCGCCACCAATACTGAATGTTCCGGTAGCTTTCTCCTTAACATTCACATCAAGATTCAACTTGTTATCAACTTTGCCTTTAACAGTGGCAAGAGTCGCCTCTTCGAAAAATCCGAGATTCATAAGATTCTGCTTGCTCTTCTTGAGGCCTGTCGCACTGTAAAGCGCACCCTCATCTACCCGCAGCTCCCGTCTTATGACCTTGTCGCGCGTCTTGGTATTGCCGGCAATATTTATTCTTTCAATATAGACCTTTTCGCCCTTTTCAAAATCAAAAACGATATCTATCAACCTGGCAGTACTGTTCATGGTGGTAAGGGGATTGACATTTACAAAAGCATACCCCTTGTCCGCATACAGATCGGTAAGAGTGAATATATCCTGACGCAGAGCCCCTCTGTTGAAGACGTCTCCGGTTTTCAGCTTCAGTTTTCGTGCAAGGTCTTCCTTGGGTTCAAGCAGGTCACCCTTGAAATCAATCTGACCGACACTATACTTATCACCCTCGGTCATGCCGATAAAAACCAGCAGCGCCTTTTTGTCAGGAGTCATCTCGACTTTCGGTTCCGCCACCTTGAAATTTATGTAGCCGTTATTCATGTAATGCTCGGTTATCAGGATCATATCATTCTTCAGGATATCTTCCTTATAGACACCTGCGCCGGTCAGCCATGCAAGCCACCAGTCCTGTTTTGTCTCCATCAGATCCTTAAGTTTGCCGGCAGCAAAAGCGTTGTTCCCTTCAAAACGGAACTCGCGGATAAGGATCTTGTCCCCTTCCTTGATCTTCATGGTAAGGCGTAACTCGTTAGCCGAAATCTGGACCTTTAGCGGGTCGATCTCCACCTGTGAATAACCCTCGTCGATATAGAGCTTTTTGATTTTTTTAATGCTTTTCAAAAGCTCTTTTGCAGAAAAAATTGAGTTGACCTTCAGTTCCATGGCCTCCTTGAGTTTATCGTTACTCAAGGCTTTGTTGCCATCAAAGAGTATTTCTCGCAGCACCGGCTTTTCAGTAACAATATAGGTCAGCAGGAGCCCTTTCGGGGTCTCTTTCGTGTGCGCCTGTACATCGGTAAAATAGCCGAGTGCAAAAATCGCCCTGACATCATCATCAACCTTTTCCTCGAAAAGACTGTCACCGGCCTTGACTTTAAGGGCATTAATGATTGCAGACGACTCGATACGCAGATTGCCGCTGACAGTAACGTCGGAAATCTGGGCCTGTTCGGCCATTGCCGATGACCAGCAGAGCAGGGAGAACACAACAGTTGCCAGCGCAAGTTTTATCATATGATATAAAGTCATTCCTTAACTCTGAATCCTTCCATCGAGCATTCTAATCTGTCTCATGGTACGGGCAGCCAGCCTTTCATTATGCGTCACAACCAATAATGATAGCCCCCGGCTGGAATGAAGATCTTCAAACAGCTGATGGATGTTTTCGCTGGTGTTCATATCAAGGTTCCCGGTAGGTTCATCAGCCAGCAGCAGTTGCGGCTGCATTACCAGGGCTCTGGCTACGGCCACTCTCTGCTGCTCACCCCCGGAAAGTTCTCCCGGTTTGTGGGCGACCCGGTGTCCAAGCCCGACCTCTTCAAGTATTGACCTTGCCAGCAGCGACGCATCATGGCGTGGCGTGCCGTTGATCAGTGCCGGCATCATGACATTCTCCAGAGCAGTGAATTCGGGAAGCAGATGATGGAACTGGAAAACAAAGCCGATAGCACTGTTGCGAAAAGAAGCCAATTGACCTTCACTCTTGGCGAAAACATCCTCCCCGGCATAGCTGACACTCCCGGAGGTAGGGCGGTCAAGAGCGCCGATGATATGCATGAGCGTACTTTTACCGGCCCCGGAAGCGCCAAGCAGGGCAACAGTCTCCCCTTTTCCTATGGACAGTGAAATCCCTTTCAGCACGTCCACTCTCTGCTCTCCGCCGCCATATGACTTGCAGAGATCTTTGACCTCGAGCAGCGGCTCATTCATAACGAAGCGCCTCGGAGGGAAGCAGTCTTGATGCCTGCCACGATGGATAAAGCGTGGCAATGAAAGAGATGACGATAGCCGTTACCGAGATTATGATCACATCTGCGGTAACAACGTGAGAGGGAAATCTGTCAAGATAGTAGACATCACGACTGAAAAGTTCGAAGCCGGTAACACGCTGGACAAAACCGACTATCCCCTCGAGGTTTTTGGCAATCAGCAACCCTGAACAGAGACCGGCTGCAGTACCGGAAGTCCCGATTATCAGCCCTTCGAGAATGAATATCTTCATGATGCTGCTGCCGGTTGCCCCCATTGACTTGAGAATGGCAATGTCCTTGTTTTTCTCCATCACCAGCATGAACAGGGTTGAAGCAATGCCGAAAGCAGCGACAAGTACAATCAGGGTCAAAATGATAAACATCACGACTTTTTCTGTCTTCAGGGCAAAGAGAATATTCTTGTTCATCTGCATCCAGTCACGCGCATGGTATGAGAGGCCCAGATCTTTGTTGATTTTTCTGGCAAGCTCTGCTGCCCCGTAAACATCGGTAACCTTCAGTTGAATACCGGTAACGGCATCCCCCATGCCGAGAAAATCCTGGGCATCTTTCAACCACACATAGGCAAGGGTTGAATCATACTCGAACATCCCGGTATTGAATATGCCGGCAATCCGGTACCCCTTCAGCTTCGGAACCATACCGAGCGGCGTGATGTTCCCCATCGGCGAGACCACATTGACCCGGTCACCTACAAACAGATTGAGATTTCTGGCCAGCTCCTTGCCTATTACCAGCCCCGGCAGTTCAGGTTCTGAACCGTTTTTCAGCAGCATACTCCCAGGCTTGGGCAACAGATCGGTCAGCTTGCCGGCAACCATCGCCTTATGCATATTGGTCACCTTGACGTCGGTTTCCGGATCAACTCCCCGTAAAACAACACCGGAAACATTCTTGCCAGAGGCAAGCATGACCTGATTATAAATGAAAGGTGTGGCGGCAATAACCCCGTCATACTTGACAAGACGCTCCATCATGGAGTTGTAGTCATCTATTGCCCCGCCGTTTTTCAGCACGACAATATGGGCATTTGTCCCGAGGATTTTATCTTTCAGATCCATTTCAAAGCCGGTCATAACGGCAAGGACGATAATCAGGGCCATAACCCCGAGCGCTACTCCGGCAGTGGAAATCAGGGTAATTATGGAAATAAACGCTGATTTGCGTTTTGCCTTGAGATAACGAAGGCTTATAAATAGTTCGTAGGGCATAAAAACCTTGATATCCGGGAACTGGGAACTGGGATCTGGAAAACCGGCTTGGATCTTTTACTGATCCCGGTTCCAGGTTCACAGTTCCCGATTATTTACTCTTCCTTAATTGCGGGAAAAGGATGACATCACGTATTGATGGCGCATCTGTGAGCAGCATCACAAGACGGTCTATCCCTATCCCCTCGCCGGCGGTCGGCGGCAGTCCGTATTCCAGGGCGCGGATATAATCCTCATCCATGTAGTGCGCCTCTTCATCCCCTTTGTTTTTGGCATCCACCTGGGCAAGAAAGCGCTCTTTCTGATCAACCGGGTCATTAAGCTCGGAAAAAGCGTTTGCCATCTCTCTGCCGGCGCAGAAGAACTCGAAACGGTCAACAAACTCCGGATCATTATCGCTTTTTCTCGACAAAGGTGAAACTTCGGTAGGATAGGCGGTAATGAAGGTAGGCTGGATAAGCTGCGGCTCGGCAACCTCTTCAAATATCTCGGTAATCAGCTTGCCGTAACCGATATTATCGGGGAAATCCAGGCCGATGCTTCTGGCGTAAACGAGAGCCAGTTCACGATCATTTACCGTTATCGCGTCAACCTTGCCATACTCGATGATCGCTTCCTTGACTGTAAGTCGTTTCCAGGGCCTTTTGAAACTAATCGGTGCGCCCTGATAACTGAATTCGAGATCGCCCAGCAGCTCCTTGGTCACATGACAGAGCATCTCTTCGGTAAAATCCATCAGGTCTTCAAACGTTGCGTAAGCCTGATAAAACTCCATCATGGTAAATTCAGGATTATGGCGGACTGAAATCCCTTCATTCCTGAAGTTGCGGTTTATTTCAAAAACTCGCTCAAAACCGCCGACAACCAGCCGTTTCAGGTAAAGTTCCGGTGCTATCCGCAGATAAAGCTGCATATCAAGAGCATTATGATGGGTTATGAAAGGCCGCGCCGTAGCCCCGCCAGGGATCGGCTGCATCATCGGCGTTTCCACTTCGAGGAAATCGCGACTCACCATGAAGTCCCGAATCAGACTGACAATCCGGGCACGCTTTATAAAAACATCACGCACTTCAGGGTTGACGATAAGATCGACATAGCGTTGCCGGTAACGGGTCTCGACGTCAGTCAGGCCATGAAACTTTTCCGGTAACGGCAACAGGGATTTTGTCAGGAGCTCTACCCGGGTGACATGCAGCGACAGTTCACCGGTTTTTGTCCGGAACGGCCAGCCGGAAGCGCCGAGGATATCGCCGATATCGTAATCCTCAAATACGGCAAACATCTCGTCACCAACCACGTCCTTGCGAACATAAAGCTGCATCCGGCCTTTACGATCCTGAAGCTGGATGAATGCCGCCTTGCCGAAAGAACGCCTGGCAATCATTCTGCCGGCAACGACAAAATCTGCCGCCTTTTCCGGAATCTCCTGCTGTTCGCCAAATGCGGCAAACAGGTCGGCAGATGTATGCTCCTGCCGGAAACCGTTGGGATAGGGATTTATCCCGGATTCCCATAAAAGATCAACCTTTCGCCTTCTCTGCAGTAACAGTTCGCTTAGCTCTTCCACTTACTTCCCCGGGTAATTTTTCAGGTATTTGTGCAAACTCGTAAAATAGACTGAAACAGTCTTTACAGTCAAGCAGGAAAGGGAAAACAGCCCCTTGCCCTCCAGGCAGTCGGAGCTAGAATCCGGACATCCTGCGCGGAAACAGGACTGATACGGTGGTACCGACACCGAGTTGACCGTAGGTGTTGTCCCCCCAGACATACCAGCTATCCCCCACCTTCGCCATTGAGGACGAGCCGAAAGCACGGATTTCAGTTACCGTTACCCCGGCAGGCATATGTACCCTCACCGCAAACGGACTGTCCGGTGTGCTATTATTGCCGAGCTGGCCGAAGTGATTGTACCCCCAGGCCCAGACAGTGCCGTCGCTGAGAAGCGCCAGCCCGTGCTGAATACCGGCAGCAGCCTGCTTAACGCCGGACAGATAATCGCGGTTGGCTTTTTTCACCTTCTCTGGCGTGTAGCGCGACTCTGTTGTACCATCTCCCAACTCGCCGTTGAGGTTATTCCCCCAGGCCCAGAGAAAGCCGCCTCTGTCCACTGCATAGCTGAAGGCTCCGCCGGCGGCAATAGCGGAAATGCCTGATGTCGGAAGATCAGGGACAACACCGGGATTGATAAGCTTCCTGGTATCTTTTGACAAGCCGAGCTGCCCGCTGCCGTTCAGCCCCCAGGCCCAGACCTTGCCGTCGGCAAGCGCCAGAGAGTGTCTGCCGTTGGCAGCAATTGAACTGATGTTGACAAAACCGGCGGCGGCGCCAACAACCATCAGCGGAACTTTGCTTTTATCAATCTGGGGGGTTGTATCGCCAATACCAAGCTGCCCGGCGCCATTGCCTCCCCAGGCCCAGAGAGTGTCGTCATTTTTCAGCGCCAGCGAGTGAAAGGCGCCGGCAGCAACTGCCTTTATGCCGCTGATATTGGCATTTACTCCGTCCACAACGTCAAAAGCCGGGACAGGAACCCTTTTGTAGGTGGTAGAGTTGTTGCCTAGCTGTCCGGAAGCGTTGAAGCCCCAGCAACGAACCGTGCTGTTGTTGAAAAAGGCGATTGAATGATCCCCGCCTGTGGCAAACCCGGCGAACGGGTAATAATGTTTGAGATGTCCGGGTACAATTCTGTTTACAAGATTACCGTTACCAAGCTGCCCGAAAGCGTTATACCCCATGGAATGCGTGGTACTGTTTCTGAAAACCAGATTATGTGAATAGAGGACGGTAGCAGTAGCAGGCACTGTTGTCGGCGCCGGTGTCGAGGATGAGTTGCTGCCGCAGGCAGCCAGAACCGTAAGCAGCAGCATGCCGGCAAAGAGTTGCACAAGTTTTTTCGAATAATTTATCATTGACTGCTCCCGTATTATGACAACCGACAGGCTACCTGCCGTTGCAGATTATTTCCGACACCTTCCCGGCGTCAGCCCCCTGAAACATTCCCTTACCCATGTATATCCCGTTTTGAAAACATGCCGTATCTCCCGGGGGGAGATTTGTCACGGAAGTATTGACAAGCGACATGGTAAGAGGGATTTGGGGCGTCCCCCCCTGGATGCTGACGAGCTTGAGCGGAAGCTGTTGCAACGGGATTGTATCGCTTTTATAGACAAATCCGCCAGAGGCGGCGGACTGAACTCCGGACAGATGCAGGTTTGCCGATTCCCCTTTAACAAGGGTCACGCCATTGGCGTATAAAGCAAGCAGAGCTTCTCCTGACGCGGCAAGCCGCAGTTGATATGCAGGCGTCCAGAAACGATCTGACTGTAGCCAGGAAGCGGTTACACCCGCGGTCACAGGGTTTACCCAGACTTTTACCAGAGTGCCGGCAACGGCTTCATCCTTTTGGATTCTGCTGCGACGTTCGGCAAGCAGGGCTAACTCCTTCTCGGTTTTTCGTTTCGACTGGTAGACTGCCTCAAGCTGCGCTATGGCATAATCGGTTCCCTGTTTGATGGCAGAAAGCGGCTCAGGATTTGTCCTGGTACGACGGGGAGCCTTCGCACTCTGGGATTTGGCTGCAGACTTGAATATCTCTTCACGAACAGAAAGCGCCTTCAACCTGTCATGAAGCAGTCCCTCGCGGTCAGTCAGCGAGGCGAGTTCCCTGGCAACAGACTTTGCAGGTTTCAGTGGTGAGGTAAGCACTCTGGTTATGGTAACGCCTTTACCCGGCTTTATCCGGAAAGATTCAGCGGCAGCGCCGCCAGGGAGTGAAAATTCAACATAGCCGTTCCGGGCGCTTTCCTGCTGTTCAACCAGTGCGCCATCAAGAAAAAGCGAAAAAATTCTCGCTGCAGTTGCCGGGTGCGGCACAAGAATGAACAGCGCGGACAATGCCGCAAGTTTAGCCAGAGACACTTTCATGCCGGATCAGCGAATATCAAGCAGGATGACTTCAAAAACAAGTGTCGCATTTGGCGGTATTACGCCCCCGGCCCCGGCTGAGCCATAGCCGAGAGCAGGAGGGATTATCAGCTTTCTCTTGCCGCCGATTTTCATGCTCATAACCCCTTCATCCCAACCGCGGATAACGTTGCCGGCACCGATACGGAAGGTGAACGGCTCATTCCTGTCAACCGAGCTGTCAAACTTGCTGCCGTCGGCAAGCCAGCCGGTGTAGTGAACAGTCACCATTTTTGCCGGTTTCGGAGAGTCGCCGCTCCCCTGGACAAGATCTTTGTATTGCAGACCCGAAGGGGTGGTAATCATTCCGGCTGCCGGATCGACTGCCGTTGTTTCGACCATACTTTTCCCCCCTTTCTCCGGCGAAGAAACATTTGCCTCCTTCTGCGAACAGGCAGGAATCAACAATGCCGCCAGGAGCAAAAAAATCATGATTATCTTTTCAACAGAACGCATCTGAGTCTCTCCTTATTCCAATCTGCACATCAGGGCACCATGATTTCATTCCTGATTTGAAATCGGCGCCAAACTTCAGGTATCACTTCAAGTAAGCAGGTGAACAAACAGCCCGGAGCGCAACTTAGGCTCAAACCAGGTGGACTTGGGCGGCATTATCCGGTCGGCATCAGCCAAGTCCATAAGCTCGTCAATCGTCGTATGAAAAAGTGAGAAGGCGACGGCATAATCGCCGCTGTCAACCAGACGCTCAAGCTCTGCCAGCCCCCGGATACCGCCGACAAAATGGATCCTCTGGTCAGTGCGTGGATTACGCACTCCAAGCACCGGACTCAAGAGATTATTCTGCAAAATGGAGATATCAAGGCAGGCAACAGGATCATCAGCGGCAAAAGAGTCCTCCCTGGCAGCAAGCTCATACCATTTCCCGTCGAGATACATCCCGAACAGATGCCGCTGCAGGGCCTCCTGAGCCGCTGACAGGGGGGTAATCTCGAAGTTGCGGCTGACAAGAACCATGAACTCGGCCAGGGAGTGGCCGTTCAGATCCTTGACTGCCCGGTTGTAAGGCATAATATTCAGCTCTGTGTCCGGAAATATGACCGTAAGGAAGTAGTTATACTCTTCAGCACCGCCATGGTAAGGGTTGGCAGTTTTGCGCAGATCCCTGACACGGCTTGCTGCCGCGCTGCGGTGATGTCCGTCTGCTACATACAGAAAAGGAATGGCGGCAAAAGATGCCGTAAAAGCGCGGATAGTTTCCTGCTCAGTGACAATCCAAAGGGTGTGGGATACACCGTCAGCCGTTACGAAGTCATATTCGGGTCTGCCGGCGGTAGCGGTCTGCAACAGTCCGTCTATCTGCGTATCGTGGCGGAATGTGTAAAATACCGGTTCATCATTGGCGTCAAGCAGATCAATATGCCTTACCCTGTCCTCCTCCTTGTCCGCCCTGGTAAGTTCATGCTTTTTTATAATCCCGCTCTGGTAATCATCAATACCGGAACAGGCGACAAGACCGGTCTGAACAACCGTACCCATTTTCTGGCGATAGACGTAATAACAATCAGCCCTGTCCTGCACAAGCACGCCTTGCGCAATAAAGCAGGCAAGGTTTTCCTTTCCCTGCTGATAGACCGGTTCAGAATGAATATCAACTTCCATAGAAAGATCAATCTCGGGACGGGATATATGCAGGAAACTGTACGGGTTGCCGCTTGCCATAGCTCGCGCTTCTGCCGTATTCATCACGTCATAAGGGAGGGCGGCAACTTTGTCAGCAAGTTCTGCCGGGGGTCGCAACGCCCGGAATGGTTTGATTATCGCCATATGGTTACCTCAATAAAGTCTTTAGTTAAGTGGTTAAGTGGTCGAGTGGTTGCGTACCGTTTAACCTACCTCAACTACTAAACTACTAAACTGCTCCCTAAAAATACCTTTTAGCCCCGACAAACCTCTCACTGAAATATTTCTCGGCAATCGCGGAAACCTTTATCTCATCGCCGCGTCGTGGCGCATGCACAAAGCGGCCATTGCCGACGTAAATGCCGACATGGTTGATTTTATCGGCAGAAGCGCCGAAAAACACCAGGTCGCCATCCTTTAGCTCTTCCTTCGTTACCAGGTCACCGGTTCTGAACTGTTCGGCAGAAGTTCGCGGTATGTTGACACCGCACAGGTTATAGACCGCCCGGACAAAGCCGCTGCAGTCCATCCCCTCGACAACATTATCCCCCCCCCAGCGGTAAGGAATGCCGACAAAACGCTCGGCCGTTCTGGCGGCTACAGCTCCCATATCAGACTGTGGCGGGCTTTTTCGCTGCAGCGGTGTCCTCTCCGGCGGCTTCCGGTTGTCAATCTTTGCCGCTTTGCTGAAAACAGCATCCGGAGACGCAATAAAATAACTTTCAACAAACTTTTCCGCAACCAGTTTTTCTGCAGCTTTTTTTGCCTTGTCGCGCGCCTGATAGTCGCCGAAACGGACAACATAAACACCGTTATCCTTACGGAAATAGAAGGCCTCTATCCCTTTTGCCTGCAACCTTGAAGTAAGCCGCTCGGCATTTTTTACCTCCGAGAAGGCACCCACCTGAATCGAGTAGCCGAGACGACTGATGCCGGCCTGATTTTTCAACTGGGCGGCACACCCCTGACAGACAGATATTGACAGAAGAGTCCATACAAGCAGGAACTGGATGAAAACCCGTTGCCGATCACTCATCAACGACACTCCTCCTGACTCCCATCAGAAAAGCGACGATAAACTCTTCAAGCTCACCATCAAGCACCGCATCGGGATTGCCGGTCTCGACACCGGTGCGCAGATCTTTGACCATCTTGTAAGGATGCAGCACGTAAGAGCGGATCTGGCTCCCCCACCCTATCTCCTTCTTGTCGGCAGAAAACTCGGCAGCCTTTGACTCCCGCTCCTGCAGCTCCCTTTCGTAAAGCTTGGCACGCAACACCTTCATGGCGGAAGCCTTGTTCATATGCTGACTCCGCTCGCTCTGGCAAGCGACTACTATACCGGTCGGAATATGGGTAATCCGGACAGCGGAATCAGTAGTATTGACATGCTGGCCACCGGCACCGCCGGAACGGAAGGTATCCACACGCAGATCGGTTTCGACAATCTTGATATCAATATCATCAGCGATTTCCGGAAAGGCAAAGACAGAAGCAAAGGAGGTATGACGACGGGCATTACTGTCAAACGGCGAGATACGGACAAGCCGGTGAATACCGGCCTCGGCTCTCAGGTAACCGTAGGCGTACTCTCCGGTAACGGCAAAAGTACAACTTTTCAGACCGGCCTCATCGCCGGGCTGATACTCGGTAATTTCGGTGCGCCACCCTTTTCTTTCGCAGTAGCGCAGGTACATCCTGAGAAGCATTTCCGCCCAGTCCTGCGATTCGGTGCCACCGGCGCCGGAGTTGATGGAGAGGTAACAGTTGCTCCGGTCATGGGGACCGGAAAGCATCCGTTGGAACTCAGCCGCTGCCACACTCTTTTCCAGCGCCGCGTTCAATTCATGCGCCTCTAGTAGAGAAGCCTCATCCTCGACTTCACTGCCAAGCTCGATCAACGCCCGGATATCCTCGGTCTGGTGGACAAGACTGTCCCAACTCTCCAGTACCTTTTCCAGCACCATTCTTTCCCGGAGAACCGCCTGGGCGGACTCGTTGTCATCCCAGAATCCGGGGACTGTAATCCGGGACTCGATCTCCTGGATGTCCTCCCGCTTGCGATCTATGTCAAAGAGACCCCCGAAGCTTGTTGATACGCTCTGAGAGCTCTTCCACTTTTGCTATCTCTTCCCTGAACATGTAATCTCCTTAGTAATTTTAAAGCACTTATCCTGTTAATCAGGGCTCGGCAGTACCTAACAGCCAGACCATTTTAAATATCACCTATCAGCCCTTGCGGCAACAGAAAACAGTTGCTTTGCTCAAGTCTCACCACGCGCCCTGCCGGGCGCATAAAAAAGCCCCGGTTGTCTGCCGGGGCTTTTGATCGATGCTGATTCAACTGCTACTACAGCGTAATCGTGGCATAGCTTTCCGCTACATTGCCGGCAAAGTCCCTGAATCTCACTTTGACGGTTTTCTCTCCCGCACCCCC
>JBBRBA010000078.1:0-16434 GCA_038206285.1 Geobacterales bacterium
GACATCGGAAGGGTTAACACCGTTCATAACGGCATGATCTCTTCAGTCTTTGCAGTTGGGCTTTCAATGAATTCGAACATAGCCGGAAACGGCGTCTGTGAGCAGGTTATTATAAGGAGCAAATAAGGGGTCGTGTCTCAGCCCGGTACAAATCTCCGCAACCGTTCAAGAAAGAGTCTGCGGTGCCTGGCTTCCAAGTTGCTAAGATGAAAAGTTCACCCTTTCCGGTAAGAGTTTCAGGGCAGCATAATTGTAAATTCGGGGGGACACAATACAGATTTTGCTGACATCGTAATGCGACAAGATAGCCACTGAGTAATTTTACTCAGTCATTGAGTAAAATTAGCTGAACACCGTAAAGCTTCATAATACAAGACAGTTATGGGCTACACACGTCCATTGCAAACGACTCTGCTTGCCGAACTTTCCCGACCGGTACCGGTTATTCACGTCATGATCGGTCCCCGCCAGGTGGCAGACACGCTCGAAAGTGGAGATTGATTTCGTGGCATAGAGAGCCTGGGACCAGGTGAGTAGCGAACGCCGCCGTACTTTATCTTTAGCCTGACCATGTGTATACTTGCACCGGCGTGAGCAAAAGCCGGGCGGACAAAACAAGCAACTTTGACAGGTAGTGACCCATGACCATCGCACAAATTGCAGCAAAAGTTCACACCAATACCCGTCTCAGTGACAGCGATGCCCTCTTCCTCTTCGACCATCACGACCTGATTGCAATCGGCGAGCTGGCCGCCTTTGCCAATGAGCGCAGGAACGGCAGGCGGGTTTTTTTCAACGTCAACCGCCATATCAACCACACCAATATCTGCATCAACCGCTGCAAGTTCTGTGCGTTCTCGAAGACTGCCGATGAGCCTGGCGCGTACTGCTACGACATGGACGAAATCCGTAACCGCGCCATCGAAGCGGCCAGCCAGGGGGCGACCGAAATTCACATCGTCGGCGGTCTCCATCCGGACCTGCCGTTCGAGTTCTACCTCGAAATGCTGGCAACGGTGCGTGACGTCTCACCGGCACTGCATATCAAGGCATTCACCGCCGTGGAGATCGACTACCTTGCCCGCATCTCCGGCCTGTCGATTGCCGCGACGCTGGTCCGGCTCAAGGCGGCCGGGCTCGGCTCGCTGCCGGGCGGCGGGGCGGAGATCCTCGGCAAAGAAGTCCGCGACCGGCTCTGCCCGGAGAAGATTTCCGGCGAACAGTGGCTTAACGTTATGCGCGAGGTGCACCGGGCCGGGCTGAAATCCAACGCTACCATGCTCTACGGCCATGTCGAGAGCTATCTTGACCGGGTGGACCACATGCGGCGGCTCAGGGAGCTGCAGGACGAAACCGGCGGTTTCCAGGTCTTTATCCCGCTCTCTTTCCAGAAGGAGAACAACCTGCTCGGCCACCTGAAAAACCCTTTGAGCAGCGGTGTCGACGACCTGAAGACCCTGGCGGTCGCCCGGCTTTATCTCGACAACTTTGCCAATATCAAGGCTTACTGGGTAATGCTTGGCGAGAAAATCGCCCAGACCTCCCTCTGCTTCGGGGTGAACGATCTGGACGGCACGGTGGTGGAGGAGAAGATCGGCCACGACGCCGGCGCCTCTTCGCCGCAGACCATGACGAAAGACGCCATCGTCACCATGATCCGCAAGGCCGGACGGACTCCGGTGGAGCGGGATACGCTCTACAACGTGCTGCGGCTGTATTGAGCAACAAGGATGCGCTATTGTCCCTGACGGAGATTTATTGAACGATGAACAGGATTGAGACACTAATCAGCAAGGGGGCAGCCGGAGACCCTCTCTCCAGGCAGGAGGCGCTGCTGCTGCTGACCGAAGGCGATCTGCTGCAGCTCGGCAGGCTTGCCGACGCGATCAGAAAGCGGCTCCACCCGGACAACCTGGTCACCTTCGTCGTGGACCGGAACGTCAACTACACCAACATCTGCGAGTCGAAGTGCAAGTTCTGCGCCTTCTACCGCGATCAGGGAGCGCCGGACGCCTACCTGCTGGCCGAGGCGGAGATTTTTGCCAAGATTGCGGAGCTGGTCGAGCAGGGGGGCACGCAGCTGCTGATGCAGGGGGGACTGCACCCCGATCTCGGCATCGACTGGTTCGAGCAGCTCTTCGTAAAAATCCGCGAGCGTTTCCCGCAGGTGCAGAACCACTCGCTCTCACCGGCGGAAATCACCCAGATTGCAGGCATCTCCGCACTTTCTCTCACGGAGACGGTCTCACGGCTCAAGGCGGCCGGGCTCGATTCGATCCCCGGCGGCGGGGCGGAGATCCTGGTTGACCGGGTGCGGCAGGAGATCTCGCCCAAAAAGATCGGCTGGAGCGGCTGGGCGGAAGTGATGCGCGAGGCGGCGCTGGCCGGGATGCCGACGACGGCGACGATGATGTTCGGAAGCAGGGAGACGGCCGCCGAGATTGTCGAGCATATTTTCCGGGTGCGCGAGCTGCAGGCAGGAGGTGGATCGTTCACGGCGTTCATCCCCTGGACCTACCAGCCGGGCAATACTGAACTTGGCGGCAGCAGCGCCACCGGCGTAGAATACCTAAAAGTGCTGGCACTCTCCCGCATTCTTCTGGACAATGTCCCCAACATTCAGGCATCATGGGTGACCCAGGGGGCAAAGATGGCGCAGGTTGCTCTCTTCTTCGGCGCCAACGACCTTGGCGGCACCATGCTGGAAGAGAATGTCGTTGCCGCTGCCGGTTGCAGCTTCAGGATGAGCAAGGATGAAATGATCGCGCTGATCAGGGGCGCCGGCTTCAGGGCGGCGCAACGGACGACTCTTTACCGGATTTTACAGGAATTCTGACCATAGAAAGATAAAATATGACCCCAATCGAGATGATCACCAAACCGCAGCAGCTTCAGCAGGCAGCAGAACTGTTCAACAGGCAGAAAGTGGTTGCCTGGGATCTGGAAGCCGATTCCATGCACCACTACCGCGAGCAGGTCTGTCTGCTCCAGGCATCGACCGAGACGCAAAACTTCATCATCGACCCGCTTGCCTGCCCGGACTTTTCACCGCTGGTGACGCACTTTGCCGACCCTGCCATAGTCAAGGTTTTTCACGGCGCCGACTATGATGTCAGGATGCTCCACCGCGGCTTCGGCATCGAAATACAGAACCTTTTCGATACGATGATTGCCTGCCAGTTTCTCGGCGAGCCGGGTGTAGGGCTTGCCGCCGTGCTCAAGAAGCGCTTCGGCGTCGAACTTGACAAGCGCTACCAGCAGGCGGACTGGAGCAGAAGGCCGCTGCCGCCGGAGATGATCGACTATGCTGCCAAGGATACCAGCCTGCTGCTGGCACTGTACGGGCAGCTGACCGCGGAGCTGGCAGAGAAGGGCCGACTCTCCTGGGTACTGGAGGAGTGCGATCTGTTAAGCCGGGTAAGGACGACGGAAAGAAGCGAAGATCCGTTGGCAACCCGCTTCAAAGGCGCATCGAGGATGCGACCGGCAACGATCGCCATTCTCGAAGGTGTGCTGCGTTTCCGTGATGAGGAGGCGGAGAAAAAGGATCTGCCGCCATTCAAGATTCTCGGCAACGAAGCGATCCGCGAGATTGCCGAACGCAACCCGGCCTCGATAGCCGACTTGAACGGCATTGCCGGGCTTTCGCCCAAGCTGCTCGACAGATACGGCAAGCAGATTCTGCATGCGGTAAGGGATGGTAAAAAACTCCCGCCGGAATCGCTGCCGATGTTCGTGCATAAAAAAAGACCGGAGCGGAGCCACGGGCAGGAAGAACGGCTCAAGCTGCTGAAGGAATGGCGCACGCAAAAAGCCGGTGAATTGGGGATCGACGCCGGCATTCTTGCCAACAATACCCTGCTGGAAGGGTTGTCCGAAAACCCGCCGTGCTCTCTTGCCGATATCCCCGGACTGAAAAACTGGCAGGCGCAACTTTTCGGTTCAGACCTGCAAAAAATCGCCAACAGCTGAAGACTGTTACTGCACCCGCCCCTGTCTGATCAGCACCGACCCTAAACGGGAGTAATCCAGGGCATGACCCGGATTACTCCTGATCGCCGCGTCGAACTGATTAGTCGCCTCGGTATAACGCCCCGCCCCGATCAGCCCCAATCCCCTGGCAAAGCTGTTGACCAGCTCATCCGCGTCAAGCTCCACGTTGACACTCCGGGCAAACTGCCGCACCGCCCCTTGAAGATCCCCCAGCCGCAGCAGCGCCACTCCCAGATTACTGCTGGCATCGCTATAGCCCGGCTGCAGCGTGAGGGCGGTCTGGTAGTGAGCAACGGCTGCCACCAGTCGCCCCTGTTTCGCAAGAATCAACCCCAGGTTGTTGTGCGGCGGAGCCTGGGAAGGGTTTATGGCCAGCGCCGCCTCGTAGGCACGGATGGCAGCGCCGTACTTCTCTTCAGACTGATAGGCAGCGCCGAGATTGTTCCAGGCAACATAGTTGTTGACAGTAACCGCCACGGCTCTGGAGAAAAGCGCACTGCTGCTGCGCCAGAAGCCGAGCTGCCACCGGGCGGCACCGGCAAGGCAGATCAGGATGACAACAGCCATGGCAGTCATTGTCTTTTGCCGCTGCCGGTTTTCGCCGGCGAAATCGGCGGCTCCCCAGGCAAGCATGATAAAGACACCGACCAGCGGGAGGTAGGTATAGCGGTCTGCTGTTGCCTGGTAGCCGACATTTACCAGGCCTATGACCGGCACCAGCAGCCCCAGATACCAGAACCAGCCGACCGGCAGGTATGGAAACCGCCCCCCCTGCCGCAGCACCAGAATGGTAACGATCGCCAGCATGCTGCCGACCGCTGCCGTCTCCCATGCGGGAATGGCGTAGTCGACGGGGTAGAGGATGGCCAGCCCTTTCGGCCAGACCATCCTGTAGAGATAGGCTCCGTAGGCAATTACCGCGTTGGCCAGCCTGAACTTCAGCTGCACGTAGGGGTTGACAATCCCGGTATTCTGGGCGGCGTATGTTATCAAGCTGGCAGAGACGGAGAGAGCCAGCAGCGGCAGCTTTTCGGCCACCAGTCGGACCGGGCCGGTTCGCTGCCAGCGCTGCAAAGGCCAGAAATCCAGCAACAGCAGCAGGCAGGGAAGAGTTACCAGCATCGGTTTGCTCAGCAGGCTCAGCGCAAAGCAGCTGCCGGTGAGCAGATATCCGCCGGGGCCGGGATTGCGCGCATAGCGGCCATAGGCCAGCAGGGTTGACATGCCGAAGAAGGTTGAGAGAACGTCCTTGCGCTCCGCTACCCAGGCAACCGATTCCACATGCAGCGGGTGGAGTGCGAAAAGGGCGGCGACGAAAGCACTTCGCCAGCGGGCAGACGTTGTCCGGAAAAGGAAGAGGTAAAGCAGAAGTGTGTTCGCCCCGTGCAACAGAACGTTGCTCAGATGGTGCCCGGCAGGGTCGAGACCGAAGAGCTGCACGTCGAGCATATGGGAAAGCCAGGTGAGGGGGTGCCAGTTGGCCTGGTAAAAAGCGGTAAATGCCCACTGCAGATTATTGAAGGTCAAGCCGGCCGATACATTGGCATTTTCCAGCAGATACTGACTGTCGTCGTAGTTGATGAACGGGTAGCGCGCTACCGGCGCATAGAGCACCACGACAGCAACCGCCAGCAGCAGGCAGATGAACAGACCGGTGCGTTTTTCGTTAAGCATTGAGCGTCTTACCCCGATCTGGAAGCGGAATTACCCCAGATCTCCCCAGAGGTACTGCAGAACAGCCGTCACCGCCAGACCGGCAGTCTCGGTGCGCAGGATTCTCCTGCCGAGCGTTACCGGCGTAAAGCCGGCGGCAGTCGCCGCTACCGCTTCAGCCTTTGTCAGCCCGCCTTCAGGGCCGATGATGACTGCTATGGATGCCGGCTTCCCGCTACGCTCAAGAACTGTCCGCAACCCCTGCTCCGCTTCCCCCTCCCAGAGAAGGAGCTTGAGAGCGCTGCTGTCGCTCTTGAGGACGGTGTGCAGGTCCCCGGCAAAGCCGATCACCGGTATTCTGCTTCGCCCCGACTGCCTGGCGGCCTCCATCGCAATCCGTTCCCAGCGCTGCACTCTCTTGTCAAGCCTTTCGCCGGCAAGCCGGGCCACAGAGCGCTCCGCCACGAACGGGACTATCCTGGCAACACCCAGCTCGGTACACTTCTGCAGAATGAGGTCGAGCTTCTCCCCTTTGGGAAGCCCCTGAAACAGGGTAATGTTAACGACATTATCTTCAGAAAGGGCGGCACCGGCCGGTTCGATTTCGATGCTGACCCCCCCCTTCTCCAGCGCCGTGATTCTGGCTGCGGCCTCCTTGCCTTTGCCGTCAGCCAGCATGATGGCGTCGCCAATCTTGAGCCGCAGGACAGTCGCAATATGGTTGCAGAGTTCACCGGTGATCACGCCTGAGCTCTGCCCGAGAAGCAGCGGATCAACGAAAAACCGCCTCATGCTGCTCTCTTGCAGAAGACGATGCAGCACCACTCATCCTCACGGGTTACTTCATGAAGGGTGAGCGGGAGCGGCGAAAACCCGGCAATGACAAACGCCTCGCGTTCCACAAGAATACCGGAGAGGATGAGGAAGCCCCCGGCAACTACTCTGTCTGTCAGCAGCCGGCTCATCTGCACCAGTGCTTCGGCAAGAATATTTGCCACCACCAGGGAATACTCTGCGCCGACTTCGGCCAGAGGCGTTACCGAGGCGGCAAGAACGTTGCTGACGCCGTTTATCGCCGCGTTCTCGGTGGTAACGGTAATTGCTATCGGGTCAATATCTATCGCCACAACCCTGGCAGCCCCGAAAAGGGCAGCGGCAATGCCAAGCACTCCGGAACCGCAACCGACATCAAGGACGGCATCTCCCCGGCTGAGAGCCTGGTCGGTATAGATAAGCCTCTCCAGCGCCTCAAGGCAGAGCCTGGTCGTTGCGTGGGTGCCGGTGCCGAACGCCATGCCCGGGTCGAGCTCCAGCACGACATCGCCGCTTTCTGCAGCAAAACTCTCCCACGAAGGCTTGATCACCAGACGGCGGCCGATTCTGGTCGGCTTGAAGTGCTCTTTCCAGGAATTTGCCCAATCCTCTTCCTGCAAAACGGTGACTGTCGCCGGAGTATATTCATATCCGGCAACAGCAGCGGCACTGGCAACAAGGTACTCATCGATCCGGGCAAGGTTCTCCGTCAACCGTTCATCGGCAGGGAGATACCCTTTAACGCTTTTGATTGTTTCTGCCACCAGATCATCGATATTGAAGGTGTCAACCGTTCTGTTTTCTATGCTCACCCCGTTGCCGGTCAACTCCAGCAGAAAATCTGCCAGATCTTCCGCCATAGCCTCAGGTACTGCACAGGTTATTTCAGCCCAGGTGGTATCGGTCATTGCCGCTCCTCTCATGAAAAACACTCCAGCTAATCAGATCAAGCTAGCAAAACTCCATAATTCCCGCAATAAAAACCTTGACAGCATCCCGGCATAAGTTGTAATTTTCATTAAATTAATTATGTAGGAAAACTCATGAGTGTCCCTCCCGGAATTGAACAGGTAGTTGCCGCAGCCAAAGCTCTCTCCCCCGAAATCGTGCGGATAGTCCGGACACTTCATGCCGAGCCGGAAATTTCGCTGCAGGAGACCAGGGCGTCTTCCCTGCTGAGCGGCATTCTCGCAGAAAACGGTTTTACGGTAGAGCGGGGTCTTGCAGGGATGGAGAGCGCCTTCAGGGGAACCTGGGGCAGCGGCAGTCCGGCTATAGCACTGATTGCCGAAATGGACGCGCTCCCCGGACTCGGCCATGCCTGCGGCCACAACATCATTGCTGCGGCAGCAACCGGAGCGGCGCTGATCCTGCGCGCCCTGCTGCCGCCTGACGCTGCCGCCGTCACCATCTTCGGCACACCGGCCGAAGAGCTCGGCATCGGCAAAATAGAAATGATAAAAGCCGGCTGTTTTAGCGGCATCGACTTTGCGATGATGGTTCACCCCTCTTCCCGGAGACAGGTGATCAAACATTTTCTCGGCCTGGCAAAGATCAGGTTCTTCTTTTACGGCAAACCGGCTCATGCGGCTGCTCATCCGGAAGAGGGTGTGAACGCCCTTGATGCGGTACTCCAGACCTTTAACGCGGTCAATGCGCTGCGCCAGCAGAGCAGACAGGATGTGCGGATTCACGGCATCATCACCGACGGCGGGATCGCTCCGAACATCATTCCGGCAAAAGCCTCATGCTACTTCTATGTCAGGGCTGACGACCTGCAGGAACTGGAGCGGATGAAGTCGCGAGTCACTGCCTGCGCCACAGGGGCTGCCATTGCCGCCGGCTGTCGCCTTGAGACAGAAACGGATCCGCGGGTCATTGCCCCGTTGAAGATAATCACCTCCTTTTACCGGCTTTACTCCAGACAGCTTGCCCTGCTCGGTCTCGAAGAGGCTGCCTCCCCCCCGGACAGGAACAAGGGCTCATCAGACATCGGCAACCTCTCACAGCTGGTGCCGACAATCCATCCTCATGTGCCGATTGGTGCAGGAGTTAATATTCATACTGAAGGTTTTGCCCAGGCGACTGTTTCGCTTCAAGGGGAGATGGCTGCAGTGGAAGGGGCGACAACACTTGCCCTCACGGCAATCGAGCTGATCTTCTCGCCGCTGTGGCAGGAAACCATCCGCAAAGAATTTCATGAAAAAGAATAAAAAATTTGTTGAACCTTCATTATAGTCTGCTATAATTAACGTCATCGCATTAACTTGCAAAGGAGCTGATCATCCAGAACCTTTACGTCTTTTCTGATGCTACCGGGGAAACCGCTGAAAGAGTGATGCGGGCGGTTCTTTCCCAGTTTCGCGATGCAGATATAAAGCTTCAGCTTTTTAATCAGCTCCGTACCCATGCAGATATGAAGAAAGCTCTGGAGGCGGTTGCAACCCAGCCCGGCCTCATCATCTGCACACTGGTAAACAGAGAGCTTGCCCAGTTTCTGCAGTATGAGGCGGAGCAGCGGGAACTTGAAGTCATCGACCTGTTAAGCCCGATCATCTACAAGTTTTCCGAAATACTCGGGCTTGCCCCGCTGCAGGAGCCGGGACTGCTATACGAAATCAATGCCGAGTACCACAAGCGGGTTGAGGCGGTAAATTTCACGGTTAAACAGGATGACGGCCAGGAACTCAGGTATCTTTACAAGGCCGACATTGTCCTGGTTGGCGCCTCAAGAACATCAAAGACACCTCTTTCGATGTATCTTGCCCATAAAGGCTTCAGGGTGGCGAACATCCCGCTGGTCAAGGGAATAGAGCCGCCGAAAGAGCTGTTTGAGATTGATCAGAACCGGGTTGTCGGGCTGCTTATCGATGCCAAGCGTCTGGTTGAGCTCCGTACCGCCAGACTGATGCAGATGCAGCAGAATCCGCGCAGTAAATATGCCAGTTATGACGAAATCCTTGACGAGCTTATCTGCTGCAAACAGCTCTACAGAAGGAATTCGCACTGGCTGACAATTGATGTTACCAATAAGTCGGTTGAGGAATCGGCAAGCGAAATCGTCAAGAAACTTACCGGGCTGGGTCTTGCATAACCTGTTTCAACTATTAATGTGAAGAACAATACTAAAAGGGGGATTTATGAAAATTCTGGTTGTTGAAGATGAGAAGAAGGTTGCCAGCTTTATCAAGCGTGGACTTGAAGAGGAGAGTTACGAAGTAGAGACTGCCGGAGATGGTGAAGAAGGGCTCACTATGGCGCTTGAGCGGAAATTCGATCTCATCATCCTCGACTGGATGCTCCCGAAACGCGACGGCATGAGCTTTCTGAAAGAGCTCCGCGATCAAAAGCTGGCTACACCGGTGCTGATGCTGACCGCCAAGGATACGGTTGAGGATATCGTCGTCGGTCTCGAAACCGGCTCTGATGATTACCTGACAAAACCGTTTGCCTTCGCCGAACTCCTTGCCCGCGTCAAGGCTCTCATCCGCCGCAGCGAGATGGATCGAGGCGCCGAGCTCCATTTTGCCGATCTGAGGATTGATCCGGTAACCCACAAGGTATGGAGAGCGGAAAAAGAGGTCGACCTGACCGCCAAAGAGTATGGCCTGCTCGAATACTTCATGCGTAACCCGAACCAGGTTCTGACCCGCACCATGATTGCCGATCATGTCTGGGACTATACTTTCGACAGCTTCACCAACATCATTGATGTTTATGTCAATTACCTGCGGAAGAAGATAGACCGCGATGCCCCGGTAAAACTTATCCATACCGTACGCGGCGTCGGCTATATCCTCAAGGAAGAAGAATAGGCAGGTCGCAGCATAAACAGGCCTCATGAGCCCCGGACTTCCGGGGCTCATCTGTTTTTAGTAAGTTAGCAGTTATTTTATGCGTTTTCAGCAGAGGATAACTTCGTCAGCGCACTTATCCTGTTTAACAGGGGCAGGGGCTTTTGCTTGACAAAAAAGTGCTTTAGGGTATCATGCTTCCGCTTTCGGGCATCAGTTTAATTCAGTATTCAAATATCCGGAGCATATACATGGTTGATAAAGCAGATGAGATGAGAGCAATCCTGCTCAAACTCAAGGATGAGGCTTTCGAGGAGATCGGCAAAGCCTTGAAAACCGGCTCCGAAAAACCGAGCGATGAGCCGAGCGGAGATATCTACGACCAGGCGTCCAACGAGCGCGACAGAGAACTTCTGCTCCTTTTGGGTGATCGCGAACGGGATAAAATCAGGAGTATCGACGAAGCCCTTGCCAAGATTAATGATGGTGAATACGGCATTTGCGAAGACTGTGAAGAAGAGATTCCTCTCGGGCGCCTCAAGGCGATGCCTTTTGCACGGCTCTGCGTAAAGTGCAAGGCAGACCTTGAAAAGCTCCAGGCGCAGACAAAGCGCTTTGAAGAAGACCGCGTCTACCGTGAAATATCTGCCAGTGAGGAAGAAGAGCCCTGACAGATCTCTTTGCCTGACAAAGATTGCCGGAGGAGGCGCGCCAGTGTCTCCTCCTTTTTGTACCATCCTCATCCCGCCGCCAACTTGCCGGACACCCCCTTTCACTTGCATTATTATACTATTTCAGGTACATAGTATTATTTTCCTGTAGAAATTATCTATCCGCGTAAACGTTAGGAATATTCAATGCATCAGACGGTTCCAGCCACTGCAGGGGATACAATTCAGGGGTGGTGGTGCCGGAACGGAGCTGCGTCAGCTTCCTCCCCGCCCGGCGCGGCGCTGCGCCGCATCCGTTCGCCGCTTTTTCTGACAGGAACTGATGGAGCGCTTCTGGCGGAAACATCCGGCAGCGCCTTTCTCGGCGCTGCTCCTGCGGATGAAACGGCTGTGCCGCTGCTTGCTTATGTCATGCCGGTACTGCCGGAAAATCTCGGCGATCCGGATTTATGTGCCGAACTCGGTATCCGTTACCCATATATCGGCGGCTCGATGGCAAAAGGGATAAGTTCGGTAAACATTGTCCGGGAACTGGGTCGCGCCGGGATGCTCGGTTTTTTCGGCGCTGCCGGCCTGCCTTATCATGAAGTTGAAACCGCTCTCGATCAGCTGAAAAACTCTCCCGGAGCACCCCCCTTCGGCGTCAACCTGATTCACTCTCCGCAGGAGCCTGATCTCGAAGAGGCGCTGGTCAAACTTTACCTCAAAAAGGGTGTTGATCTGATCGAAGCCTCCGCTTTTCTCTCGCTGACGCTGACCCTTGTCCGTTACCGGGTTCATGGTATCCGCCGCCTGGCGAACGGCAGCGTTCATGCGCCGCAGCGTATTATGGCCAAAGTCTCGCGGGAAGAGCTGGCAACCGGCTTTTTCTCGCCGCCACCGGAAAAGTTCCTCAAGGAACTGGTGTCAATGGGAGAGATAACTGCCGATCAGGCGCTGCTGGCAGCTGAGATACCGATGGCACAGTATCTGACCGCTGAGGCCGACTCTGGCGGCCATACCGACAATCGTCCGGCAATAGCGCTCTTTCCGACCATACACTCTCTGGCTGACCGCCTTGAAAAGCAGTTCGGCTACAGCTGCCGGCTTAAAACCGGACTGGCAGGCGGGATATCCACGCCGGCTTCCGCCGCCGCGGCTTTTGCCATGGGGGCAGCCTGGATCATGACCGGATCGGTCAATCAGGCGTGCATCGAATCAGGGACCTCGGCAGCTGTCCGGGAGATGCTTGCCGAAACCCGGCAGGCGGATGTGACCATGGCGCCTGCTGCCGATATGTTCGAAATGGGGGTCACCGTGCAGGTGCTGAAGCGGGGGACAATGTTCCCGATGCGTGCGGCCAGATTATTCGAAATATACAGAAGTCATGCCTCTCTCGAGCATATCCCGGCTCTTGAGCGGGAAAAGCTGGAAAAGACCATGTTTCTTGCGCCGCTTGAAGATATCTGGCGAGATACCCGCGCCTATTTCCAGAAACGCGACCCGAAACAGGTGGAGCGTGCCGAACGCGATCCGAAACACCGGATGGCGCTGGTGTTCAGGTGGTATCTCGGGCAGGCGGCGCACTGGGCGAAAGATGGCAACCCTGGCCGCAAGATGGATTATCAGGTCTGGGCAGGCCCGGCAATGGGGGCGTTCAACGAATGGGTTGCCGGCTCCTATCTGGCAAAAGCCGAACAGCGCCGGGTAGTGACGGTCGCCAGAAACATTCTCTATGGGGCAGCGGTACTAGGTAGGGCCGCCATGCTCCGTTCCCAGGGGGTTCATCTCCCTGCCGAAGCAGTACAGATCACCCCGCTGCAGGATGCAGAGCTCAAGGAGTATTTCTAGGTGAAAACTGACGACGTAAAACCGGCGGAAACCCGCAGCAGCGACAAACTTGCCATTATCGGCATCGGCTGCCTCTTTCCCGGGGCTGAAGACAAGAGCGTTTACTGGGCAAATATCCGCGAAGGGGTCGACTCAATCAGCGAGATCCCGCCAACGCACTGGAAAGCGGCCGACTACTTCAATTCCGACCCGAAATCGCCTGACCATACCTATGGCCGCCGTGGCGGTTTTATCTCGCCGTTTCCGTTCAATCCGCTGGAGTTCAACATCCCGCCGAACACCCTCGAAGCGATCGACACTTCACAGCTGCTCGGGCTGGTTGCTGCCGGCCAGGCGCTCAAGGATGCCGGCTACGGTCCGGAAAACGGCTACGACAAAAGCAGGGTCAGTGTCATCCTCGGCGTTACCGGCGCCATGGAACTGGTCATCCCTCTCGGGGCGCGCCTCGGTCATCCGATATGGCGCAACGCGCTGAAGGATGCCGGCGTGGATGATACGGTAGCCGAAGATGTCGTGCAGCGGATAGCTGACGGTTATGTGCCGTGGCAGGAGAACTCGTTTCCCGGCCTGCTCGGCAATGTGGTCGCCGGGCGGATAAGCAAGCAGTTCGACCTCGGCGGCACCAACTGCGTGGTTGATGCTGCCTGCGCCAGCTCTTTCAGTGCGCTTCATCTTGCCGGGATGGAACTTATCTCCGGCAAGGCGGACATGGTGGTCACCGGCGGTATCGATACGTTCAACGATATCTTCATGTATATGTGCTTCAGCAAAACACCGGCACTCTCTGCCAGTGGCGATATCAAACCGTTTGCTACCGACGCCGACGGCACCATGCTTGGCGAAGGGCTGGGAATAGTCGTTATCAAACGGCTGGAGGATGCAGAGCGAGATGGCGACCGGATCTATGCGGTTGTCAAGGGGGTCGGGTCATCAAGCGACGGCAAGGGAGATGCCATCTACGCCCCGAGCGCCGGCGGGCAGAAGCGGGCTCTGCTCGACGCCTACAACAGAGCCGGTGTAACTCCCGAGAGCATCGGCCTGCTTGAAGCTCACGGCACCGGCACAAAGGTCGGCGATGCGGTCGAGGTCTCTGCCCTGCGCGAAATTTACGGCGAAGCAGCCAGACCGTGGTGTGCCCTTGGTTCGGTAAAGTCGCAGATAGGCCATACCAAGGCGGCCGCTGGAGCAGCAGGCCTGATCAAGGCGGCACTGGCGCTGCATCACAAGGTCCTGCCGCCGACAATCAAGGTCACCAGGCCTCTGGATGAGGTGAGCAGCGGCAACACCCCTTTCTACATCTCCGCCGAGAAGCGCCCCTGGCTGCCGCAAGGAGACAGTCCGCGTCGTGCCGCAGTGAGCGCTTTCGGTTTCGGCGGTTCCAACTTTCACACCGTGCTGGAAGAGTATGGCTCTGAAAAATCTGTTGCCGAGTGGGACGGCTCCGTTCAGATAATCCCGTTTTCCGGCGAGAATGCTGCAGCGCTGGCAGAACGGCTTACTTCGCTGCCGTGTGAATCCTCCTGGAGCAATCTGCGCGCCTTTGCCGCTGAGGCCCGCAAATCGTTTGACAAAAGTGGCCCGTGTCGTCTCGCCCTGGCGCTTGAACAGGGGAAAACGAACCTGGCCGCTATGACCGCCACTGTTATGGCTATGCTCAAGAGCAGGCCCACCGGGAACTGGAGCACGCCTGACGGCGCCTTCTTCTCAGCGGAGCCGGCAGGCGACCGCGCAGCGTTCCTCTTTCCGGGGCAGGGCTCGCAGTACACCGGCATGCTCCGCGACCTGGCGTGTGCCTTCCCGCAGATGATGGCGGCGCTTACCGCCGCCGACAACGGACTCAACTTTATTGACAACAGCCGACTTTCCGACAGAATTTACCCGGCAGCCGATTATTCCGCCGCTGCCCCTGAGCAACAGGAGTCGCTGCTGCGAGCCACCGAGGCGGCGCAGCCGGCAATCGGCGCCGTAAGTCTCGGTGCATTGCGGCTGCTGGAGTCGTTCGGCCTCTCAGCGGCTGCGACTGCCGGTCACAGCTACGGCGAACTTATGGCGCTTTGCGCTGCCGGCTGTATCGATGAGGCTGATCTGCACCGGCTTTCCCGCCTCCGCGGCCGGCTTATGGCCGAAGGCAGCGGTGACAGGGGGGGGATGCTTGCCGTCCCGGCGCCGCTGTCTGTTGTCGAACAGATACTGCGGGAAGAGGGGCTGGACCTGGTTATTGCCAACCGCAACGCCCCGGCACAGGCCGTTCTCTCCGGCAGCAGCGCCGAGATTGAACGGGCGGCAAGCGTTTTTGCCGCCAGAAGCCTCTCCTGCAAGAAGCTGCCGGTTGCCGCCGCCTTCCACAGCCCGCTGGTAGCCGATGCGGCCGCACCTTTCCTCGAAGCACTCGGCAGCATCGACATCACCCGGGGGAATATCCCTGTCTATGCCAACAGTACGGCAACAGTCTACCCGACAGATCAGGCTTCGGCCAGAGAGCTGTTGGCAAATCAGCTGGCAAGGCCGGTCGAGTTTGTCGCTCAAATCGAAGCGATGTATGCCGCCGGTATCCGGACATTTGTCGAGGTCGGCCCGGGAGCCCGGCTGACCGCTCTTGTCAGGGCGATTCTCGGTGAGCGCGACCACCAGGCTATTGCTCTCGACGCTTCCAGCGGCAAGCGCTCCGGTCTCTTCGATCTGGCGCGGCTTCTTGCCCAGCTGACGGTTCTCGGGCATGAACTCCGGCTCGACCGCTGGGATGAAAGCTTTCAGCCGCCCCTGGCAACAACCGGCAAAAAACCGGCAATGATCGTGCCGCTTTGCGGGGCAAACTATGTCCAGCCGCGAGCAAAGCGCCCCCCGGTAACACCGGTCACAACGAGGAACGAGGAACGGGCCCAAATGGGCCTAAAGGGAAAAAGGACCGCGGAAACGCCGGTGCTTCTAGGCCAGAGTTCTGCGGCTCCGGCATCCCGTGATGCCCTGGCCGAATCGCTGCGCATGACCCGCGAAAGCATGACGATCCTCCAGAAAATGCAGGAGGATACCGCCCGTCTCCACCGCCAGTTCCTCGAAGGGCAGGAAACTGCCGGCAAAACCTTTCAGGCTCTGCTTGAAAATCAGCAGCGTCTCCTTATGGGTGGAACACTCCCGCTGCCGCTTTACTCTTCGCCCCGGACGGATGTTCAGCCGCCGCCGGCAGCGCCGTTTTCATCCCCGCTAGCAGCTGCTGCTCCTGCAGCCGACCATACCCCGGCTCCGGTGGTTACTGCCGCACCGGCCGCAGCCGGCCCGGATGCGGCTGCCGCCCTGCTTGCCGTAGTGAGTGAAAAGACCGGCTATCCGGTAGAGATGCTTGATCTCGATATGGGACTTGACGCCGATCTCGGCATCGATTCGATCAAACGGGTCGAAATCCTCTCCGCCATTCAGGAGAAGCTCCCGGATGCACCGCTCATCGGTCCGGAACATCTCGGCTCTTTGCAGACCCTCGGCGAAATCGCCGCTTTCCTTAACAGCGGCAGCCCGGGAACAGTTGCCGTAACCGCAGCCCTGACACCGGCCGCGGCCGGCCCGGATGCGGCTGCCGCCCTGCTTGCCGTAGTGAGTGAAAAGACCGGCTATCCGGTAGAGATGCTTGATCTCGATATGGGACTTGACGCCGATCTCGGCATCGATTCGATCAAACGGGTCGAAAT
>JBBRBA010000079.1:0-16428 GCA_038206285.1 Geobacterales bacterium
ACCCATGGGGTGTAGTAATAACCGGTCCCGTAAACCACAACATTATCATTGACCACTGTCCCCAGGTATCCCGGAGTATAGCCGGTATATACATATTCGGACGTAGATCCGTAAACTTTCACATAGGTTACATAGTGGAGCGAAGAACTGGTCGGGATAGAGTAGATCACTGCGGGAACATTATCGGCAACTACCCACGGTCCGTCGATGGCTGCAGCAGTGAACCATGTCCCGTTTTCAACCGCATACCAGCTATGATCATCCACCATGATTACCGGGGTCGAGCAGTTGGCAACATAGGAAAGCGGCGTGCCCTGAATCGGCTCCAGCTCCGGTTTGCCGTCGAATACCAGCTCAACGAAGCCGGGGCTGTCGCGATTCACCCTGGTTGTCTCCGGGATGCTGTTGGCGACAAGAGCCTCCCTGGCTTGTTCAGTATCGGGAACGGAAGCTTTCACGTTCTCCTTGGCGCTGTCGTCGGGAATTTTTGCGAAGTCGGCCGGCAGACTTTTATGCGGGACGTATTCCCATGAGCCGGAAAGTGATCCCCCCCGGAACCAGCGACCGGCAAGAAGGACGTACGTCTTGTTATCTTTAAGATATTTAAAGATGTTTCCCGTCGTGTTCGTGACGTAGAGAAGTTCGGTATCCGCAAGGGGAACAAAGTTCGGTTCTCCGTCAGTTACGATCAGTTCGGTGGGACTTGAAGCCGTGTATACCAGCGGCGAAAACCTCTTGAGTGATGGCAGCTCCTTTGTCTCTGGATCAGGCTGCCCTTCCATGAAATCCACCTGACCCGAATCGCGGGCTTCCTTCCCGGCTTTCTTCACATCTGCGGATAGCCCTGCAGAGACGGTCCATGGCCCGTCTAGAGACGGGGCTTCCATGTAGCCATCGAAGAGACGCAGGTAATGCTTGCCCGTAGCGTCTTTGAGGAGCAGTACCCGTGTATTGAGAACCCGCCAGAGCCTGCCGTTCGCCTCCTTTACCGGCACGTAGCGAGGATCGCCGTCAATATAGACAAGGATGGCCGGTTTATTGGCAAAGATGATTTGCGGCACTTCGTTTTTCACCGCTACCGATCCGCCAATCTTGATATCGGAAGCAGTCAGGGCAGCTTCAAGGCTGTCGAGAGCGATGATCCTGATCTTCTTGCTGGCGGTCAACTGCAGAACAGAAAGAAAGTCCCGGGTCTGTTCGGTTGCCGATGGAAACTTGACGTCTGTTATCTGCAACCCTTCGAGATTGACGATCCGTTCGGATTTGTCGACAAGTGTCCGCGCAGTGAAGCTGATTACCCCGTAAACCGGCTCCGGTCTGCTGCCTGTCCTGACGGCAACAGCCGTATGGGCCTTGAGGTTGAACCCGTCCCACGAGTCGACCTGGGGCTCGTAGACCATTGCCGTCTTCCCCTTGCTGCTCTGTTCACGCGGCCAGCCTTCATCAACAGGAGGGTTGTCGGCGGCATAGGCAGTCATGGCGGCCATGATTGTTACAAGCAGAGTGACAAGAATACCTTTTCTGAAGTTTCGTAACATTGGCGTTGTCCTTTCCTGTTGATAATGATGACCATAAGCCGGAAAATCAAAAAACCGGTTCAGCGAATATCGGGTTTCTTTCCTGGGAGATATTATACTCAGCTTTAAGGGGGAGGGCTAGCGGCCATTTGAAAATACCTCTCGTTTGACAGCCGCGCGTGCCCGGGAGTTCTGAAAAACCGGCGGGATCGGCGCCATTTCATGCAAGATTGTCAGCCATTATCTATTCAATAATTCATCTTTCAGATTGTCGTTTATAAAACTGTCCTCAATCGCTTCACGCACCCAGCCATCTTTGCATTGCGCCAGCACCCTGGCTGCCCCCTCGGCAACAGCCGGGATATCGCTCCAGAGGGCGTTGCGAATTGACCGCAGCTCATTGAGGTCGGCCTTCCTGCCGGCGGCCAGTTCCCGGCAGCTCCCACACAACAGGGCAAGGGTATCAATGACCGGCTCATGCTCGGGCTGATAATCCCAAAGGCGCAAATCTTCCTTGCTCCCGCACCATTCACACTTGAAGCCAGCCCGTTTGCCGACAGCCTTGCCGCAGGCGCTGAGCTCCTCGAGCCTCTCCCTGTTTGCCTGGTATCCTTTTGCCATGCGCACCTCGTTTATACTAAGTCCGGCCGCCTTGTTCCATTCAATGAATCCACATTGGCACCGCCTACATCTTCGCTGTAACCGGAAGCCAGATATGGAAAACAGCCCCGGAGCCCGGAGGAGATTCTGCCCTGATCATGCCGCCATGATTCCTGATAATGGTGTCGCAGAGTGCCAGACCAAGCCCCATACCTTTCTGGCTGCCGATATCCCGGGTGGAAAAATAGGGGTCGAATATCTTCGGCAGATGTTCAGGCGCAATACCGACACCGGTATCGGCAAAAGTTACCTGGAGATAATCACCTTCCGGAAGGGACATTGCATCGTCACCCGAGAATCTGCCGCTGCTGGCCGAAATCCGGATCCTCCCGCCGGCGGGCATTGCTTCAAGGGAGTTGTGCGTCAGGTTGGTCAGCACCTCCAGCATCTGTGAATCATCGCAGGTTACATCAGGGAGGTTGTCAGGAATATCGAACTCGACGGAAATGGCAGTTCTGTTCAACATATCAGTGACAACGGCTTGAACAAGAGAACTCAGAGAGGTGTCATGGCGGACGTTTTTCTCGGCCCTGGCGACAAGCAACAACCGCTCGCCCAGATCGCGTGCCTGAACGGAACAGTTGTCAGCCATTTCCAGATACTCCTGAACCTTGCTGCCGGGCCTGGCTTCCGCTTTGGCAAGATAGACGAACCCGAGAAGCGCCTGCAGCAGGTTGTTAAAGTCGTGCGCCATGCCTCCGGCGAGAACGTGCAGCGCCTCCAGATGCTTGCTCCGGAGAGCTTCGGTCTCCAGCCTGTGCTGCTGCCGCAACAGATCCTCGGCGCGCAACCTGTGGGCGCAGTCCAGAAGTGCGCCATGCAACCGATCAGCATTGACCGGTTTTACGACATATTTATCCACGCCGATATCTATTGAGCGGAGCAGATAATCCGTCTGCTCGAATGCAGTGGTGACGATTATCGGCACACTCTTGTCCAGATCACGGATTTTACTGGACATATCCAGACCATCCATTTCCGGCATGAGAATATCGGTAACCACTATCTGCGGTTTCAGCCGGGTGAACTTTTCCAGGCCGTCAACGCCGTTCACAGCGCTGATGAGTCTGCCGGCGCGACGTTTCAGAAACTGTCCGAGCTGTTCGCGCGTATCAGCATCATCCTCGACATAAAGAATGGCGACTGTTTTGAGAAATTTTTCATCCAGCTCTTTACAAGACATTGACTCTCCTTTGCTTATCCAGTCTCCAGAGCCTGAAAAACGAAACCGCCCGGCAGCGGATAGCTGACCCGGACGGCTCTGGTTTTCTGTTATGGTGCTGCTCCTGTTTTGCCCGGCATTACACCCTCACTTAGCATTACACGGGAACATTGCCCGCATTTAATACCTTATTTCAAATTATCAAGCAACCTTTAACGGGATGATCCGGGAACATTTGCCGGAGGTATGGTATAATTAAAAAAAAGCAAAGCGGGAGGTCGCCATGTCATTGAGCAAAACCTGGTACACATCTGAACAGGCAGCCGCAAAATACGGCATTTCAGTATCGCAGATCAGCAAATGGGTGGAACGTGGGCTCGTTCGTAGCGAGGCGAATAACGGTGAAGAGCTGGTTAACGGCAATGACATAGAACAGGAATTGCACCTTATCCCGTCTGTTTAAACCTGAAGTACCCCCCGAGCGTCTCTCCGCCGGGGGAGTACTGCATGGAGAGGCTGGACTTCTGCACCGACCATGGGAAACTCCGGCTCTTTACCGTCCTTAAAAGCTGTAACGGTAAACTAGCTCCAGATCATCTTCCATGCAATCCTCGTGGCAATCAAGTCTGTCAGCCTTGCAAACAGCCGCCTAGTAAGCATACTCCATCATCAGGGCGTCCTCACCGTTTTCGTAGTAGCGCTTTCTCCGGCCGACTTCAATAAAGCCCAGCTGCTGGTAAAGACTGATCGCCGCAACATTTGACACCCGCACCTCCAGCGAAACAAATGCTCCCCCTGAAGCACAACAGTCGTCCAGCACCCGTTGCACCAGGAGCCTGCCGACCCCGGTTCCCCGGCAGGCAGGAGCTACCGCCACATTGAGGATATGTCCTTCGTCAAGCACCTGCATCGGACAGATATAACCTGTCACCTGACCGTCAAGGTCAAAGGCTGTGAGAGGAAAGGCAACAGGAGAGTTTATTTCATCAAGAAAATGCTGTTCCAGCCAGGGGAGCGGAAAGGAAGCGCGCTCGATCGCCAGGATCTGATCAATATCAGATTCGTTCATTGGACAGATAATAATTTCTTTACTGATTTCAGCCATATGAAGCGGATAATAGGCTATGCGGCCACTCATGTAAACAGGCTTTTTGCAAGGCATTAAGGTTTGACATTTCCCCGGCAATGGCATATATTTTTCCGTCAAATCAGAGGAGGCACAGTTTTGAGCGAAGAGCGTCTTACTTATAAAGATTCAGGTGTAGATATTGATGCCGGCAACACCTTTGTGAAGATGATCAAGCCTCTGGTAAAGGCAACCTCCAGACCGGAAGTCATGGCCGATATCGGCGGCTTCGGCGGTCTGTTTTCGCTTAACAGCAGCAAGTACAAGAATCCGGTGCTGGTCTCCGGTACCGACGGCGTCGGCACCAAGCTGAAACTTGCTTTCCTGGCCGACCGGCACGACACCGTCGGCATCGATCTGGTAGCGATGTGTGTCAACGATATCGTCGTCCAGGGGGCCGAACCGCTCTTCTTCCTCGACTATCTGGCAACGGGCAAACTGGATCCTGTCAAGGCTGCGGATATCGTCAAGGGAATCTCTGCCGGCTGCATTCAGGCCGGCTGCGCCCTGATCGGCGGCGAGACTGCGGAAATGCCCGGATTCTATGCTGACGGCGAATATGACATCGCCGGCTTTACCGTCGGCGTAGTTGACCGCGATAACCTGATTGACGGCTCATCGATAACTGTCGGCAACAGGCTGATCGGACTTGCCTCATCGGGTCTGCACTCCAACGGCTACTCTTTGGCACGCAAGGTGATTTTTGAAAAGATGGGGCTGAAGATCGACAGCGAGCTCCCCGGTACCGGGCTTACCGTTGCCGACGAACTGCTGAAGCCGACCAGGATTTACGTCAAGTCTGTCCTGAACCTGCTGCGTGACTTCACCATCAACGGCATTGCCCATATTACCGGCGGCGGACTGCTCGAAAATATCCCGCGGGTGCTACCGCATGGCTGCAAGGCAATAGTCCGCAAGCGGACCTGGCCGGTTCTGCCGATATTCGACATCCTGAAGAGCGCCGGCAACATCGCAGAGAACGAAATGTACCGCACTCTCAACTGCGGCATCGGCATGGTGCTGGCAGTACCTGAAGAACAGACCGACGACATTCTTATCCGCCTCTCCGGTCTTAACGAAAAGGCCTACATTATCGGCGAGATTGCCAAATGTGAACCGGGCGCCGAAGCAGTGGAAATGGTTTGAACCGGTGAACAGGGAACAGGGACTTGTGAACAGTAACCTCAGTAAAACCAGACTTGGCGTTCTTATCTCCGGCAGCGGCACAAATCTGCAGGCGATAATTGATCGCAGCGCCGCAGGAGAGCTCAATGCAGAGGTCGCCTGTGTCATCAGCAACAAGGCTGACGCCTTCGGTCTGCAACGCGCCAGGAACCACGGCATCCCGGCAATCCATCTCGACTACCGGGAGTTTGCCGGTCGGGCGGAGTATGATGCCGCCCTGGCAGAACTCCTTAACCGGCACAAGGTCGATCTGGTTATCCTCGCCGGCTTCATGCGGATTGTCACCCCGGTGCTGCTCGCTGCCTTCCCGAACCGGGTGATGAACATCCATCCGGCGCTCCTCCCCGCTTTCCCCGGCCTTGATGCCCAGAAACAGACCCTGGAATACGGCGCCAAGGTTTCCGGCTGCACGGTTCACTTTGTCGATGCCGGCACCGATACCGGTCCGATCATCCTGCAGGCGACGGTTCCGGTGCTTGAAGATGACACCCCGGAAATCCTTGGCGAGAGAATCCACGGTGAAGAGCACAAGCTCTATCCCGCGGCTATCAAACTCTTTTCCGAAGGGCGACTGACTGTTATCGGGCGGAAGGTAAAAATCTCATGAAATATATCAGCACCAGGGGCGGGATAGCGCCACTCGGCTTCAAGGATGCCGTAATGATGGGACTGGCAACCGACGGCGGACTGCTCCTGCCGGCAGAGTTTCCGCAGCTGTCAAAGAGCGTGCTGGAGAGCTTGCGCCCCCTCTCATACCAGGAGCTGGCCTTCAGCATCATCTCTCTTTTTGCCGACGACATCCCGGCAGACGACCTTAAAGAGCTCATCAACCGATCCTACGCCACCTTCAGACATCCGGAAATTACCCCGCTGGTCGAAAAGAACGGGCTGCATATTCTCGAACTTTTTCACGGCCCGACGCTTGCCTTCAAGGACGTTGCCCTGCAACTGCTCGGCAACCTTTTCGAGTATCTGCTTAAAGAGCGCGGCGAGAAGATGAACATTGTCGGCGCCACCTCCGGCGACACCGGCAGTGCGGCAATCTACGGGGTTCGCGGCAAGCAGAACATAAACATCTTCATCCTCCACCCTAATGGCAAGACCTCCAGAGTGCAGGCGCTGCAGATGACGACGGTTACCGACGCGAACGTATTCAACCTTGCCGTCAACGGCACATTTGACGACTGTCAGAATATCGTCAAGCAGCTGTTCAGCGATATCCCCTTCAAGGAGAAGCACTCTCTCGGCGCCGTCAACTCGATCAACTGGGCAAGGGTACTGGCACAGGTTGTCTACTACTTCTACGCCTGGATGAAAGTTACCGAAAACGGCGGGCAAGATGTCGTCTTCTCGGTGCCGACCGGTAACTTCGGTGATATCTTTGCCGGTTACGTCGCCAAGAGAATGGGTCTGCCGATCAGGCAGCTCCTGCTGGCAACCAACGAGAACAATATTCTCACCAGAATGATAAATAACGCTGATTACTCGATCGGCTCCGTCGTGTCGACCGTTTCCCCTTCCATGGACATTCAGGTGGCATCAAATTTCGAACGCTATCTCTACTATCTTTTCGATGCCGATCCGGCACGGGTGAACGCCAGTCTGGCTGCCTTCGCCGCCAACGGCAGGATAGATTTCAGTGCCGCAGAGATGGAGCGGGTGCGGCAGGATTTCAGTTCGGTGTCAGTCAATCAGCAGCAGACAGTGGCAACAATCGCCTCCTTTAAAAAGGAGAGCAACTACCTTCTTGACCCGCACACTGCCGTAGGTGTCAGGGCGGCGCTTGACTGCGCTACAAAAGGGAGCGTATCTGTCTGTCTCGCCACTGCCCACCCGGCAAAATTCGCCGAAGCAGTCAGGCTGGCAACAGGCAGTGAGCCGCTGCTCCCCCCCGAACTGGCAGGTCTGGAAAGTCTCCCCTCACGCTGCCTGGTTATGACTGCCTCTTTGGAGGAGATCCGCACGTTTGTTGCCGCAAACGCGATCTGAACCTACTTTTCATTGACGAATCACTCTTATAAGTGTTTAATACAGCAGTTTTTTTCAGAAGTATTGCCATTTCCGGCTGATATCACCATAAAAAGGGAGGAAAGATGAAAAGGATTGTTTCTTTGGCATCAGCTCTGCTTCTGCTTGCTTCTGTGGCAGTTGCAGCCGAACCTGCAGCAAAAACTGCTGCACCGGCAAAACCTGCGGCAGCGGCAGCTGCACCAACCCCGGCAACCAAACCGGCAGCAGCTCTTACCAATGCCGACTGCGCCAAGTGTCACATCAAGGCTCCGGCAGACGTAGAAGCAAAAGGTAAAGCCCATAAGACCAAGGTAACCTGCCAGGACTGCCACCAGGGTCACCCGCCATTCGAGAGAAAGATCATCCCGCTCTGCAGCAGTTGCCACGAAGGCAAAGCGCACTACAAGCTTGGCGGCTGTCTCCAGTGCCACAAGAATCCGCACCAGCCGAAAGAGATCGTCTTCGGCCGTGACGTGACCGATCCATGCCTCACCTGCCACTCGCAGCAGATTGCCCAGCTCAAGTCAAACCCGAGCAAGCACAGCAAGCTTGCCTGCTCCTTCTGCCACGACGTCCACGGCAAGATCCCGGCATGTACCCAGTGCCACAAGGCTCACTCTGCCGACCAGGGCCCGAGCGACTGCAAGAAGTGCCACAAGGCTCACATGCCGAAGGCTGTCACCTATGCGGCTGACACTCCTTCCAAGCAGTGCGCTGCCTGTCACTCCAAGGCATATAACATGCTTGTCTCCAACAAGTCGAAGCACAAGTCACTCCTCTGCGTAACCTGCCACCAGGAGAAGCACAAGATGGTGCCCAAGTGTCAGGATTGCCATGGTGTACCGCACGCAGCAGGGATCATGGCCAGGTTCCCGAAATGCAGCGATTGCCACAACATCGCCCACGACCTGAACAACTGGAATGCAGCTCCTGCCGCAGCACCGGCAGCATCACCGGCTGCACCGGCAAAGAAAGCCGGCAAGAAAAAGTAATGCTTTAGCCGGATAAAGCGAAAAAAGGGGAGAGCCTGCCAAGGCTCTCCCCTTTTTCGTCTGGAGAATTCTCTATGCTCATCAACTGGAACAACATCGACACCGTGCTGCTCGATATGGACGGCACCCTGCTGGATCGACATTTCGACGACCATTTCTGGCTGGAACATGTGCCGAAGCGGTATGCGGCACTGCAGCACCTCCCCCTTGAGACAGTCAAAGAGAAGCTTTACGCCATGTTCAGGTCGCAGGAAAATACCCTCAACTGGACTGATCTCGACTACTGGTCAGAGCAGCTCGGCCTCGATATCCCGCTCCTGAAGCACGAAGTCGCTCACCTGATCGCTGTTCATCCGCATGTGATCGCCTTCCTTAAATTTCTGCGTAAGGAGAAAAAAGCAATCCATCTGGTAACCAACGCTCACGGCAAAACGCTCTCTCTGAAAATGGAAAAGACCCTCATCGGCCCTTATTTTGACTCTGTTGTTTCCGCCCATGAACTGGGGCTGCCGAAAGAGGAAGTTGCCTTCTGGGGGGAACTGCAGAAGAAGATAAGCTATGACCCGGCAAGGACCATGCTTGGCGAGGATAGTGAGAAAAATCTGGCAACGGCAGCAGAGTACGGCATTGCCCATCTTGTTTTCATCAGCGGCTCAAGTTCATCGTTGGCGCCGCAGCCGTCAACAAGGTTTAAATCGGTACAGACCTTCGGTGAGCTTATCCCTTCGGCGCCAGCGTAAAGCAGAAGACTGCCCCCTTGCCGGACTCCCCATTACCCCACACCTCGCCACCGTGAGCCTCGATAACCCTTTTGACGGTCGCCAGGCCGATACCGGTCCCCTTGATGTCCCGGGCGCTTTTCAATCTGCTGAAAGGCTTGAAGAGCCTGGCTACCTCCTCCATTTCAAAACCGCAGCCGTTGTCTTTGACGACAAAAACGGCCCTGCCGTCCTGCTTTTCCGCGAAGAACCGGATATGCGGCTGACTGGTGTTTATCGTATATTTCCAGGCATTGCCGAAAAGGTTCTTAAACGCAACCTTGAGCAGTTGCCAGTCGCCAACCGTAAACAGACCCGGAGCAACGTCCACTCTGACAATCCGCTCCGGAAACTGCCGCCACAGCTCCGCGCATACTTCTGTAGCCAGTGCGGTCAGATCGACCGGCTCCCGGGCAATCTCTCCCTGGCCTGAGCGACAGAGCAAAAGCGTCGAGTCCACCAGCATCTCCAGTTCGTTGCACGACTCCTCGATGTTTGTGACCAGAAATTTCCCCTTGTCCTCAAGCAGGGTAGAGAACTCTTCCTTCAGAACCTGGGTTGCCATGGATATCCGGGCTATATAGTTGTGAACATCATGCGACAGGGTATAGCTGAACGTTTCAAGTTCCTTGTTGGCTGCCATCAGCTTCCAGGTCCGCTGTTCAAGATCCGAGGTAATGGCGTTAAGCTTTTCGCTCATCAGCCTCCGTTCGGTAATATCCCTTATGGATTCTATGGCGGCGATGATCTCTCCGCTTGAAGACCTGAGCGGCCTGGCTACTATCTCAATATACCTGGTACTGCCATCCTTCCTCAGCACACTTTCCCATCTGCCTGTCTTGCCTTCATAGAGAGCAGTCACCAACTGACAATCCGGACAGACAGAGTCTCTGCCGTGATTGGCACGAAAGCACTCTTCACCGGCATGTTCGCCCATCAATCCAATATGCGCCTGGTTCTGGTAGATAATCCGCATGTCGAGGTCCTGAATGCTTATTGCATCCCCTACCCCGTCCAGAACAGCATGAGAGCCTACATGAAGGATTTCTTTCAGGTCATTCATGCACTTTACTCCAGATTATCTTCAATCCTGATGAGCCTGCTCTTCTCCCGGATCATCTCCAGCCGGTCGATCTCGGCAAGTGCGGCCGCAACATCCTGCTCCGCCGCCTCGTGAGTGATGATAACAATCGGCACATAATCCCCGCTTCTGCCTGTCTGGATCATCGACTCGATGCTGATGTTGTTCCTGCCGAGAGCACCGGCGATGGCAGCAAGAACCCCCGGTTGGTCAACGGCGCTGAAACGGATATAGTAGCGGCTGACAATCTCGCCGACAGGCTTGATGGTGAGGTTTTTGATGGCAGACTCGATAACGCCGCGGGCGGCGACCCGGCTGCCGATTCCGGCGATGATATTTCTGGCGATGTCCATGGCGTCGCCGACAACCGCGCTTGCCGTAGGCTCCATGCCGGCGCCGCGACCGTAGAGCATTACCGGACCGACAAAATCACCGGTCAGCCTGATCGCATTGAATGCACCGTCAACATCGGCCATCGGGTAATCAAGCGGAATCATGGTCGGATGCACCCGCGCCTCAATCCTGTCGCCATCGCGCTTGCCGATGGCAAGCAGTTTTATCCGGTAGCCGAACTGGCGGGCAAAGTTGATATCCAGTGCCGAGATCGAGGTGATCCCTTCGGTATAAATCTGCTCGAACGCGACTTTTGTGCCAAAGCAGAGAGAGATGAGCAGCGCCAGCTTGTGAGCGGTGTCTATCCCCTCGATGTCGAAAGTCGGATCAGCCTCGGCATAACCCAGCTCCTGCGCCGCATTGAGAACGGTGCCGAAATCCAGGCCCTCCTTGGTCATTCTGGTCAGGATGTAGTTGCAGGTGCCGTTCAGTATGCCAAGGATGGTAGTAAAGCGGTTGGCCGCCATATTCCCCTTGATGGCGGAGATAACCGGTATCCCGCCGCCGACTGCCGCCTCATAAAGAACCTCGACGCCTGCCTGTGCAGCCCGGCTGTATATCTCGTCACCGTGCAGCGCCAGCAGCGCCTTGTTGGCGGTAACAACATGTTTGCCGGCCGCTATCGCCCGGAGAACAAAGGTTCTGGCCGGCTCGTAGCCGCCGATCAGTTCGATGACAATATCGATTTCAGGGTTATCGAGGATTTCATTGACATCAGCAGTAAGCACACCGGGAGCAACTGCTACCTTGCGATCGGTTACTGTGTCGAGATCGGCTATTTTCTTCAGGATCAGCCCGGCGCCAAGCTTTTCCGATATCAGCTCGCCGTTGCCGGTCAGCAGTTTGACTACCCCTGTCCCTACAGTTCCAAAACCTATCAGGCCGACGTTTATATCTTTCATATATCTCTCTCTGTTTTGGGTATTAAGGCTGAAGTTTGAAGAAAATTCGTTCCGGTAGAGCCTTCAGCTGCCTGTCTTCACTCTACACTCTTCGGCTTATCCGCCTTATCCGGCAGGCTGCGTGCTATCTCGTCCAGGATCCCGTTCACAAAGGCGGGTGAATCCTCGGTGCCGAACTTTTTGGCAATTTCGATAGCTTCATTTATGGTTACGTTTTTCGGGATATCGCCGCGGAAAATAAGCTCGTAAGCAGCAAGTCTGATTATGGCCAGATCTATTTTCGCCATCCTGGTAAGCGACCAGTTGGGTGATTTAGCCGAAATCTGCGCATCAATTTCATCACGATGTTCAAGTATCCCGGTCAGCAGTTCACCGGCAAACGCCCTGGCGGCTGACTTGAAGCGCTCAGTCTCCCAGAAAAGCGCTATCGCCTCCCGGGGTGGCGACGGACTCAACTCAATCGCATAAAGTGCCTGCACCGCGTTTTCACGACCTTCTCTTCTAAGCCCCACTAGACAAGCTCCCTGAAAACATTGGCGGTCTCAATGGCGGTAACGGCAGCATCAAATCCTTTATTGCCCGCCTTGGTTCCGGCTCGCTCGACTGCCTGCTCAATGGTGTCGGTTGTCAGCACACCGAATATCACCGGAATGCCGCTCTCAAGAGAGACAGATGCGACCCCCTTGGATACTTCACCGGCAACATAGTCAAAATGCGGGGTAGAGCCGCGAATCACCGCACCAAGACAGATGATGGCATCGTATTTCCGCCGGGCAGCCATCTTCTGAGCGGCAAGCGGGATTTCGAATGCGCCCGGCACCCGCAAAACATCGATCTTGCCGTCGTCGGCACCGTGACGGACCAGACCGTCAAGCGCTCCTTCAAGGAGCCGTTCGGCAATAAAGCTGTTGAAACGCGCGACAACAATGCCGAAGACCAGCCCCGAGGCATCAAGTTTTCCTTCAATGAAATTAGGCATAGATCCTCCCTTTTATAAACAACATCAAGACTCTCTGCATTTTTTCACTCTTCACAAATTCTCCAGCAGATGCCCCAGCTTCTCCCGCTTGGTCTGCAGATACTTGAGATTCTGTTCGGTAGGCTCGGTCTCTATCGGCACCCGTTCAACAATATTGATGCCGTAGCCTTCCAGGCCGACTACTTTCTTGGGATTGTTGGTCATCAAACGGATATTCTTTATCCCGAGGTTCACCAGAATCTGGGCGCCGATACCGTAATCTCGCAGATCCGCCTTGAAGCCGAGCGCCAGGTTCGCTTCAACCGTATCCTTCCCCTGGTCCTGCAGTCCGTAGGCCTTCAACTTGTTGATCAGCCCGATGCCGCGACCTTCCTGCCGCATATAGAGGATGACGCCGCGCCCCTCGCATTCGATCATCGCCATGGCGTTGTGGAGCTGCTCACCGCAGTCGCAGCGGCAGCTGCCGAAAACATCGCCGGTCATGCACTCGGAATGAACCCGGACCAGAACCGGCGTATCGCCGCTGACATCTCCCTTTACCAGGGCCAGATGTTCAAGGAGGTCAATATCGTTCTGAAAGGCTACGGCGGTGAATTCGCCGCCGTAAAGCGTCGGCAGGGGCACTTCGACGGCGCGCCGCACCAGCGACTCCGTCCGCATCCGGTAGGCAACCAGATCGGCGACCGAACAGATCTTCAGACCATGCTCAAGAGCAACCTTGCGCAGCTCCGGTAACCTTGCCATGGTGCCGTCGTCATTCATGATCTCGCAGATGACCCCGGCAGGTTTCAGCCCGGCAAGCCTTGCCAGATCTACCGAACCTTCTGTCTGGCCGGTACGCACCAGCACTCCGCCGGTTCTGGCCCGAAGCGGGAAGATATGACCCGGTCTGGCAAGGTCCTCCGCACTGCAGTCGTCAGCAACCGCGGTAAGGATCGTGTGTGCGCGGTCAGCGGCGGATATGCCGGTAGTAACACCCTTTTTTGCTTCGATGGAAACAGTGAAAGCTGTGCCGAAAGACGACGTGTTGGCGGCAACCATGGCAGGAAGTTTCAGATGATCGCACTTTTCAGCGGTAAGGGTGAGGCAGATCAGCCCCCTGCCGAACCTTGCCATGAAGTTGACCGCCTCCGGTGTAACCATTTCTGCCGCCATGGTAAGATCACCCTCGTTCTCGCGATCCTCGTCATCAACCAGAATCACCATCCTTCCCTGGCGGATATCCTCTATCGCCTCGTCAATTGTAGCTATCGGCATACCGGTTTATCCTTATAAATCGTTGCAATGTACCTTTGCGTCAACTTGTTTTTATAGCAGAATAACCAAAATACTAACAACAAAAAAGCCTCATTGTGGACGCATGAAGCCGATTTTACCGCTCAAAGACAAAATAATGTGTGCATTGGCGCTGCCCCGGGAGCGGGGCCGGTCGCAGAGGGCTCTGCATTTTTCGTTACGGTTCAACTTTGGCAACAGGTTTCCCGCAGTCACCCGCAGCCAGGGAAGGGTCCCGGGTTACCCTGGTGATCTTGCAGCGGAAACAGTCGACTATTTCCGGATCAAACTGGCTGCCGGAGCAGCGCACCAGCTCCCTGACCGCCTCGGTGGTGCTTAACCCCTTACGGTAGGGACGATCCGCCACCATGGCGTCAAAGGAGTCGGCCACGGCGATGATACGGGCGTCCAGGGGGATGTTCACGCCGGCAAGACCGTGGGGATAACCGCTGCCGTCGTAATGTTCGTGGTGATGGAGGATTGCCGGGAGAATGTGGCGCAGCTGCGCGATCGGCGCCAGAATCGCAACCCCTTTTTCGGGATGCAGCCGGAAGGGGGGAAATTCATCTTCATCCAGCTCCTGCGGCTTCTCCAGCAGAGCCTCCATTATGCCGATCTTGCCGATGTCGTGGAGAAGCCCGCCAAGGCGAACCCGTTCCACATCTTCTTCGGACATCCCCATAGCCCTGGCAATATCCGCGGCAACCCGCATCACCCGCTCCGAATGACCTTTGGTCCAGGGGGATTTGGCGTCGATGGCATTGGCAAGGGAGGCAACAGTGTTGAAAAAAAGCTGGTGCAGGTCATCGTAAAGCCGGGCATTTTCCATGGCCACTGCCAACTGGGAGGCTATCTTGCCGATAGCAAAGGTCTCTTCACTGCGGAAGCGTCCCTGACTGCGGTCGCCAAGCAGCATCACCCCTTGCGCCGCGTCATGGCCCATGATCGGCACAGCCAGCAGCGACCTTATGCCAACGGCAACGAGCGCCTTTCCCAGAGACGACTCCCGCCCGCTCAGGCCGATGTCCTGGAGATACTGGCTCTCTCCGGATACAAAGGCGCGGCGGATGATACCGCTCCCCTTGATTATATTTCCCGGCAGCAGCAATCCGGGAAGGTTCATGCTGCCGCTCCGCGCGGCGAGCACAACGAGCTCGCCAGCCTTCAATTCAACCAGCGCCTGCAGGTCGCACTGCACCACCCCTTCGATCCTGTCGATGGCGATGGCGGCAATCCGCTCGCGGCTGAGAGAAGAGGAGATAGCCTTGTTGATGTCGTCCAGCATGAGGATGATGTCTATCCGTTTGGCAACCTCCAGAGCCATATCGAGGGATTCGTCCAGCAGGCGGATGTGACTGGCAACGAGAGCGGCCTGAGCCACCAGCTCCCTGATAAAGACAATCTCCGCACGGGAGAATGGCTCAAGCTTGCGGGAACGGGTCACAAAGACGACCCCGGTTACCTGCTGCCTTACCAGCATCGGCACCGCCAACAGGGTAACCGCACGGAGGAGGTGCTGGAAGAAGTGGGAGAAGAGCGCGGAAGATGCCGGGTCAGAGATGAGCAGGTGGCGGCGCCGGGAAAGCAGCCGTAGCAGCATGGGCTGTTTTTCGGGCAGAAACTGGATGGTGCTGAACCTCCTCACCCACTCCGGCGGGAGACCGCAGTTGCGAACCGGGGTAAAACTTCTTGTCTCGCGATCCAGCTGGTAGACCAGGACCCAACGACTTTTTAACAGTCGCTTCAGCATGCGGGAGAGATTGTCATAAACCTCGTCCACATCGGCAAAACTTGCCAGTCTGGCAAAATTGCGCGCCAACGATTGCCCGGATATCTTTTCCGGAGGGAGTCTTGCCATGTCAAATCACCCCTGTTCCCGGCTGCCGCCACTTTTCAGCGGCAGCCGGCAGGCGAGGATAACGACGACGATTATCGCGGCAAGTGCCAGTAAAAGAAGTGGGTTGACTATCAACATTATCTCCGGAGTAACTTTGTTATCATTGAAATATTTTGCGCTATTGCTGCAAATGACAAAAGGGGCAGGATTCGCTAAACTATATCATATCACCGGTCAATTGCCATAGAGGTCACAAGAGTCATTTCCGGCAAGGAAATGCAGGCAACCTCCTTTGCTGATCATCTTTCCCGCCTCCGGGCCGGCAGATCTTTACCCATTTCCCCGGCAATTTGTGTTATAAGAACAAAATGAACCCGACTCAGAGTCAACATCTGCAGCAGATCATCACCGAACTGACTTCAAGCCATCTGCCCGGCAAGGCGAAACCGCTCAGGCTGGCGCTGACCACCCTGCTGACCGGTGGCCATATCCTCATCGAGGATATTCCGGGGCTCGGCAAGACCACCCTGGCAATAGCGCTGGCAAACTCA
>JBBRBA010000080.1:0-15953 GCA_038206285.1 Geobacterales bacterium
CGGGCCGGGGCCGGGGCCGGGCGCCTACGCCCGCAGGACCAACAGGTACTGGCCGCCACCGGGTTCGATGTCGGTGGTCACGTCCATCCCGGGCCGGAGACGGGAGACGCGCTCGACCAACCAGGCGGCGGCTTCCTGAGCATCGGCCTGGGTCGGGCAGCGGGCCATGACCTCCCGGCCGCCCTTGCGTTCGAGCCGATCGACGCTCATGAGGATCGGTGCCGGGTCGACCACGAACAGCCGATCGGGCCACGGCACCACCGCCGCAATCGCACCCTTCTTGGTGTTGCACGCCCTATGGGCCAAGCGCTCCTGACCCCCGCTCGCCCCCTTGGCCTTGCTCTTGGCCTTCGTCATCACGCTGTCGACGCTCGGGCCTCGGGGGTCGTTGACCGACATCGCTGAGTCGACCGGCTCGTCACACAGCCAGCAGCGCCATCCATCGGCCGCGCCGACCTCGTCGAGCCGGCTCACGGCGAACAACCCATCGGCCACGGTACCCGCCCGGTTCCTCGGCACCCGTGCGACGATGACGCATGGACGTCGACGTCAGCGCCTTCATCACCCGTCAGCCCCCGGTGTTCACTGATCCTGCAGATGAGCGGCGCCACCGGCTCGAGCGGCTGGCGGGAGTGTGCCGGGTCTTCGGACGGCTGGGCTTCTCCGAGGGCCTGCTCGGGCACGTCACCGTGCGCGACCCCGAAGACCCGAGCTTGTTGTGGGTGAACCCGATCGGTGTGTCGTTCCGCCAGATCAAGGTGAGCGACCTCATCCAGGTGGATCACACGGGGCGGGTGATCGTCGGGCGGCGGCCGGTGAACCCGGTGGGACTGCTGCTGCACTCGGCGCTCCACCAGGCCCGACCCGAGCTGACGGCGGTGTGCCACGCCCACTCGCTGCACGGCAAGGCGTGGGCCAGCCTGGGTCGCCCGCTCGACCCCATCACCCAGGACGCCTGCGTGTTCTTCGAGCAGCAGGCCGTCATCCGGGAGCCCCGCCTGGTGCTTGATCGGGAGGGCGGGGCGGCCTTTGCGGGAGCGTTCGGCCCGCACCGGGTGGGCATCCACGCCGGCCACGGTCTGTTCACCACCGGCCTCACGGTCGACGAGGCCGCATGGTGGTTCATCTCGATGGAGCGCTCGGCCCAGGTGCAGCTGCTGGCCGAAGCGGCCGGCACACCCGAGCACTGGCCGGCCGACGAGGCCCGTGCCCTCGCCTTCAGCCTCGGTTCACCCGGGTTCGGGTGGCTGTCGTTCCAAACCCTGTGGGACGAGATCGTCGAGTCCGATCCTGGCCTGTTCGACTGATCCCCCTGCGGGGACGTCCGGGGACAGAACCCCGTCGGGAACTGGGAACTGGGAACCGGGAACCGGGAACTGGGAAATCAAAGGCTTTTGCCGGTTCCGGTTAGTGCCTAAATGTTTTTACTGATCCCAGATCCCAGTTCCCGCCTTTAAAGTTGCCCGAATCCCGGTTCCCGCCTTTATAAGTTGCCCGAATCCCGGTTCCCGCCTTTAAAGTTGCCCTGACCCCAGATTCCGCCGTTAGAAATTGACCTTCGGCAGATGTGTCAGCGATTCCCTGATCGCTTCCTCCGGATACTCGTAATCCTCCAGCTGGCCGCTAAAGTAGGCATCATAGGCAGTCATGTCAACCTGACCATGGCCGGAGAGACAGAAAAGAATGGTCTTCTCCTTACCCTCTTCCTTCGCCTGCAGCGCTTCGTCGATCGCCCCGCGGATGGCGTGGGACGACTCCGGCGCCGGGATGATCCCCTCGGCACAGGAGAACTGCACCGCCGCCTCGAAGCAGCTGCGCTGGGCAACCGCCCGCGCTTCGACCACGCCGGCGTTGACAAGCTGTGATACCAGCGGTGACGCGCCATGATACCTGAGGCCACCGGCATGGATCCCCGGCGGCATGAAGTCGTGGCCAAGGGTGTACATTTTGGCTATAGGCGCCATCTTGGCGGTATCGCCGTAATCGAATTCATAGACCCCCTTGGTAAGGGTCGGACAGCTGGTCGGCTCCATGGCGAGGAGTCGCACATTTTTGCCGGCAGCCTTGTCAGCGGCAAACGGGAAGGCGATACCGGCAAAGTTGGAACCGCCGCCGTGACAGCCGATGACGACATCCGGATAGGCATTGATCAACGCCAGCTGCTCCTTTGCCTCAATGCCGATAACTGTCTGGTGCAGGCAGACATGGTTCAGCACGCTGCCGAGAGCATAGCGGGTATCCTCATGGGTGGCAGCGTCCTCGACCGCCTCGCTGATGGCGATACCGAGCGAGCCGTTGCTGTCCGGAAATGCCGCCAGGATGGCGCGACCGGCATTGGTTCTGTCGGAAGGTGAAGGAATTACCTCCGAATTCCAAAGCTGCATCATGCTCTTGCGATAAGGCTTCTGGTTGAACGAAACTTTCACCATGTATACCGTACAGGCAAGCCCGAACATCTGGCAGGCAAACGACATGGCTGAGCCCCACTGACCGGCGCCGGTCTCGGTGGCAATCCGTTTGGTACCGAAAATCTTGTTGTAGTATGCCTGCGGAATCGCCGTATTCGGCTTGTGCGAACCGGCCGGGGAGCCCCCCTCATATTTGTAGTAGATCTTCGCCGGAGTACCGAGAACCTTTTCCAGACGGTGCGCCCGGTAAAGCGGCGCCGGCCTCCAGAGGCGGTAGACCTCCCGCACCTCGTCCGGAATGTCTATCCAGCGCTGCGTTGACACCTCCTGCTCGATCAGCCCCATGGGGAATAGCGGCAGCAGGTCGTCGGGAGTTACCGGCTGCAGCGTACCCGGATGGATGACCGGCGACAGCGGGCCCGGCATATCGGGGATGATGTTGTACCACTGTTTCGGAATCCGGTCTTCACCAAGCAGAATTTTCGTATCCATTTATAAAACCTCCTGAAATCTTAAACTTCTGAGAAACTGTTTAGTGGTTGAGTAGTCGAGTAGTTCAGCCACTCAACTGCTTTTCCCCGGTTCTCCGGCATGTCCTACTCAACCAATTATCAACTCAACCACTCAACCAATAAGTTCCTGCAGTTTCGCCCCGATATCCGCTTCCCGCATCAGCGACTCGCCGACCAGAAAAGCCCCGGCGCCGGCGTTTTGCAGCCGGACGATATCGGCGCGGCTGTTGATGCCACTCTCGGCAACAATCAGCCGCGCCGCAGGTATGAGCGGCGCCAGCCGTTCGGTAGTCGCCAGATCGGTAACAAAACTATGCAGGCTGCGGTTGTTGATGCCGATCAGACCGCAATCGGTTGCCAGCGCCATCTCCAGTTCCCTTTCGTCATGCACCTCAAGAAGCACGTCCAGATAAAGCTCACGGGCTTTGCCGAGCAGTTCGGCAAGCTGCGCCGGCTCCAGCATGGCGGCGATCAGCAGGATGGCATCCGCTCCGGCCGCTGCCGCTTCAAAAATCTGGTATTCGTCAAAGATGAAGTCCTTGCGCAAAAGCGGCAGCGCCACCTGCTCCCTGATAAGCGCCAGATAGCTTAAGTGCCCGAGGAAGAAATGTTCGTCGGTCAGCACCGAGAGGCAGGTTGCGCCGTTGTCCTGATAAGTTGCGGCGATATCGAGCGGGTCGAAATCCGGGCGGATGAGCCCCTTGCTCGGCGAACCCTTCTTCACCTCGGCAATTACCGGCGTCCAACCGGAGAGCAGGGCATCCCGGAGCGCCCGTTCGAAACCGCGCGGCTGATCCTCACGGTCGCCAAGCCTTGCCTTCATCTCGGCAAGCGGCACGGCCGCCCTGGCAACCGCCACCTCGGTACGCTTGTGAGAAACAATTTTTTTCAAGATATCCGGAGTGGTCATGCTATCCCCTAAACCGGCACAGCCGGAAGCGAAAAAGTACAATTATTACCTGCTGTTACTCATTGGTCATTCGCACCAGTTTCTCAAGTTGCGCCAGAGCCCGGCCCGAATCGATAGCTTCAGCTGCCATAACCAGCCCGGCCTTCAGATCGGCCGCTTTTCCTGCCGCCACCAGCCCGAAAGCGGCATTGAGCAGGACGATCTCCCGCCTTGGCCCTTTACTGCCGGCAAGAACCTCCCTGACAATGACGGCGTTGGCAACGGCATCGCCGCCTTTAAGCTCCTCCATCCGGCAGAAGTCAAAACCGACCTCTTCGGGGGTGAAAAGACTCAATTTTACCCCTGCCGGGGTGACCTCGGCGATGGAGGTTGACGTTGTCAGAGTCACCTCGTCCATGCCGTCCAGACCATGGACGACGAAACCGCGGCGACAGCCGAGCTTCTGCAGTACATGCGCCAGTTTTTCGACCATGTCCCCCCGGTAGACCCCCATCACCTGACAGTCGGCGCTTGCCGGGTTGGTGAGCGGCCCGAGGATATTGAAGATCGTCCTGATACCGATCTCACGCCGCGGGCCGATGGCATGCTTCATCGCCCCGTGGAGCGCCGGAGCGAAAAGAAAACCCAAACCGATTTCCGCTATGCAGCGTTCGACTGTTTCCGGAGTTACATCAAGGTTCACGCCGAGCTTCTCCAGCACATCGGCGCTGCCGCAGAGAGAGGAGACGGAGCGGTTACCATGTTTGGCCACCTTGACGCCGGAGGCGGAAACCACAAAGGTAACGGTGGTGGAGACGTTGAAGGTATTGGTGCCGTCACCGCCGGTACCGACAACATCCAGAATCGTCTCCTGGTCGATGTTGATGTCGTCACGATCGATATCGAGCAGTCCCCGGCCGACCCTGATCGGCGTCGCCCTCTCCCGCATCACCCGGGCAGCGCCGGTGATCTCGTCGACCGTCTCCCCTTTCATCCGCAGGGCGGTAATGAACGCGCCGATCTGCGCCTGGGTGGCGCCGCCGGACATGATCTGCTCCATCACCTCTATCATCTCCCCTTCGGTAAGGTCTTCCCGCTCGACAATCTTTGCTATGGCTTTCTTGATCATTTCGTCATCTCCAGAAAATTCTTCAGGATGTCCATCCCCCCCTCGGTGAGGATCGACTCGGGATGAAACTGGACCCCCCAGAGAGGAAGCGAGCGGTGGCGCAGCCCCATGACCTCGCCGTTTTCAACCCAGGCAGTGATCTCGAGACAGTCGGGAAAGCTCTCCTTTTCTACGACCAGAGAGTGGTAGCGGGTGGCGTTGAAGGGACTGGGGAGACCGGCAAACAGCTCCCGGCCGTCATGATGGATCGGCGAGGTTTTGCCGTGCATCAGCGAAACGCTGCGGACAACCTTGCCGCCGAAGGCGGCGCCGATCGACTGGTGACCGAGGCAAACCCCTAACAGGGGGATTTTTCCGGCAAAATGACGGATAGCGGCTACCGATATACCTGCCTCTTCGGGAGAGCAGGGACCGGGCGAGATTACCAGCCGCTCGGGGTTCAGCGCCGCAATCTCCGCAACGGTTATCTTGTCGTTGCGGAATACCTGCACCTCTTCACCCAGTTCGCCGAAATACTGGACAATGTTGTAGGTAAAGGAGTCGTAATTGTCGATCATCAATAACATTTATTAATGCTCCGCATCTTCAGGATCGAGGAGCGAGGACCGGGGATCGAGGACAGACAGAACCAGAGGTTTTCCTCGTTCCTTTTTCCTCGATCCTCGTACCTGTTCTTAGTTCCTCGTACCTGTTTTTAATCAAGCCCTTTTTCGACGGTCTCGATGGCCTTCACCACTGCCATCGCCTTGTTCACTGTCTCCTGATACTCGGTCGCCGGGTCGGAGTCCGCCACCAGACCTGCCCCGGCCTGCAGATGGATTTTACCGTCCTTGACCACCAGTGTTCTGATGGCGATCGCCAGATCCATGTTACCGGAGAAGGAGAAGTAGCCGACAGCGCCGCCGTAGATCTCGCGACAACAGGGCTCAAGTTCATCGATAATCTCCATTGCCCTGACTTTCGGCGCGCCGGAGAGTGTCCCGGCCGGAAATGTCGCCCGCACCAGGTCAAAAGCATCCTGACCTGCGGCAAGCTCACCCTGGACATTGGAAACAATATGCATGACATGGGAGTAACGCTCGACCACCATCAGCTCCGTCACCTTGACGCTGCCGGTTTTACAGACCCGCCCCAGATCGTTTCTCCCCAGATCGACCAGCATGACATGCTCGGCACGTTCTTTAGGATCTGCCAGCAGTTCCGCTTCAAGGGCGTTGTCCTCGTCCGGGGAGGCTCCACGCGGCCGGGTGCCGGCTATCGGCCGCAGCTCGACCTTCTCCCCCTCTTTGCGGACCATGACTTCGGGCGAGGCTCCAAGGACGATGGTTTCGTCCATCCGCAGGAAGAACATATAGGGTGAAGGGTTCAGGGTTCTGAGTACCCGGTAGATATCGAGCGGCTCGACAGTGAGTTCGCCGGAAAAGCGCTGGGAGAGGACTACCTGAATTATATCGCCGCTTCTGATGTACTCTTTCGCCCTGTCAACCGCAGCCTCGAAATCCTCCCGGCTGACATTCGAGCGGAATGCCACCGGAGAATCCGGCTTTTTTTGTGGTTGCGGGACTGCCAGGGGCTTCTTCAGCCGGGCAATCAGGGCATCAATCCGCATGGTTGCGTCTCTGTATGCCTCATCCGGCAAAGCCGGGTCGAGATGGGCATTGGCAACGACCTTGATCTTCTGCCTGACGTTATCAAAAATTACCAGCGTATCGGTTATCAGAAAGCAGGAGTCATAAGCGCCGATAACGGCAGGCTTTTCCGCGGGGAGCGTTTCGAAGAACCGCACCATGTCATAGCCGAGATAGCCGACAGCGCCGCCGAAAAAACGGGGCAAGCCCTCGATCTCAACCGGCTTGAAGCGGGCAAGATGCTCCCTGATCAGGTCAAGCGGGTCGTCGCTCTCGAAAACTTCCGGCGCTTCACCGCGGCGTAATACCTCTACCGACCGGCCACGGGAGCGGAGCACAACAGCGGGGGAGCTGCCGAGAAAGCTGTAGCGCGCCCATTTTTCCCCCCCCTCGATACTTTCGAGCAGAAAGGAGTATTCACCATCATCGATCTTCATGAAAGCGCTGACCGGGGTATCCATATCCGCCATGATCTCGCGATAGACAGGGATCAGGTTCCCCTTGACGGCAAGCGCGGCAAAGCTCTCTTTATCAGGGTAGTACATTACTTCTCCAGGTCGGAAATTATCTGAAATTATCACAGGGCGGGAGCTTTGCGCAAACGTTTTACATAATCAAGGTGTTAGACAATTATGAATTATTAGTAAGTTAGAAATTATTTTCGGCTTTTTTGGCAGGAAAATAATTTTGTCAGCATATTTGTCCAGTTTACAGGTATGAATTATGAGTAAATCAAATAACCGCAACTTTCATACGTCATCCTTGAAATTCAAGCCTCCCGGGCCCGCACGTCTTTAATGCCCAACGTGAAATAGAAGGTCGCCCCTTCACCTTCAACAGCATCGGCCCAGATTTTGCCGCCATGCCGATGAACGACCCGCTGCACGATTGCCAGCCCTATCCCGGTTCCTTCAAACTCGGGCCCGTGGAGTCTCTGGAACGGTGCGAACAGCTTGTCCATATAATTCATGTTAAAGCCGACGCCATTATCCTTGACGAAATATGCCGTCCCGGCGGCGATTTTTTTACAACCGAACGTTATCACCGTCTCAGGCTTCTGCGCCGAGTACTTCCAGGCATTATTGACAAGGTTGTTCAGCATCACATCAAGCAGGCGCTCATCACCGTACACATCGAGACCATCCTCAACCAGGAAGCTCGCCATCCGCTCCGGTTCCCTTTCCGTCAAAGATGCGGCAATATTGTTCACAATCCGGCTGAGGCTCACCCTTGACGATCGCAATTCACTCCTCGTTACCTGGGCAAGTTCGAGCAGATCGTCAATCAGCAGCCCCATCTTGGCGCAGCCGGAAATTATTCTGGAAAGATAATATTTCCCGTCCTCATCGAACCTGGCGCCGTAATCGCTTTCAAGAATGCTGCTGAAACTGCTGATATGACGCAAAGGCGCCCGCAGATCATGCGACACCGAATAGCTGAATGACTCCAGTTCCTGATTGGCAACCTCCAGCTCGGCAGTGCGTTCGATTACCCGCGCTTCAAGCTCCTGATTGAGTCTTCTTACTTCATTCTCGACCTTGACCCGCTCTGTAACATCGCGGACTATCTCTATCCCGCCGATTATCTCACCCGTCGGGCTTCTGAGCGGTGACGCGGTAACATCAAGATAATGAGGCTCGCCATTTCGTTTGACCTTCCTGAGCACCTGATGGATCTGTCCATCTGCAAAAGCCGCCTGTACAGGACAGTCGGGACATATTGTATCCTCATGCTCGAAGGAGTTGTAACAGAGCTTGCCGGTGACATCCCCATAAATGTTTTTATGAACATCATTCTGGAGAATAACCTGCATCTGCAGGTTCTGAATGCTGAGCCCCTCCCCCATGCTTGTCAGAATAGATTCCAGCTTTACCTTCTCGGCAACAAGTTCCTGATGTGTCAGCAAATACTCTTTGACCTGATGCCGCAGCTCTTTTTCTGCTACTGCCAGTTCCTGATTGCGCTCCTGCAGGTCCTGCTCCCGCTGGTTTACTGCCGTTGCCATCTTCAGGAAATTCTCATGCAGTTCGTGAATCTCGCTGTAGGCAGAAAAACTGCTGTAGTCGGCAACTTTTTCTCCGGAAGCAAGTTTTCTGCTTAAATCTGACAGCGCCTGTACCGGCGCGGTAATTGTTTCGACTCTACGGTAAGCGAAGAAAAGTGATGCCGCCAGCACAGCAACAGCCAGCAGGGCAAGCAGCCCCTCAAGCTTGTAAAGTGTGGCAAACGACTGCTCCTTGTCGTGGACAGAAACTATGACCCAGTCATTCTGGTTGAACGGCAGCACAGTTCCGATCACTTTCCTGCCGGTGAGCTTGAAGGCGTAAGTACCTCCTGTTCCCTTGAAACCGGCTGTTATCTGCGGGATAGAGATGAAAGCCTCTTTTTCGCCGACAAGCGCCCTGTCAGGATGGGCAATCAGACGCCCTGCCGGGCTTACAATGAAGGCATAGGCGTTCAGGGACGTCCGGGTAGGTTCCACCAGCTTGCAGAGATAGGACAGATTCATCGTCCCGACAATCATTCCGCCTCTCCAGGGGATTCCTACTGAAATAACCGATTCTCCGGTACGAAGCGAAACAAAAGGCTCTGACCAGGCAACCCGGTTACCTTTAATCACCTTATTAAACAGCTCGCTGCCCGCAAAATTCTGTTTGTGCAGCCTCTCGACCGAGGTAATGGCTTCCGGTCCTGCCGAGCCGGTAAGCCTGCCGGCGGCGTTAATCAGCAGAACTGATTCAAACAGGGGGTCAGTATCCAGTGCCGACTGCATTTCACTGTTCAGATGGTTGAAATCGTTGACAGCATCCGGGGATTGGGCAAGATGCTGGATATCATCGCGGACATGCTTCAACATGACTACCGGTCTTGCAAGAAAGAGCTCGACTGCCGTGGCAACAGTATGGGCGACCCTCATATTCTCCAGGCGGATTCGTTCCGAGGTATTACGGTGAAACATGGCAACAGATACAGCGACTGCCGTCAGCATCGGTACAAGGGTAAGTAATATGACGCTTGAAAGAAGCGCCTTGCGAATGCTAATCGTCTTTTTCATCAGAAACTCCGCACAAAGTTGCACAAACAATATCATGAAAATTTTTTCTAATAAAGGTCTATAAGAGAGTTTACTGCTATTTTTTAACTTAATCCCTTGAAATCCGCTGCCGGCGTTATTATTTTCAATCATCGTGAATTTTCACCACAATAAAGGAGAAAGCCGCACCATGAAGACAACCAAACAGTTCCAGACCGAGGTACAGAAGCTCCTCGACCTCGTCATCCACTCACTCTACTCCAACAAGGACATCTTCCTGAGGGAGCTCGTCTCCAACGCTTCTGACGCCATTGACAAGATCCGTTTCGAAGCCCATTCGAACGAGGCCCTCCTTGAGGGGAACAGCGAATGGAAGGTCAAAATCATCCCGGACAAAACAGCCGGAACCCTCACCATCATCGACAACGGTATCGGCATGAATATCGCCGAAGTCGAGGAAAATATCGGCACCATCGCCCGCTCCGGCACCAAAGCTTTCATGGAAGCGCTGCAGGAGGCCAAGGCCAGCAACAACCCCGAAATGATCGGCCAGTTCGGTGTCGGCTTCTACTCCTCCTTCATGGTGGCCGACAGGGTCACGCTGACCAGCCGCAAGGCGGGCAGCACTTCAGCCGGCTGCAGTTGGGAGTCTACCGGCGACGGCACCTATACCATCGAGGAATGTGAGAAGGCGAGCCGCGGCACTGAAATCGTCCTCCATCTGAAAGACGAGATGAAGGAGTATCTCGACGAATGGAAGATCCGCGCCATCGTCAAGAAGTACTCCGACTATGTCCAGTACCCGATCACCATGGACATCACCCGTACCGAACCGGCCAAAGGGGTTGACGGCAAGGTAATCGAAGGGGGGGGCGACATCGAGAAGACCACCGAGGAGACGCTCAACTCGATGAAGGCCATCTGGACCCGGCCGAAAAACGACATCACCGATGAAGAGCATGAAGAATTCTACAAGCATATTTCCCATGATTTTGAAAAGCCTTTCCGCCCGATCCACTTTTCTGCCGAAGGGGTCAGCGAGTTCAAGGCGCTCCTCTACCTCCCTGGCCGCAAACCTTTCGACCTCTTTTCGCAGGACAGAAAACGGGGCGTGCATCTCTACGTAAAACGGGTCTTCATCACCGACAACTGCGAGGCGCTGCTGCCTGACTACCTCCGTTTCGTTCGCGGTGTCGTTGACTCCAGTGATCTGCCGCTCAACGTCTCCCGCGAGGTCCTGCAGGAGGATGTCCAGATCAGGAGAATCCAGAAGAGTCTTGTCGGCAAAATCCTTGGCACACTGGCCGAGATAAAGGATAAAGAGGCAGATGAGTACCTTAAGTTTTATACTGAATTCGGCCCGGTACTGAAAGAAGGGCTGCATTTTGACTACGCCAACAAAGAGAAGCTTCAGGATCTGGTGCTCTTCGAAAGCACGACAACCGAGGCGGGCAAGCCGGTCTCGCTGAAAGATTATGTAGCAAGGATGCCGGAGGCACAGAAGGAAATCTACTTCATCACCGGCACCAGCCGCGAGATGGTGGCCAATTCACCGCACCTTGAAGGTTTCAGGAGCAAGGGGTACGAAGTCCTCTTCCTCACCGATCCGGTCGATGAGTGGGTGGTGCAGGCGCTTACCGAGTATGACGGCAAGAAGCTGAAAGCTGTTGATCGCGGTGACGTGGAGCTTGACAGCGATGAGGAAAAGAAGGCTAACGAGGAGAAGAAGAAAGAGACGCAGGAGCAGTACAAGGATCTGCTGGAGTTCATCAAGGGAAAACTGGACGACAGCATCAAGGAGGTCCGCTTCTCCAGCAGGCTTACCGAAAGCGCCTGCTGCCTGGTAGCCGACGAATACGGCATGAACGCCAACATGGAGCGGATCATGAAGGCGATGAACCAGGATGTGCCCAAATCGAAGCGGATTCTGGAGCTGAACCCGAACCATCCGATCATGCAGACGCTCGGCTCAATGTTCGCCGCCGACAAGAGCGACGCCAAACTGGCCGATTACTGCGAGCTGCTGCTTGATCAGGCGCTCTTGACCGAAGGGTCACCGATCAAGGATCCCTTGCGCTTCACCAGACTGGTGTCCGGGCTGATGGTCAAGGCGGGGTAGACGGTTTTCAATTTCACGTAACAAAAAAGGGCGGTCGCTGCAGCGGCCGCCCTTTTTTAGTGGGTAAGGGTGTAAGTTCGACGGGCATGGATGTCTTCCACGGCCCAACTCCGCAGAGTCATTCAGCCGACAGGACCGCCAGGATTTCGCGCAGGTGGTCGATGTGAAACTGGACGTGGTATTCGCCCAGGCCGTTGATCATCCCTGCAAGAGTTGGATACTCGCCCAGCGGCGAATCTTTCAATTTCGGGATGTGTGCTTTTCGTTCCAGCTGTCCTTCGGAGCGCGCGAGGCCAGGTTCTCGTCCACGCCCTGGCATACCTGTTTCAGCCCCTGAACCTTCTGCCGGATATCTTGCGCCAATTGGTTTCCACGTGACGTTGCCATGGTGTAACCTCCTTGTGCTACTTATCTGATATCCCTATTTTACCTAAGTTCGTCTCGAAAGCCATAGGCTGGGTTTTGCCGCCTCTGCCCACCCTTTAGGCCCTTTGGGGCCTCCTGGTTCAGTAGGGGCCAGGGATGGTCAGTGTCAGCCTGAGCGCTTATCAGAATAAGTTCTGCAGTTCCAAACTACTCAGCATGCAGCATATACCGGTCAATAATCCACCGGGCAATGCTACGCCTTGGCGGCAGGCCTGCCGGCATATCCTGGCGGCTGAACCAGCGGACATCCTCCAGTTCAGCCTCTTCGACCTGGATCTCGCCTTCAACATAATCAGCCACAAAGCCGGCCATCAGCTGACTCGGAAACGGCCAGCACTGACTGCCGACATAGCGGATATTGCTGACCGTGATACCGGTCTCCTCCAGCACTTCCCGGGCAGCGCACTCTTCCAGCGACTCCCCCATATCGAGGAAGCCTGCCACCAGGCTGTAACGCCCCGCTGGCCACTCCTTTTTTCTGGTCAAGAGGAACTCCTCGCCCCGTCTGACAAGAACAATGGCGCAGGGATGGATTGATGGGAAATGCTCATAGCTGCAGGAGCGGCAGAGCTTGCCCCAGCTCCCAGCCAGCGGCACAAGCTCTGCGCCGCAACAGGAACAGTAGCGGCTGTTTCTCTGCCAGTGCAGCAGCTGCATGCCGACGCCTCCGAGCGTGAGAGTGGCGTCATCCAGCCGGTCACCGGCAGCATTGAACGGCTCGGCAAGAAATAGAGCCGGGACATCTGCACTCCGGCTTACAGCGGCAATACGCAGGGGCATCCCTTGCCAGCGCCCGATGCAGAGCGGTTCGCCGGAAAGCTGCAAAGAAGCGGGAAGTTCTCCGTACGGCAGGGTCAAACCACCGGATGCCTCAAAAACCAGCAGTGCGTTACCCTGGAGGAGAACCCAGCACCCATCCCCTTCAGGCTGGCAGGCACCGGGCAAAAGCGGCACAAATGAGTCACGGATGACTTCATGATTGAACGGCAGATTCACCGTCAATGGATAGCGCATCGGTTTTTCCCTTCGGCAGTTATTTTCAGGCTTATTGCTGGGCGGTCATTTTAATGCACAGCCGTCCTGCGGCACAAGGAATATTCGACAGGCAGGATTATCCTCTGCTTCAGCCGGGACACATTCGGCCGAGGAAGTTCACAACAGATACTGCGGTTCAGATCACTTATCCAGCACCTCCCGCACCTTCCGGAGCAGGTCGACCGGGGCAGCCGGCTTGGCGATGAAGGAGATCCCTTTCCCGACGATATCCTTGTGCTGAAGGACATCCGCCGGATAGCCGCTGGTAAAAAGAACCTTGACTCCGGGCCGGATTCTGTTGATCTCCCCGTAGACCTCTTTGCCGTTGTTTTTCGGCATGATCACATCGATCAGGACCAGCCGGATTTCGTCTTTATGCTCTGTGAAACGGGCGACCGCCTCTTCACCATCCACCGCCTCGATGACCCGGTAGCCGAAATTTTCCAGCGTTGCCCTGGTGATTTCCCGCACATTCAGATCGTCCTCCGCCAGAAGGATCGTTTCGTCCCCCCGCGGCGGCGGGGTGTGGTTTGCTGATTTCTCCTGCTCTTCCTGCGCCTCTATGCGCGGCAGATAGATCCTGAACGTCGTCCCTGTTCCCGGTTCGCTGTAGCAGTTGATGTAGCCATGATGCTGTCTGATGATGCTGTAACAGACAGAAAGGCCGAGCCCTGTCCCTTTGCCGACCTCCTTGGTAGTGAAAAACGGCTCGAAAATTCTTTGTCTGGTCATTTCGTCTATCCCCTTGCCGCTGTCGGAGAATACCAGAAGAGCATAGTTCCCCTGCTCCCCAAAGCCGTGGGTCTGTTTGAAGTCCACATCCATTTTGAACGGCATGGTGCTGATAGCCAGACTGCCTCCGCCATCCATGGCGTCCCGGGCGTTGGTGGCCAGGTTCATCAGAACTTGCTGCATCTGCCCCTCGTCAGCGATTACCATCAAATCATCAGCAGCCAGAGTGGTCTTCAGCTCGATATCTTCCCGCAGGAGCCGCGACAGCATCTTTTCCACGTTACGGACGATCCTGTTCAGGTTCACCGGCCGTGTTTCGATCTCCTGTTTTCTGCCGAAGGCAAGGAGTGAGCGGGTGAGATTGGTGGCCCGGTCGGCGGCGGCGAGCAGCTGCTCCAGATGGGCAGCCTGCGGAGTTGCGTTGTCCATCTGCATCTGCATGAGGTTGCCGAAGCCGATGATGGCAGTAAGGATATTGTTGAAATCGTGGGCAATACCTCCCACCAGCGTCCCGAGCGCCTCCATCTTCTGGGCATGATGGAGCTGCTCTTCGAGTTTTCTCCGCTCCTCCTCGCCCTGCTTGCGCTCGTGCTCCTGCCAGTCCCTCTGCAGCCGGGCATTGAGAATGGGCGAGATCCTGTTGGCAATATTATCCAGAATATCCTTGTCATTTTCGGTTTACCCCTGCGCAGAGTTGGCGACGGAGATCAGGCCGATGCACTTGTCGGCAAAGATGATCGGTGTCGTCAGGAAATTATCAATGGCAAGGTGACCTAGCGGAGCTTGAAAGGGTGTATTGGCGTAAAAGGACTTTCTCTCCCTGATCGCCCTGCCCCACAAGCTCTCGCCCCATGTGGCGTGCGTGAAGACAATGGTCTTGTCCGGGACTTGACATTCGTTCCAGATCTCTCTCGACATACTGGGGATGACGAGATCGCCTTTGTCATCAATGAATCCGAACAGGCCGAACCTGCTTCCCATAATTTCGAGAAGGAGCTTCAGCACCTCGCCGTAAATCTCTTCATCGGCAACCGTGAGAAAGACATGCGCAATCCGGTTCATATCGGACGTAAACTTCTGCGACTGTCGCAACCTCTCTTCGGTCCGCTTATGCTCCATGATTTCTCCGGCAAGCGCAGCGGTCCTCTCAAGCACCATCTGTTCGAGCTGGGCATTGAATGATTTCAATTCATCCTGGGCATTGATCAGTTCGCCGTTTTTTTGGATGGCGGTTTCAAAGGTGGAGAGGAGAAGATTGAGGATCTGCAGCCGGTCGGAGTTGATAAAATATTTCTTCCCCCGGAAGAATATCTCCAGCCCCATCTGCACGCTGTGAACATCATTGAGATTCCGGTTGGCCAGGATATGCTGAATACGGGAGAGGAGAAACAGCTCGTTATAGGGCTTCATGATGAAGAAATCGGCGCCGCACTCCAGACCCAGGATTACGTCCTCAGGAGCAGAAAGGGAGGTGAGGAGGATGACGGGAATATCCCGAAGCTCCGCACTCCCCTTGATCCTGTGGCAGAGCTCATAGCCGTCCATATCCGGCATGACGATGTCGCTGATGACGGCTATCGGCTTCTTCACTTCCAGGATGGTCAGGGCCTCACGGCCATTGGCAGCCGCTGTTACCAGGTAGTCATGCTTTTCCAGCATGTATTTAAGTTTTTCCGCCTGCGTCGGGCTGTCCTCGACTATGAGGATCAGGTTTCCGCTCCTCTCCGGATTTTCTTCGTTCATTAACCGTTTCCTTTCCCGCTCTGAAGGTATGACCTCCCGGCGAGTGAGATTTTTCAACATCTCCCGGTTTTGGTCAGATGCATAAGAATTCCCTCGTCCTCTGCGACCGATATTAACATCAAAGGCTTAACTGATCGAAGAATGTAACATTATTAAGCGGTGGATTCAAGTTCGAAGTGCAACAGCCAGTGGTGGTTTGGTGTAACACATCTCCACCCCGAATAACACCTCATGCGGTGACCTGAATCCTAATACTTTACGTGGTCTGTGATTTAGTCGTTCTACCGCCCACTGCACT
>JBBRBA010000081.1:0-15609 GCA_038206285.1 Geobacterales bacterium
AAGGCGATAACAGGTCTGCCCTGTTTGCGAAAACAGAAATCTACGGGAACGCAGGGATATCCTGCTGTACAAAGGATCATAAATGAATTTAGACGATTTATTGAAAAACGATAACAATGATTTCAGATTCAGACCGGACTACGGGGCGTTTCGCTCCAGGTTAGCCGAAATGCTGCTCGCCGGTGAAAGTGAAGAGTTTGCCGATCTTTTTTCGGAAAGCAGCAGCGATATTTTGGCCGGTATTAGCGGCAGCAGTTTTGAGGCGGGAATAATCAGCTTCCAGGTGTTCAGTGATATGGGGGAACGGAGTCTCGAATGCAGGCTGGCACTGTTGACTCAGCCGGAACTTGACGACCTGAAAGAACAGCTGTTAGCTCACGATGGCTCGCAGCCGGTACCGGTAGCAGAATTCGAAGCAAAAAATGTTGTGCGCAAGAAAACGGAAATAAACCTGCTCGACATGTTCACCATCGATGAAGCAGCCGAGCAGCTTAAATTGTCCAAACAGCTTCTGAAAAGCAGGATTCCCTGTTCAGATTATTCATATGTCGAAGTCGCGGGCAAGATTGAGATCAAGGAATACTACTGGTCGAAAGCCCTTGTCACTCGCCTGTCTGAAATAAAAACAAACGGGGCAAATGCAGAAGATATCAAGTATTTTGCCGATGAATGCTGCCATGGAGATCTGGCTTGGGCGAAGGAAGTTCTTGCCATGTTGACGCAAAAAGCCTCTGCCTCAAACCGCGATAATTCTGCGCAAAAAGGGATTACAAAACAGCCGGCTACAGGCGCAAAACCCCAAACAAATCATCATCATCGACATAACAGAAATAAACCTAAATAAGCACGTCACTTGTTGCCCTCATCCCTGGCTGAGCCGATCAAGGTAAATTCCATTAGCGTACCGGTGTATGGATGGTCTTTACAACTCCCAAGCACTGGCCGGGAGTTATTCGCTCCCGGCTCAACAAATTCGACGAAACTCCCCGGTAATAAACAGCTAAAACATCTCCAGGGCTGCACCAATTCTCGTTTTCAGCTGGCCATGATCCTGAGCGTTAAAGTCGTTTACGACTTCAACGTGATCACTTGTGGCCCTGTGTCTGGAGATAGACAGCTTTAAGTAGAATATTCTACATCAGTAGCCGAATATTCCCCCCCCTTGTTTTGCCAAGCAGAGCTCTCGTAAAAATAAACACTGCAATTACAGGTAGTTGAGTTTGATGTCTGGCTTGGCATGAGACTTGATAAGGTAAAGGGTACAATGGTGATCCCAAGGGAGCCAATCGGAGTTTTGTCATGAATGCAAAAAGAATATCTGTCTCTCTTCTCTCAATCACGGTCGTCACTCTTTTGGTGGTTCTCGCCTTCCGGGTCAGGATCGGCGCGACAGCAGATTCAGTTGCCGTATTAAAGACGACCGGGATGACCTGTAGCAGTTGCTCAAGCAAGATCACCAAGGCGCTGGAGTCGTTGAAGGGTGTGGCGGTTACCGAGGTAGATGTAGAGGGGGGCTGGGTTGTCGTGAGCTATGACACAAAGGCCGTTAAACCAGAAAGCCTGGCAGCTAAAGTCAATGACACCGGTTTCGTCAGCAATGTTCATGTTGTACTGACGCCGGAGCAGTTCAAACAGGTAACAGGCAGAGATATTGGCAAGAAAGCCTCAACTTCAGGCGGTTGCGGCGGCTGTGGCAGTAAAGGCGGCGGCTGCGGTGGCAATAAACCAAGTTAGAAAAAGGAGATTTACATGGCGACAAAGCAGACGAAGCAGATTGTATGGATACTGTTGGTTATCGGGGCGTTGTTGGTTGGCGCAGCAAGCGTGTTTGCATTCTCCTTGGGCAAATACGAGAAGGTCAAGGCAACGGGCGAAGTGGTATCCATTCCGCTTAACAAGCTGGCCGACGGCAAAGTGCATTTCTATCGCTTTGAAGATGGCGGCAAGGAGATCACCTTCTTTGCTGTCAAGGCAGCCGACGGCAGCTACAAGACCGCTTTCGATGCCTGCGACTCCTGCTTCAAGTCCAAAAAGGGTTATGAGCAGCAGGGAGACAAGATGAACTGCAAAAACTGCAACCAGAAGTTTGCTATCAATCGTCTTGGCCCCAATGCTACCGGCGGCTGCAATCCCGGTTACCTGCCGCTGCAGCAAAGTGGTAACACTCTTGCCGTCAAGGTGGCTGATCTCAAAGCCGGCGCACATTATTTCTAACCACTTGCGTGGCAACGGCGGAGAATTATGAAACTGCACAACATATCTATCAACAACCTGAAACGCCGCAAGGCAAAGATGGCCTTTCTGACCATCGGCCTGACCGTGGGCATCGCCACGATCGTTACCCTGGTGACCCTGACCCGTTCAATGTCAACTGACATCGAACGGAAGATGGACGAGTTCGGCGCCAATATTCTTGTCGTCCCGCAGAGCAACGGTCTTGCCATGAACTATGGTGGTATCAGCCTGGGTGGCGTGACTTTTGACCAGCGCGATATTCGCGAAGAAGATCTGGCCAGGATCAAAACTATCAGAAACAGCAAGAACGTCTCAACTATTGCGCCAAAGGTGCTGGGTGGCATCAGGATAGGAGATCAGGATGTCCTGCTGGTCGGGGTCAACTTCGAAAGTGAATTGAAGATGAAACAGTGGTGGAAAATCTTTGGTGATGCACCGAAGACGGAGAATGAACTCCTTTTGGGGAGCGATGCCGCAAGGATTCTCAATGTCACCACCGGTGACACGTTGCCGATCAAGAAAGAGAGCTTCAAGGTCGCCGGCATCCTCGACCAGACCGGCTCCCAGGACGATTCACTGGTGTTTGCCTCGCTGCAGAAGGCACAGAAGCTGCTCGGCAAGGAAGGCAAAATCACTCTGGCCGAGGTGGCGGCGCTCTGCTCCGGTTGCCCCATCGGCGACATGGTCACCCAGATCGCCGAGATACTGCCCGACGCCAAAGTGTCGGCTATCCAGCAGGTGGTGGAAGGTCGGCTAAAAGCGCTGGATCAGTTCAAACGCTTCTCCTATGCCATGGCCGGTGTGGTGGTCTTCATCGGCTCGCTGATCGTCTTTGTCACCATGATGGGGAGCGTCAACGAGCGTACTGTCGAGATTGGCGTCTTCAGGGCCATCGGTTTTCGCAAGAGTCATATCATGCGGATCATCCTGCTGGAAGCGGCACTGGTGAGTTTGCTGGCCGGTTTTCTCGGCTATGCCGTTGGTATGGGAGGCGCTAAACTGGCGCTGCCGTTCATGGCCGAGAGTGATAAAGCTCATCTGGTATGGGATATGACCGTGGCCTTCGGGGCAGTCGGGCTTGCGCTGACGCTGGGGCTGCTGGCAAGCCTCTATCCGGCACTGCATGCGAGCAGGATGGATCCCACGGAAGCTCTGCGGGCACTATGAAGCGGCCACTTTTCCGCAATCTCGGCGTCAGGCTTCGAGCTTCCTTGTGCGGCGTAGCGCTGCTACGCCTCCGCGTCTCCTCTCGCCTTTCTTGACCTTGCGAAAAATTGACCGCCTCTGCAACCTAGAAGGAGAATTGTGATGGCACTTATCGAAATAAAAAATGTGAAGAAACAGTACAGCAGCGGCGATGATGTCGTCGAGGCGCTGCGCGGTCTGGATATCAGCATCGAGGCCGGTGAATTCATCACCATCATGGGGCAGTCCGGCTCGGGCAAAAGCACTCTCCTGTCGGTGCTGGGGGGGATGAATCACCCAACCTCCGGGGATGTGGAAATGGCCGGGGTCAAGCTCTACCAGCTGCCGGGCGAGAAGCTGGCCGATTTCCGGGCGCAAAACCTGGGGTTCGTCTTTCAATCATTCCACCTGATCTCTTATCTGACCGCCATCGAGAACGTCATGCTGCCGCTGGCCATCGTCAAGATGAGCAGCGCCGCCAAACGCGCTGCCGCCAGTAATGCCCTTGTGCGTGTCGGGCTCGGCAACAAGCTGAACCGGCTGCCCAACCAGCTCTCCGGCGGCGAACAGGAGCGTGTCGCCATTGCCCGGGCCATAGTGAACAACCCCCACATCCTCCTGGCAGACGAGCCGACCGGCAACCTGGATTCAAAGACCAGCGAAGAGGTAATGGCGCTGTTCCGCGAGCTGAATGACGCCGGCCAGACTGTTGTCATGGTCACTCATAACCCGGATAACTGCTGTTATGCTGATAGAAGCATTGCCTTGTGCGACGGGATGATTGTCTGAAGATCATCTGCACCGGCTAGCCATCCGGAATCATGGTGATATATTTACGGAAGAGTTTGCTGCTCGTTGCCGGATTATGAAGTGAAGAGGAAAGTCAGATGCTACGTAATATTTTTTGGACAATGCTCGTGCTCACACATTTTTCCGCTGCTTCAGTTTATGCTGAAGCCCCTCATGGAGTTGAGTCTCTGCCTGAACTTGTCGAGAGTGCTCTCAGAGACAATCCGGAACTGAAATCCTCCCAGGCACGCTGGCAGATGTTCAGCAACAGGATTGCCCGGGCGCGATCCTTTGATGATCCGATGCTGATGCTGAAGATTCAGAACGGCGTCGTTTCCGATCCGCTCAATTTCCACAAGGAATCCATGACAGCAAAAGTGATCGGCATTTCCCAACAATTGCCTTTTTGGGGCAAGAGAGATCTGAAGGCGGAGATAGCTGCGAAAGATGCCGAGTCATACCGTTGGCAGGTTGAGGAAAGAAAACTCGAACTGGCGCGCATGGTCAAGGAGACCTGGTACCAGATATACTTAAGTGACAGGTCTCTGGATATCGTCGACCGGAATGTCAGGATTATCGATGATTTCGTCATTATTGCCGAGACCAGATACTCCGTTGGCCAGGGGGCGCAGCAGGATGTCTTCAAGGCACAGGTGGAGCGTTCGAAGATGCTCGACATGAGGATATCCCTGCAGCAGCAACGCAAGAGCCTGGAAGCAAACCTCAACGCGCTGCTTTATCGCCCGTCCGAAACGCCGGTAGGCAGAATCCCGGACTTCGATATCGCGCCGCTACCCCTTTCGGCCGAAGAGTTGAGGAAAACAGCGCATGAACAACGGCCCCTGATCAAGAGTCTGCAGACGCTTGTCGACAAGGGAGAGGCTGAACTCAAGCTCGCCGGGAAAGAGTTCTATCCCGACTTCAATGTCTCGCTGGAATACATGCAGCGTGAAAAGGCCATGGGAGGCGAAGGACTGGACATGTACAGTCTGGGAGTCACATTCAACCTGCCGGTACAACGGGAGCGCCGTCATGCCATGGTGGCTGAATCCAATGCCGCGATCGGTATGGCGACAGCAGAGCTGAACGGTCTCAAAAACAGCATCGATGGCCGCATCTTTGACCTTATGGCCAAACTTGAGAGGCGGGAGAAGCTGGCCAGTCTCTACAAAACAGGGATCATACCCCAGGCGGAGCAATCGCTGGAATCGGCGGTTATCGGCTACCGCGTCAACAAGGTGGATTTTCTCTCCCTGCTCGACAGTCGGGTGACACTGTTCAATTACGAGCGGGATTATTACGAATCCCTTGCCGAGTATCAGATGACTCTGGCCCAGTTGGAAGCCGTGGTTGGAAGCGAAGGTCTAAATGCTTCGGCAATGGCGGCACCGCTGCCGACAGCAGCGCAACCCGGGGTAACAGCGGCGCCGTAACAATCACATATCACTAGAAGTCACGTTATCGAGGTTCGACCATGTCCCTGAACAAGAAAATAGCGATTCCCCTGGCACTGATTATCCTGGCTGCAGCAGTGGCTGGCGGCTGGCTTTACAAGACCGGCTGGTTCGAGAAGGACGGACACGGCCACTCCAGGGTGGAGCATGCTGCCAAGCAGCTCTATACCTGCTCCATGCATCCGTTCATCATCAAGGACAAGCCGGGAACCTGCCCGATCTGCGGCATGGAACTGATCAAGAAAGTTGACGCAGTTGCAGAGGGCGGCGCCCAGAGTGCGGAGCAGAAACAGCAGGCCGACATGCTCGGCCATGTTTCCCTTTCACCGACCCAGCGGGTCATGGCCAACGTTGCCACCGTAGCGGCGAAACCGACCGCCATGAACAAGGAGATCAACGCGGTCGGCATCGTCCAGTATGACCAGACGCGCCAGGGCAAGGTTACTGCCTGGATTGCCGGACGAATCGACAAGCTGTATGTCAACACTGTCGGTGCGTTTGTCAGCAAAAATAAACCGCTGGCCGAGGTCTATTCTCCCGAGCTTTTCTCTACCCAGCAGGAGTATCTGCTGGCGCTCAAGAGCCGTGATCAACTGAAAAAATCTCCCATCGCCGCCATCTCCCAGAATGGTGAAGGGCTGGTAGCATCGGCAAAACAGCGCTTGATGCTCTTCGGGGTCAAGGAGAGCCAGATCGCCGAACTGGAGAAGGCCGGCAAACCTAATATCCGCCTCCCCATCTATACGCCGCTTTCCGGCATTGTCATCGACAAGATGGTGCAGCAGGGTCAGTACGTTAACGTCGGCGAGGTGTTGTTTAATATCGCCGACCTGTCGCGTGTCTGGGTGGAGATAGATGTCTTTGAAAATGAAGTGCCCTACATACGGGTCGGCCAGCAGGTGGAGATCCGCTCGGCGGTTGAGCATGCATCGTCATCGTTCAAAGGCCGGATCAGCTTCATCTATCCGTTTCATGATCCCAAGACCCATACGGTCAAGGCGCGCGTCGAGATGCCCAATCCAGGCTATCATCTCAAGCCGGACATGTTTGTCAACGCCATTATCAGGGTGCCGCTTGCTTATGGTATCGTCGTGCCGGTGACAGCAGTCATCGACACCGGCAAGCGCCAGGTGGTCTGGGTGGAAACGACGCCGGGAATGTTCGAGCCGCGTGAGGTGCGGGTGGGAGAGCGGATGGACGAAAAGGTCCAGATCCTTTCCGGCATCAAAACCGGTGACAAGGTAGCAGTCTCCGGCGGCTATCTGCTCGACTCCGAGTCACAACTCAAGGGTGGCGGCGGGCACGAAAATATGCCGGGGATGAAGATGGACGAGCCGAAAGGCGGTAAACCGGCCGTTCCACCGGCAGAGCAACCGCCGGCAAAGAAGGATTCGCTGAAGATGGATGATATGAAGATGTGAATAAAACCGGGATCAGTGAACTGAGAACAGGGACCTGTAAATGCTTTTGAATTTACCGTTCACAGTTCCCCGTTCACAGTTCCCGAATTTCAGAGGTTTTACAAGTGATCGAAAAAATTATCGAATACAGCGCCCGCAACCGGGTCATCGTCCTGATGGTTTTCGGGCTGATCATCGCCTGGGGGGTCTGGTCGGTCTACAAGACGCCGGTTGATGCCATTCCGGACCTTTCCGACAACCAGGTAATCGTCTTTACCGATTATCCCGGCCGGTCGCCGCAGGTGGTGGAGGATCAGGTGACCTATCCGCTGGCGGTCAACCTCCAGGGGTTGCCGCAGGTTCGGGCCGTGCGGGCCTCATCCGCCTTCGGTTTCTCCATGATCTATGTCATCTTCGAGGATAAGGCCGACATCTACTGGGCCAGGACCCGCGTGCTGGAGCGTCTCAATTACGCCGCCTCCTTGCTCCCCCCTGGCGTCGTCCCGACGCTTGGCCCGGACGGCACCGGTGTCGGCCATGTCTTCTGGTACACGATAGAGGGAAAAGGTTATGACCTGGAGCAGCTGCGGACGCTGCAGGACTGGTTTGTCCGCTACCAGCTCAACACCGTTCCGGGGGTAGCCGAGGTCGCCTCCATCGGTGGTCTGGTGCGGGAGTACCAGATCGACCTCGATCCGGGCAAGCTGTTCACCTACAACATCAAGGTCAACAAGGTCATGGAGGCGGTCAAGGCTTCCAACAAGGATGTCGGCGGCAAGCTGATCGAACAGGCCGATGCCGAATACCTGATCCGTGGCCGCGGTTACGTCAAATCCAAGGCCGATCTGGAGAACATTGTCATAGCGGCCGACATGCGCGGCACCCCGATCTATCTGAAGAATCTCGGTACGGTACAGATGGGGGGCGCCATCCGCCGCGGCCTGCTGGATATGAACGGCGAGGGTGAGGCGGTCGGCGGCATCGTCGTCATGCGCTACGGCGAAAATGCCAAGGATGTCATCGACCGGGTCAAGGTGAAGATCAAGGAGCTGGAAAAGGGTTTGCCTCCGGGCATGAAGATCATGGTCTCCTATGATCGTTCCGACCTGATCAACCGTTCCATCGACACGCTCAAGCGTAATCTGACCGAAGAATCCATCGTCGTCTCGCTGGTGATACTGGTATTCCTGCTCCATTTCCAGAGCGCTCTGGTCATTGTCCTCACTCTGCCGATCGCCGTGCTGATCGCCTTTATCACCATGAAGCTGATGGGGGTCACCTCCAACATCATGTCATTGGGAGGAATTGCCATCGCCATCGGTGTGCTGGTAGACGCCGGCGTCATCATGGTGGAGAACTGCTACCGCCACCTCTCCGAGATGCCGCCGGAAGAGCGGGCAGGGAAGAGGCTGGAGGTGGTCATCACCAGCGCCAAACAGGTCGGCAGGGCAATCTTCTTTTCCCTGGCCATCATCGTCCTCTCCTTCGTGCCGGTCTTCCTGCTTGAGGGACAGGAAGGTAAACTCTTCCATCCGCTCGCCTTCACCAAGACTTTCTCCATGATGGGTTCGGCCGTGATTGCCATCACCCTGGTGCCGGTGCTGATGTACTACTTTATGCGCGGCAGGATGCCGCCGGAGAGTTCCAACCCGGTCTCGACCTTCTTCATCCGCCTCTATTCGCCGGTCATCCGCTGGGTACTGGTCTGGAAAAAGACCACCATCGCCCTCAACCTGGTGGCGCTGGCCATTGCCGTGCCGCTGTTCATGAACCTCGGGTCCGAGTTCATGCCGCCGCTGGACGAGGGGTCGCTGCTCTACATGCCGGTCACGCTCCCCAACGTCTCCATCACCGAGGCCAAGCGGATCGTCCAGGTACAGGACCGCATCATCAAGAGCGTTCCCGAGGTGGAGCATGTTCTCGGCAAGGTCGGCCGGGCCGAGACCTCCACCGACCCGGCGCCGGTCTCCATGTTCGAGAGCATCATTATCCTCAAGCCGAAGGAGCAGTGGCGCAAGGGACTCACCAAAGCCGACATTGTGTCCGAACTGGACGGCAAATTGCGGCAGATCGGCGTGCGCAACGGCTGGACCCAGCCGATCATCAACCGGATCAACATGCTTTCCACCGGGGTCAGAACCGATCTGGGGGTCAAGATCTTCGGCAATGACCTGAATGTGCTGAAAGATCTGGCGATCCAGGCGGAGGCGATACTCAAGCCGATCAACGGCGCGGCCGACGTGGTGGCGGAACGGGTCACCGGCGGCAACTACATTGACATCGACATTGACCGTGAGGCGGCCGCACGTTACGGCGTGAATGTGGGTGACATCCAGGATGTCATCAGCACCGCGCTTGGCGGCGAGATGCTTACCACCACCGTGGAAGGCCGCAACCGCTTCCCGGTGCGCATCCGCTACCTGCGTGACTACCGCGACAATATCCCGGCCATTCGCCGCATCCTCGTTGCCGGGATGGAGGGCGCCCAGGTGCCGCTCTCCCTGGTGACGAAAATCAACATCTCCACCGGTGCGCCGGAGATCAACAGTGAAGGCGGCCTGCTCCGTTCCCTCGTCTTTCTCAACGTTCGCGGCCGCGACATGGGCGGTTTCGTTACCGAGGCCAAGCAGGTACTGGAGAAACAGCTGAAACTGCCTGCCGGTTATTATGTCGCCTGGTCAGGCCAGTGGGAGAATCAGATCCGCGCCAAAGCCAGACTGCAGATGCTGGTGCCGGCTGGCATCCTCATCATCTTCATTCTGCTCTACTTCACCTTTCACTCCGCTCTTGAAGCGAGCATGGTCATGCTCTCGGTCCCCTGTGCCCTGGTGGGTGGCGTCTACCTGGTGGCAGCCCTCGGCTATAATCTGTCGGTGGCGGTCTGGGTCGGTTTCATCGCCCTTTACGGCATAGCGGTAGAGACCGGGGTGGTTATGGTCATCTACCTGCACGAGGCGCTGGACAAGAAGCTGATCAACGGTCCCTGCACCGAGCAGGATATTTATGACGCCACCTTTGAGGGGGCGGTACTCAGGCTCCGGCCCAAACTGATGACTGTGGCGGTGGCGCTGCTCGGACTGGTGCCGATCATGTGGTCGAGCGGCACCGGGGCGGATGTGATGAAACCGATCGCCGCGCCGATGATCGGCGGGATGATCTCGTCGGCGGTGCACGTGCTGATCATGACGCCGGTGATTTTTGTATTGATGAAGAAGCGGGATTTGAAGAAGGGACGGTTGAAGTATTCGGGGATGAAACATTAAAAATCAAAAGAAAGTAGTACTGCATGAAGAAGGTATCGCTGTTTGTTGTATTGGTTGCTGTCGTATCTCTGTTGGCCGCTTGCGCCGGGTTTGACAACTCTATTGACAGCTCAGGCCGTTATGATAGCGGCAGTTACGCCGGCCATTCGCATCATTAAGCAGATGCAGGAAAACATTTATAGAAGAATATGCTACGCAAGGTGTTGAATATTCTCTATAACGTCAAGCTGAATCAATACAAAGTGATGCAATATCAGAATGTTATCTGTTGGCATGACAAATGCTAATATAAAAGCATCCTGGCAAAAACAATCAGTCAAAGGAGAAATCGTAAGATGAAAAAAATAACCGTACTTATCGCCGCTCTATTTGCCCTTGCAGCCCCTGCCGCTTCTTTCGCCATGGACCATGGCTCCATGGATATGGGCCATGGCGACCACTCCATGATGGAAAAGGGGAGTATAGCTCATCAGGAAGTTGTCGATGGCGTCAAGGCAACCTTCAAAGTTCTGAGCATGAAGGAGCACATGAAGGCATCGAACATGGAAATGCCCAGGGATCTGAAGGAGACGCATCACCTCATGGTCGAGTTCAAGGACGCCAAGAGCGGCAAGGCCCTGACTGAAGGCGTTGCCACGGTCAAAGTCCAGGGACCGGACAAGACGGAGCAGACCAAGGAACTCATGGGCATGCAGGGACACTTCGGCGCCGACTTCGACCTGTCCAAAAAGGGTAAATATGGCGTTATGAGTAAATTCCAGCTGAAGGACGGCAAAACTCGCAGTGCCAAATTCTGGTACACGGTAAAATGAACCATTCATGCCAACAGATTTAAGACAGACCCTTATAGCATTCAGACGAGTGATGAGCTCTTGGCCGAATCCAGAATGGTAAAATGAAGCGCAAGCAGTATACCCAAACGTAAAGGAGATATTTTATGAAAAGAGTAATGGTTTTATTAGCGTCAGTAATGATGATCACTGCAACTGCCCCGGTTTTTGCCGCCGATCACAGCGGCATGAAGATGGACACCAAGGATGGCGTAAGAGAGTGCGCCATGCAGGCCGAATCGATCCAGGAGAAGATTAAACGTCTGGAAGGTGAAGTCGCCAGTGGTAATAAGAAATACAGCGCTAAAGATTTAGATAAAATCAAGAGAAAGCTGAAAGAAGCAAATACCTTGCTTGAAAACCTGAACAAGCCGTAACCAATGCCCCAAAGAGACAATCGCTTGCAATTACCTTGCTGTTAAGCGAAGTAGGTCAAGCAGTGCGGGGGTGGTTCATAATGGACGCCCCCGTATTTTTTTGGAGTTCATACTGTAGGCACCCCCTGACTTATTATCCCGGGTCTCGCTTTGATTCCGTCCGCTATTTTGATCGTTTACAAGCAGGCCAAGGAGACAGCGTCATGAATAAAATAATAGCCGGTGAAAAAGAGCCGTTGAAAGATCCTGTCTGTGCCATGACAGTGTCGAAAGACTCTGAATTACAGACAGAGTACCAGGGTAAAAAGTACTTTTTCTGCAGTGAGCATTGTCTGCATGCATTCAAGGAGCATCCGGAGAAATATCCTGGTGGTGCGCCCGTGCAATCCAGTGATAGGGGTGACAGGTCGTCTCTTTATACCTGCCCCATGCATCCCGAGGTTCAGCAGCAGGGACCGGGGGTCTGCCCAAAATGCGGCATGGCGCTGGAGCCCATGGGGGTTCCTGTTGCTGCGACCAGAAGCGGATACACCTGTCCCATGCATCCCGAAATTCTGCAGGATCATCCCGGGGATTGTCCCAAGTGTGGCATGGCGCTGGAAGCGATCACGATCAGTGCTGATGAAAAAAACGAAGAACTCATTGGCATGACCCGCCGCTTGCAGGTCTGCGCCGTACTGTCACTACCGGTATTTGTGCTCTCCATGATGGCGGACCTGATGCCGGGGTGGCTGCCGCGGGTTTTGACCATGCAACTGGTGCAATGGATAGCCTGCGTGCTGGCAACGCCTGTCGTGCTCTGGGGCGGCTGGCCGTTTTTTGTCCGCGGCTGGAACTCTCTTGTGACCTGGAATCTCAACATGTTTACCCTGATTGCGCTGGGCGTTTCCGTCGCCTGGAGTTACAGCATGACGGCCCTGTTGCTCCCGCGGCTCTTCCCGCCTGTCATGCAGATGCATGGCGGTTTGGTGGATGTATATTTCGAAGCTGCGGCGGTTATCACGACGCTGGTTCTTCTCGGGCAAGTACTGGAACTCCGTGCCCGCTCGCAGACCAACGCCGCCATCAAGCTGCTGCTTGGCCTGGCGCCGAATACGGCCCGCCTGGTCAGGGATGACGGCACGGAAGAGGACGTCCCGCTGGAAAAGGTGCAAACGGGTGATACGCTGCGCGTGCGGCCCGGTGAAAAGGTGCCGGTGGACGGTATGGTCATCGAAGGTGAAAGCAATGTAGACGAGTCCATGGTCAGCGGCGAACCGATTCCGGTTGCAAAAAGTAAAGGCGCGAAACTTATCGGCGCAACGGTGAACGGAACGGGCAGCCTGCTGCTGCGCGCCGAAAAAGTCGGCTCCGAGACCCTGCTTGCCCGGATCGTGTCGATGGTCGCCGCGGCGCAACGTTCGCGCGCACCGATTCAAAAACTGGCTGACACGGTAGCGGGATATTTTGTCCCTGCCGTATTCGTTGCCGCCGTTGTCACCAGCGTCGTCTGGTGGGTATGGGGCCCGGAACCGCGCCTGGCGCATGCCGTTGTGAATGCGGTCGCGGTCCTGATCATCGCCTGCCCTTGTGCCTTGGGACTGGCCACCCCTATTTCCGTCATGGTCGGTACCGGGCGCGGCGCCCTGGCCGGGGTTCTTATCAGGAACGCCGAAGCACTGGAGATAATGGAAAAGATTGACACCCTGGTTATAGACAAGACCGGCACCCTGACTGAAGGCAAACCGAGGCTGGTCGCGGTGCAGGCCGAAGCAGGCTTCAGCGAAGCCGATATCCTGCGGATTGCCGCCAGCCTTGAACGCGCCAGCGAGCATCCGTTGGCAGCAGCCATTGTCGCCGGGGCACATGAAAGAAAGATCGAGCTCGTCGAAGCTGCCGGCTTCCAGTCGATCACAGGGAAAGGGGTCACCGGAGAGGTCGATGGCCGGAAGGTGGCCGTGGGCAATCAGCAACTGCTGGAACATCTGAATATTGCAGCAGGAGACCTGCCGCAGCGAGCCGATCTCCTGCGCAGGGATGGCTCGACCGTCATGTTTATCGCCGTCAATGGCAAGGCTGCGGGTCTGCTTGGCGTTGCCGACCCGGTGAAGGAGTCGACAGCCGAAGCCATTCTCGAATTACACGGCGAGGGGATCAGGATTGTGATGCTCACCGGTGACAGCCGGGTAACCGCCATGGCCGTTGCCGGCAAACTGGGGATCGATACGGTTCATGCCGAGGTGCTGCCCGAACAGAAAGCCGAGATTGTCAGACAGCTTCAAGCTGAGGGCCGGCAGGTGGCCATGGCAGGCGACGGCATCAATGATGCCCCGGCCCTGGCGCAGGCTCATGTCGGCATCGCCATGGGCACCGGTACCGATGTCGCCATGGAAAGCGCCGGGATAACCCTGGTCAAGGGGGATCTGCGCGGCATCGTCAGAGCCAGGCGACTGAGCCGGGCCACCATGCGCAATATCAGGCAAAACCTGTTCTTTGCCTTTATTTACAACGGACTCGGTATCCCGCTGGCGGCAGGGGCGCTCTTTCCCTTCTTCGGCATCCTGTTGAGCCCGATGATCGCAGCGGCGGCCATGAGCTTCAGTTCCGTATCGGTGATAGGCAATGCCCTCAGGCTGCGCAAAGTACAGATATGAGTGGAATCGCCGCGGTACGCTCCTGACTCGCCTCGCCTGGTTGTTAGCGACATCGTTTCAGGGCCGGCTCAAAGAAAGTATTTAAACGGAGGAAAATGTGAAATCACTGTTTCATCCCCTGGCAGCACTAACCTTTTTCAGCGCTGTTGCCCTTGTTGTCCCGGCCTGAAGTGCCCAATCACCAGCTGCAAAGCCGCTGACCGTGAACCAACTGGCTGCCAAGCCTGATACCTTTGTCGGCAAGGTGACAGTTGTCGGCCGGGTTGCCGCAGCTACGAAGGGTAAGGGGTTCACCCTGATAGACAGTATCAATTGCGCCACCTGCACCACCGAATGTCTTACCGACAAGAGCACCAGGAAAATACCTTTTTTGTGGGGCGGTGCCGCACCGACCGTCAAGGATGTTGTGCGAGTGCAGGGAACCATGGCTAAGACCGCCAAGGGGTTCACCTTTACCGCTGAAAGCGTGATAAGGCAGTGACCACTGAAGACCGTTCTCAAAAACCCTGGCTAAGATTGTTGCCGCTTATTTTGTTCCTTGGAGTATTCACGGGTCACGCCCTCTACTTACGCCAGCAGTCTGCTTTGCCGGCCGATGGCTGGGCTGATGTCGGAGTGGGAATCGGTGGGATGTGGGGATTTGAATCGTATTTTCAGGAGCGGGATTTCCATATGGGATTTTCCTATGCCCTGGGTGTAGCATTCGCTGTGTGGGCGGGCGGGCGGTTTATACTCACTCGGCAGACGTCAATGGCAGTCGGTGCCGCTGGAAGCGTGACATTTTCAGGTATTTTGATGGCTGCGGGATGTTTTCTCATCGGCTGCAGCGGTTCACCTATGCTTGGGATCTACATGGGTATCTTCGGAGCCAAGGCATTGGGTATCGGTAAACCTCTGATGGCGCTGACAACAGTGCTTTCGGTCGGCTGGGGTATTGGTACTTATCGCGGCGAGCAACAAAAGGAATCTGTACGGGTGAGGGATGTGGCTGTTCAAGTTCCGGTTCCACATCGGGCAGACTTTGAGCCCGCTTTTTGGGATGACGAGTAAACTTAACAAGCATTTCGCGTATACAAACATGACACTCGATTATCCGGAAAATTTCGCCAGCTTGAATATAATCTGATAATCACCACAAATCCCCTCATTGCAAACGATGAATGATGCAATATGCTTATGTATGTGGATAACAACGGTGAAATTTAAAGTTAAAGGAGTACTCCATGGAGCTGCAAACAGCATATGCATTCGGCAGAAAATTCGAAGCGTCTTTCGCTGAGGTTGAACAGCAGGTACGTGAGGAACTGGCCAAGGAGGGTTTTGGTGTCCTTACCGAGATCAATGTCAAAAACACATTCAGGAAAAAGCTCGATAGAGACTTTCGTGAATACGTCATTCTCGGCGCCTGTAACCCGTTACTGGCATGGGAGTCGTTTGCCAAAG
>JBBRBA010000082.1:0-15275 GCA_038206285.1 Geobacterales bacterium
GGGTCACCCATCACTGCGAAATAGTCGAAACCGGGAACGAAAGCTGGAGGATAAGAACGAGGCTTAATAGCTGAAAACAACTACCTGGGGTGGGTCAATTTTGGACGCCGATGGTGGGTCAATTTTCAACGCCGATTGACACCGCACGTCCTGAAGGTTTCTACAACCAAACATGAAAGGGTGTCTGGGGAGATTTCAGTAATTGCAGATAGTCGCTTGAATATGGTAGATGCGGCAGCTTCTGATAACTGCTGACTAACAACCGCCCTTACCAGAGAAAAGAAAATGGGGTTCTTGCCGATGCGGGGAGGTTCATGGGATTCAATCAACTTTCTCATGACCGAATCAGCAGACAGGGCATTGATTGGGTCGTATGTATTTACATTCACCATTGGAGACCCATTCTCAGTGGGATAGATTGCAGTTAATTGCAAAGTATAGTTTTAATGGAGTGCGTAAGTTGATGTCTAGGTTTTTCTAAATTTCATTGACCCTATATTGACCCTATGGCGAAGGTTCAAAAGCAAATGGCCTACAGATTTAACTGTAAGCCACTGATATTATTTGCATACATAAAAACGTTATAGATGCAAAGCCCTTGGTTAGGAGGGAAGTGCTCTATCCTGCTGAGCTACGGGGGCAGGAGGTACTGATATACAACAGAAAGGGGGTCAATGCAACCGCTTTCGCTATGCCGGCGGCTCTTTCTCTTGCATCAGAACTTGAGCAGCGAGAACACCTTCCCCTCGGGCAGCTTTGCTTTACCTTTGAGGAACTCCAGTTCCGCCATGAAGCAGCATTCGTAAATGTTGCCGCCGAGACTCTGCACCATATCGACTACCGCCCCCATAGTCCCGCCGGTGGCCAGCACATCGTCGGCAATCAGGATGTTTTCTCCCGGCTTGATCGCATCGGTGTGAATCTCAAGCGTATCGGTACCATACTCCAGATCGTAGGTCTTCTTGAAAGTGGCAAACGGGAGCTTCCCCGGCTTTCTCACCAGGACCACCCCTGCGCCCAGCTTGTAGGCCAGTGCTGCGCCGATGATAAAGCCTCTGGCCTCAACCCCGACAACCTTGTCTATTTTCTTGCCGATGTAGCGGTGGGCAAGCAGATCAATCATCTGCTGGTACGATTTGGCATCAGCGAGAAGGGTGGTTATATCCTTGAATACAATCCCCTTTTTAGGGAAATCATTTACATCCCTGATAATGTCTTTCAGCTCCTGCATGGCCCCTGGTCTCCTTGTTTGCTGCTATTATCAACGCTCAACCCCGTCCCTTACCTTGCGGAGTTTATCCAAAGCTTTCGATTCGATCTGCCTGATCCGTTCTCTGGTAACACCGAACTGTTTGCCGATAGTATCAAGAGTCTGCGGATCGGTATCGTCAAGCCCGAAGCGCAGGGTAAGAATGCTCTTCTCGTTCTCGGAGAGCATGGCAAACCACTCTGAAACATGAGCATAGCTGTTCAGGTTTTCCAGCAATTCGGACGGCAGGACCGTCGAAGTATCTTCGATGGTATCACTCAGAAAATAATCGCTGTTCTCCCCCATCGGACGCTCGATGGAATAGGTCTTTTTCAGCAGCACCATCAGACGTCTGATATATGCCTGCTCGACATTCATGGAGGTGGCAACCTCGTTTACCGTTGGCTCGCGATTAAGAGTGTGCATCAGGTTACGGGAGATGCGCAGCATCTTGTTGATATCGTCCGAAACATGAACCGGCAGTCTTATCGTCCGCGACTGGTTAACCAGCGCCCTTTCGATCGACTGCCTGATCCACCAGGTCGCATAGGTTGAGAAACGGCACTCTTTGGAAATCTTGAACCGTTCTACAGCCTTGATCAGACCGAGATTCCCCTCTTCGATAAGATCAAGAAAAGGGAGCCCGCGATTGATGTAGCGCTTGGCGATCTTGACAACGAGGCGAAGATTAGACTCGATCATCCTGTCCCGGGCAGCCTTGTCGCCGGCAGTTATCCTGTTCGCCAGTTCGCGCTCATCCTCGGCGGTAAGAAGTTTCGTCTTCTGGATATCCCGCAGATAGAGCTTGATGGCATCATCAAAATATTCATCCACCTCCGGGGTTTTCAGCTCTTCGCTATCCGGCTCCTGTTCGGCCTCTGCCGCCAGAGCCTCAGGGTCCGGTTCGATCTGGGTGTCATCCAGCTGCTCTTCGCCGGCCAACAAGTCAAAACTTTCATCATGTTCATCGCGCATCAGCACTGCTCCGGAAAAAGTTATTGATTTTCACTCCAGCCTTCCTTGCCGATAAGCTTTACAAAACGGCAGGGGGTCGATATCTCCTGCGACAATGTGCCGTCTTCATTCTTGATGATTCTGACCAGTTCCTGGTTCAGCTGGTCGCCAACCGGGATGATCAGTCGCCCCCCTGCAGCAAGCTGGCTGACCAGCGCCTCAGGAATATCAGGAGCCCCGGCAGTGACAATGATAGCGTCAAACGGGGCTTCAGTCACCCAGCCGACAGTACCGTCGTCTATCTTCATGGCAATATTGGTAAGCCCCAGCATGTCGAATAGCCGACGTGCCTGTGACGCCAGCTGGGGGATCCTCTCGATGGTGCAGACGCGCCTTGTCAGCAGCGACAAAATTGCCGCCTGGTAACCGGAACCGGTGCCGATCTCAAGAACGGTCTCACCCCCTTCAAGCGCCAGCATCTCCGTCATCAGGGCGACCATGTAGGGCTGGGAGATAGTCTGCTTCCCGCCGATCGGTAATGATGTGTCGTTGTAAGCCTGTGCAGCCATCGCCTCCTGCACGAACAGATGACGCGGAGTTTTCAGCATCGCCTCGATAACCCGGCGATCTTTTACCCCCCGGGCGATTATCTGGCTATCTACCATCCTCTTTCTGGATATATCGAAGTTCATCCGCCGCCTTTAATCCATACAGGATGCAAACTTATAACAAATGAAAATTAAAAAGTCCAGTTCCGGAGCAGCGCCAATGCCTGATGATTGGTCATATCCAGATGCAGCGGGGTTACCGAGATATGCCCACGTCGCAGAGCAGCAAAATCTGAGCCGTCAATATCGTGGAAATCGAGATCAGCCGTGCCGATCCAGTAGTAGGAACGCCCGCGCGGATCAACACTGTCGACAATAGTCCCTTCGTAGCGCCTCTTCCCCTGAATCGTGACCAGGGCAGGTTTCAGGTCCGAAACAGAAACGTCGGGGACATTTACATTCAGAAAAGTATCCTTGGGCAGACCGTTGCGTTTGATCTCCAGGGCAAGCCTGACGGCAAACCCGGCCGCCCCGGAGTAGTCGGCAGCTTCTTCCCTGGTGGCAAGCGATACGGCAAAAGCCGGTATCCCCATCAGGGTCGCCTCAAGAGCTGCAGCCACGGTGCCTGAGTAAGTCACATCGTCACCGAGGTTGGCGCCGCGATTGATGCCGGAGATGACCAGATCCGGATGGAAACCTATGAGGCTGTGAATGCCGAGATTAACGCAATCGGTCGGCGTACCGTCAACAGAAAAACGTCCCGGGGCAACCATCTCCGCCCGCAGCGGATGATGCAGCGTCAAGGCATGAGAAGAGGCGCTCCTCTCCCTGTCAGGAGCAACTACCGCCACCTCCCCGATCTCTGCCAGCGCCTCTGCCAGACAATTTATTCCCGGCGCATGGAAGCCGTCATCATTTGTTATCAGAATCTTCACTGGTTAACTCCCGGGTATTTCAGTTACCGCTCCTAAATCGGAGAACCGGAAATATTGTGCTCTCAGACGGGATACTTCCAGGGATAAAGCCCTGCACGGCAGCTGCCAGTATCTCCCGCGCCGCTGCTGCAGACTGGATGCCGGCGGTCGGCTGGCCGAGAAACTGCAGCGCAGCGAAAAGAAGCGCTCCCCCTTCCCGAGGCAGATTACACCCTGTTGCCAGCGACACCGCACTGTCGCGTTTGCTCAGCTTGGCACCGTCCGGCGCTGTAACCAGCGGCAGATGGTAATAGGCAGGCTGAGTAAAGGAGAGCAGCCGCTGCAGATATATCTGCCGCGGGGTTGAAAAGAGAAGGTCGGCGCCCCGCACTACCTGATTTACCCCGGCAGCGGCATCATCGACAACCGTTGCAAGATGATAGGCGAAGAGCCCGTCAGCCCTCCTGACGACAAAATCGCCGCAACTCTTTGCGAGGCTCTGACTGTATGCGCCGCATATACCGTCGCAAAAACAGATATCCTCAGCAGGAACCCCGACCCGCAGGGCGCGCGGCTGACTGCCGGGAGCCAGACCGCGGCGGCAGATTCCGGGATAAACCGGCTCATCACCGCTGTCGTGCGGCGCCGAAGCAATACGGGCGATCTCCCCGCGGGAACAGCCGCACGGGTAAACGACTCCGGACGCTTCCAGAAGAATAAGCGCCTCCTGATAAGCAGCAGTGCGACGGCTCTGCCAAACCGGCTCGCCATCCCACTCAAAGCCGAGAATTTCCAGCGTTCGAAGAATATCTTCCGCCGCGCCGGGGATAACCCTCGGCCGGTCAAGGTCGTCGATCCGCAGCAGCCAGCGCCCACCGACGCTTCTGGCAAAAAGATAACTGCCGAGTGCCGCTGCCAGCGAACCGAAATGGAGCGGCCCGGTCGGCGACGGGGCGAATCTGCCGGTAATTGTTGCTTGCGTCGGGATTGACATGGTTAAGGAATTCAGGCTCACAGGCTGAAGGCGCAACGGCAAGGGAAATCAGCTGCCGGCCGTCTCGCGAAGATGCTGCTCTTTCCCTTCAGCCTTACGCCTGGCCACCTAATCAACGAATGAGCAGCAGTAGTCGGATACTGTTTTCACCTGCATGGTAAAGCTGGAGTTCGCCGGCACAGCGAACGACTCGCCACCTCTTACCGGCTGCCACTGTTTCGACCCCGCCAGCATGAGATCGAGTTCGCCGGAAAGAATTTCCATCACCTCGGCCTTGCCGGTAGAAAACTCGTACTCGCCCGGCTGCATCACCCCGAGGGTCTTTTTGCTTCCGTCGGCAAACAGCAGAGTGTGGCTGGCAACATTGCCGCCAAAGTAGATATTCGCCTCGCGGACAACAGTCACATTTTTGAATTCAGACATACCTGCTCCTTTTTTGTTACATTTGGAAATTGATTCGACTTTCGCAGGCCAGGATTTGCTTATGCGTCACTGACTGTTGACCTGAGCCGGCCGACATCCTGCCGACGTTTTTCTATGGTGCTTTTTCTACCGCCGGTGTGTCGACACCTTAACGAAAACGGCCGTCCGGCAGTGAGAATATTGCAACGAACGGGCCCTGAACAACGAAAAGAAGTGTATCATTTGAAATCAGAGTAGTTTGTTTTTAAGCCTGAATACCCTGTCATACTCATCAAAAGATTTCTCCGAACAATCTATCGGTTTGTATTTTTCACCCAGCTCTTCAGCGGTTTTTATATATACGTTCTGAGGGTAACTTTCATTTGCATCATAGCAGACTGACAGCCCATTCATGTTCAGGGTATCCCTTAACTGTATGAGCCTGTTCCTCTGTTTAACCATTCTGACGTAGTATATTACCCACAAAACAGTAAGTACCGTTGGAAAAAACAGGACCAGGGAGACAATTTCACGATTAAATACATCAAAATTCATAATATACATCCGATCCAGCAGAACAATCGTTACTGCCAGCAGCGATATGATAAAGATGAAAATAAGTACCACATAATGATATATAATTTGTCCATGAGAAATATGCCTGTATTTCTCGTGCAGTTGAATATAGCTGAGCTTGATGTCGCTAATATTGTCTTTCATTATTTCCCTTCCAACATATGAACTACCCCGCAACAAACCAAGGGTATCAGATCAGTAACAGATTCTCTCTCAACGAATCAAGCTTCGGGGGATTGTGCCCTGAGTGTTTAAAACTGTTTCTCTGCGGCAGACAAAAATAAGTTTTTTTTATTAGATATGCAACAGATTAATTATCAGCAACGCTTGTTAATCAACATCATTTCCAGAGCAGCTTGAGTTTGGGCAGTAACGGGTAAACACCATGGTAAGGGGGTGGGTTCTGCCTACAACGCAGCTGCTTTGATCTGTATAGCGGCTTCGAGGGTCTTTGCGCCGCTGGTCAGATACATGGTGCCTTCGGTAATGGTAATTGACCAGTTGATAGAACGCTCCAACTGCCCGGCAAGCGTAGTGACAAGCTCCTGATCGATGCTGGCAACGGTCAGGTTGGTTACTTTTCCCAGGCGGGGGAACTGTTGCTGACTCCAGCTGAAAAACATTTTGCCGCACGCCAAAAGAGCGACCCGCTCTGCGTGGCGACACGCCTTGATGATGCGGTCGGCATCAGGCAGCCCGACTTCGACCCAGAGCTGTACCCTGCCATCGGCTCCTTTTACCCAGATGTCCGGTTCGTCGCTGGCCGAAATTCCTTTGGTGAAGGTCAGTTCCGGTTCAAAGAAAATGGCCAGTGCCAGCACTCTGGCTACCAGCCGTTCTGCGGTTTCGGACGGATGCCGGGCTATTGTCACCTGCAGGGTTTCATAGACGTTGCGGTCAATATCGGCAAGTTGCAGGGTTGTCCGGTAAATGGTTGACGGTAATGCCATAACTATAGAGGCCTTTTGCCGCGAAGCATTTGCGTCAGCAGGCGATCGAGGGACGAAGCAAAGCGTTGCCTGTCAGTAAGGCTGAACTGGGCGGGACCCCCCTGCACCAGACCACCAGAACGCAGCTCCATCATCAGGTCGCGGATGGAGAGCCGCTCGCCGACATTCTCCTCGGTGTAGAGATCGCCTCTCGGATCCAGGGCGACGCCGCCATTGGCAACGATCCTTGCGGCCAGCGGGATATCTGCCGTTATCACCAGATCTTCCGCGGCAGCATGGTCGGCAATGTAGTCATCGGCGATGTCGAACCCCTCCCCGACCACTATGGACTCGACCAGTTCGGTGTCATGCTTGGTCAGCTTCTTGTTGGCTACCAGACAGACCGGCACCTGAAGCCTTGCCGATGCCCGGAAAAGAATCTCCTTGATGACCCGTGGACAGGCGTCGGCATCAATCCAGATTTTCATGAAACTCCTTTGTCTCTTACGATTTCAGTTTTCCTGTTTGGTTCCGCCTTGTCCGGCTTGGGTTCTGTCAGGCTCACCTGACCGCAAGCAGAAATTCGCTGGTTATCAGCTCATGGTGGCGGCAGTGCGAACGGATCTGCCAGGCTACGCTTCCAGTCAGGGAGATATTCCAGGGGGGATGAATAACCTTCCCCTCCCCTGCCAGCAGGGAAGAGACATTATCGATCCCGTTGCCGCGATATGCCCCAAAGGCTTTACCGCCGAGCCAGCGCTCCTCCGGGGCAGAACTTGTCGCCCAGGAAAACGGCGAGGCAAAGAGAAAGGCAGCCTCTTTCAAGCTCGCCACCCGGTTCATCTCGAAAAGGTGTGCCAGCGGGTAGCTTACCCGATCCAGCAGGTTCAGCGAAGCGGTCTGCTGGAAGGTCTCGCGGCGAAACGGCAAACGCAGGGCATCGGCAACGACAAACTCCGCATTGTCGCTGGCCAGCGCTGCAGGAAGCGTGATCCGGAAAATTTCACGCAGGTTCCCCTCCAGAGGAAGAGAGAAGGTCACCTGCCGCTCCAGAGCCAGACGCCGGGCCGCCTTGATGAAGTTGACGGAAAGGTCGCAGCCAACCGCCCAGCTGCTCCTGGCAGCCATGGCAAAGGTAAGCCGGCCGACAGCGCAGCCGGCATCGAGCGACGCCCCGCCCCCGCCGGCCAGAGAGTCAGCCCAGACGGCATTGGCAGCGCTATTGGCACTTACACCGCAAAGGTCGGCATAGTGGCTCCAGAGGTAACGGTCAACCATACCCCCTTCCTCATAGCGCAACTGGCCAGCGGCAGACCCTCCCCCCGTATCGGCCAGCAGATGCGCCACCCCTTCTCTCACCGGATAGCGCCGCCGGCACTTGACGCAGGTCAGCTCCCCGCTGCTGACGTCGCCGCTAACCTCGGAAGCACGGGAGAGATTGAGGCTGTTCTCCATAGGGAGACAGGCAGGACATATGAGATATGGCAGGAGAAAAGTTTTCATCGGTCAGTTGCCCCTGGTTTGACGCCGCCGCATCATGGCACACTTTGCCTCAGTAATCCAGACAGGCATTGTGAATTGGTCATGAATAGTCGGATCGGTTTACCCTGAAACGGCAGTTAATTAACGCAGAGACGCAGACGCAGAGAGAATCAATTCAAAGGTAAAACCAATTCTTTTTGGGTTAAGGCCATTTTTTGCGTCTCTGCGCCTCTGCGTTTCAAATGCTTGTTCAGGTTAACTCTACTAAGCATCCCTGGCCGCTGTCACCGTATATTCAAGGCAAATTGGGTTGACGCAACCTTAAGATGCCGTCTATGCTGCTGAAATGGCAGCTGCCGATTTACGGTAATGAAAACATAAAGAATGGGGGGAAAGATCATGAACAACCTGCTGCTGATCCTGTTGATGGCCTGCGGAGGGCTGGCGGTGGCCGCACAACCGTCGATCAATGCCCGTCTTGCCCAGAAAATCGGCAGTCTGGAAAGTTCGCTGCTCTCCTTTGCCGTCGGGACCCTGGCCTTGTTCGCGGTGGTCATGATCTTCGGGCGCGGCAACCTGCGCAGCATCGGCAGCGCTTCCTGGTGGGAGCTGACCGGCGGTTTCCTCGGCGCCTATTTTGTGACCATGACCATCATCACGGTACCGCGCCTCGGTACGGCAGCCGTAATGGCAATAGTTATTACCGGGCAGCTGGCAACCGGTGCCCTGCTCGACCATTTCGGCGCCTTCGGTCTGCGGCAGGTACCGCTTACCCCGCTGCGCGGGCTCGGCATCCTGCTTCTCTGTCTCGGCGCAAGCCTGGTGATCCGCAAATAGGATGCGGGGCTGCTGCTAGGCAATGATCCCGGGAAATACATAATCTTCGTTTTCAAGATGATTGTTTGCCTCAACGTTCCGAAAGAATTAATATAATTGTTTCGACTGTGGTCTGTGATACCAAGCAAAGTTTGCGAATCGAAAAAATGAGGCATTGAATGACGTATCCTGCAATAAACCGCGGCAAATTTATCGTATTGGTTTGCCTTGTGACAGTTCTGCTTACCTGCGGAGCATGCTCCTCCAAAAAAGAGAAACCCAAAGCCAAGCCTGCGGTGCCGGTGACAGTGGCGCTCGCCGCACAGAAAGACATGCCGGTACAGTTAAAGGCCATCGGTAATATCGAGCCGTATAACTCCGTTGCCATCAAGTCCCAGGTAAACGGCCAGATCGCCCGCGTCCATTTCAAGGATGGCAGCGATGTGCAGAAGGGGGCGCTGCTCATCACCCTGGATCCGCAGTCGTATGAGGCGGCTTTGCATCAGAGCGAGGCGGCTCTGGCCAAGGATCAGGCCCAGGCCAGGTTCACTAAAGAGCAGGCTGACCGCTACGAACTGATGCTCAGGGACGGTATTGTCACCCGGGACCAGTCTGATCAGTTCCGGGCCAATGCCGAGTCTGCCGCGGCCACCGTTGTCTCTGACCGGGCCGCCATCAAAAACGCCGAAATCCTGCTCAGTTACTGCTATATCCGTTCACCGCTCTCCGGACGTACCGGCAACCTGTCGCTGCAGCTCGGCAATCTGGTTAAAGCCAACGATATCTCTCTGGTGACCATAAACCAGGTGCAGCCGATCTATGCGACCTTCTCCATCCCGGAAAAAAGACTGGCCGAGGTGAAAATGGCCATGGCAGGCGGTGCCCTGAAAATCGAAGCCATGATCCCCAATGACCCGGGGAGCAAGGAGACCGGCACCATCAGCTTTCTCGATAACGCGGTAAATGCCGCCACCGGCACCATCAGGCTGAAAGGGGTTTTTGCCAACAAAGCCAGAAAACTCTGGCCGGGACAGTTTGTCGATCTGGTCATGACGCTCTCGTCAAGGCAGAACGCCGTAGTCGTTCCGACCCAGGCAATCCAGACCAGCCAGCAGGGACAGTTCCTCTATGTGGTCAAGCCGGACAACACGGTGGAGATGCGCCCGGTGACCGTCGGCACGGAACAGGCAGGTGAAAGCATCATTGATAAAGGTCTGGCTCCTGGGGAAACCGTGGTAATCAACGGTCAGCTCCGCCTTGTGCCTGGAGCATTGATCGAAGTGCCTGCCAGCCAGCCTGAAGCGGTAAAGAAATAATGAACATCGCTGAAATCTTCATCCGTCGGCCGATTATGACCTCACTGATCATGATCGCCATCCTGATCTTCGGTATCGCGACCTACCGGCTGCTGCCGGTCAATGACCTGCCGAACGTCGATTTCCCGACAATCCAGGTCAGCGCCAACCTCCCCGGCGCCAACCCCGATACCATGGCGTCGGCAGTGGCCACCCCGCTGGAGAATCAGCTCTCCACCATTGCCGGGGTTGACTCGATGACCTCCAGCAACGGCATCGGTTCGACCAGAATCACGATCCAGTTCAGTCTTGACCGCGACATCGATGCCGCTGCCCAGGATGTGCAGGCGGCCATCTCCCTGGCCATCCGCGACCTGCCGAAGAACATGCCTACGCCGCCCTCGTTCCGCAAGGTAAACCCGGCCGATCAGCCGGTGCTCTACCTGACCCTCAGCTCGCCAACTTTGCCGCTGTCCGCCATTGACGAATTTGCCCAGACCATCATCGCCAAAAGGCTGTCAACCATCAGCGGCGTGGCCCAGGTAAATGTGCACGGCTCACAGAAGTACGCCGTGCGCGCCCAGCTCGACCCGAAAGTCATGGCCTCGCGCAGGATCGGCATTGACGAGGTGGCCACAGCCATCGGTGACGCCAACGTCAACATGCCGACCGGCGTGCTCGAAGGGGCCAGGCAGGCGCTCACCATAGATACCAACGGTCAGATCTTCAAGGCGTCGGCCTACCGGCCGATTGTTGTCGCCTATCGCGATGGCTCCCCCATCCGCCTTGAGGAGGTCGGCAATGTCTTTGACAGTGTCGAGAACCCCAAAACGGCCAGCTGGTACAACAACACCCGCGCCATAATTCTCACGGTGCAGCGTCAGCCCGGCACCAATACCATCGAAGTGGTCAATAACGTCAGGAAGCTGCTGCCGGCATTCCGCGGGCAGATGCCTGCATCGGTCGGGTTGAATGTCCTTTTCGACCGCTCCACCATGATTCGCGAGTCGATGAACGACGTCAAGTTCACCCTCTGCCTGACGATCGGCCTGGTCATCATGGTGATTTTCCTCTTCCTGCGCACCCTCTCCGCCACCATTATTCCCTCTCTGGCCGTGCCGATGTCGATTGTCGGCACCTTTTCGGTCATGTATCTGCTCGGATTCTCTATCAACAACATCTCCATGATGGCCTTGACGCTGGCGGTCGGCTTTGTCGTCGATGACGCCATTGTCATGCTGGAGAATATCGTCCGCCACATGGAAAAAGGCGAGAGTGCCATGGAGGCTGCACTCAAGGGCTCCAAAGAGATCGGTTTCACCATCATCTCCATGACCGTCTCGCTTGTGGCGGTCTTTATCCCGGTGCTCTTCATGCGCGGGATTCTGGGCAGGCTGCTGCATGAATTCGCCATTACCATCAGTGTGGCGATCCTTGTCTCCGGCTTCGTCTCCCTGACTCTTACCCCCATGCTCTGCAGCCGCTTTCTCAAGCCGCCGGCAACGCAGCACCACGGCCGTTTTTACCTCTTCATGGAGCGATTCTTCGAAGGCATGCGGCAGCGCTACGCAAGCACGCTGAAGCAGGTCATGTATTATCGCCGCACCACCATGGCGATCACCATACTGCTCACCCTGTTGACCGTCTGGCTCTTCACCAGGATTCCGACGGGTTTCCTGCCGTCTGAGGACACGGGGAGGCTCAACGCCGACACCGAGGCGGCTCAGGGTACATCCTTTGCCGAGATGAAGCTGCTGCAGGAAAAAGTGGCGGCCATAATTGCCCAGGATCCGAATATCGAGGGGTTCATGTCTTCCATCGGCAGCGGCGGCGGGGCGAGCAATACCGGCCGGCTCTTCATGCGGCTGAAACCGAGGGGGGAACGGCAGCTCACTGCCGACGAGATCATCCAGCAGCTTCGGCCCAAGCTCGCCAAAATCCCCGGTATCAGGGTATTCCTGAAAAATATCCCTTCGATCCAGATAGGTGGCAGCTCGTCCAAAAGCATGTACCAGTTTACCCTCCAGGGACAGAACACGGATGAACTCTACAAGGCTGCCGGCGACTTCGAGGCGAAGCTGCGCACGGTGCCGGAACTGCTAGATGTTACCAGCGACCTGCAGATCAGCAATCCTCAGGTACGGGTGGAGATAAACCGGGACAAGGCGGCAGCGCTCGGGCTCTCCGTCATGCAGGTGGAGGACGCCCTTTCCTACGCCTATGGCTCACGCCAGGTATCCTCGATCCTGGCACCGACCAACCAGTATCAGGTGATCCTCGAACTCGATCCGATCTACCAGGGAGATCCGGCAGCGCTCGGCATGCTCTACATTCACAGCAAATCAGGGGAACTGGTGCCGCTTGACACCATAGCGACCATCACCAAAACCATCGGCCCGCTGACGGTCAACCATCTGGAACAGCTGCCGGCAGTGACGATTTCCTTCAACCTCAAGCCCGGCGTCGCCCTGGGAGATGCCATTGCCATAGTCGACAAACTGGCCTCTGCCACACTTCCCCAGGGGGTGAGCAAGAAGTTCCAGGGAACGGCCCAGGCTTTCCAGTCCTCTTTCAGCGGCCTTTTGGTCCTGTTGGCCATGGCTATTTTTGTCATCTATATCGTCCTCGGTGTTCTCTACGAGAGCTATATCCACCCCATAACCATCCTCTCCGGCCTCCCCTCCGCCGGGTTCGGCGCCCTGGTCACCCTGATGCTGTTCAAGTGCGATCTTAACATCTATGGTTTTGTCGGCATTATCATGCTGGTCGGCATCGTCAAGAAGAATGCCATCATGATGATCGACTTTGCCCTGGAAGCAGAGAGAAAAGAGGGAATGGCGCCGATTGACGCCATTTTCGAGGGGGCGATTGTCCGTTTCCGGCCGATCATGATGACCTCCATGGCAGCACTGATGGGAACGCTACCGATTGCCCTGGGTTTGGGAGCCGGTGGCGAGGCGCGAAGGCCGCTGGGACTGGCAGTTGTCGGCGGACTGCTGACTTCGCAGTTGTTGACTCTCTACATCACCCCGGTGGTCTACTATTACATGGACAAGCTGCTTGGCTATCTGCGTGGCAGAAAAAGAGCCGTGGTCGCATCTGCCGGCGATTAAGGACTCTTCGTTTACAGGAGGATGAGATGAAACTGTTACTTTTGATTCTGGTTGTGCTGCTGTTTATCGGCACGCAAGCAATCTCTGCCGAAAAATGGTATCAAGGTGACGAGCGCTGCCCACCCCCCAAGGATGATGGAACCTATTCAGCGCCATATAATGCGCTGGAACATCAATACGAGTACCCTACGTTTGCCGGTGCGGACAAACCGGGCTGGTCCTGCTCTTATCAGAATGCAACGGGGATAATCATCCAGTACGGTGACAGCAGGACACCACAGCAACAGTGGGTTGCAGTCTGGGGAAACACTCTGTCGAGGAATCTGCACTAGGGCTATCACCTCCAGTCGGCAAACTGAAAGCAAACAGGGTCAGGCAGATTGCCTGACCCTGTATTTACTAGAGCGGAGAAGAGGAATTCGAAAGCTGCCGTGTTAATCGTATATAAGCAATCTGAATCCACCCGGTGCGGTGAACAGCTGAGTGCAGCAGCAATGAGAACAGATACAATTCCGGCTGAACATGCGTCCGCACAACCCTAATTGCGCGGCAAATAGTTCGCCACACCAATCGCCATAAGGTACAGACGGACATCAACCGAGTAATCTTCACCAGCGTTGGTTATCACGGCAGCAACTTTTTCCAGGATTTCCTTTGCACGGTCATTTTCCGTTGATGTCCGCGGATCATTGCTGCGAGCAAACACCTCTATCCTTACGTCCGAGCCGACATCACGGGCGCTGGCCTGACAAAACGCCAGAGCAACCTGCTCCGGTTTTACTATTGCCATTCTTCCCCCTGGCACCTCCAACACGCTTGAAATAATCAGCGGCAATTCTTTGGCCAGATCATCCAGCACGCATTCCTTGACATTCGCTTTGTTAACGATCGTTACATTCATTGATTTCCTCTCTTTGTGCCTTCCTGGTTTTCAGCTCAGTGATTGAGTCTGTTAAAAGCTATTATTGATACGCTTGAAGGCAAGAGTATGCATTTCTTGTGGTAAAAGCGAGACAGCAGCTTTTCTTACCTGGTGCGCATGGATATGATTTTAAAAAACAGCATGTCCCTTTTTTTCGCCCAAGGCCGTTGTAATCTCCGCTGCTGTAGCCCTGCGGACTTCCAGAACAGTACAATGAAATATCAGCGACACCCCTGCCAGCGGATGGTTGCCGTCCAGTACGGCTTTGCCGTCGGCAATGTCGGTAACAGTCGAGAAAAAACTATACCCCTCGCCGCCATCGTCCGTGTTGCCTTCAATCTGCATGCCGATGGTCAACGGCTGGGGCAGTTCTTCAACAGGCACGATATGTACAAGCTCCGGAGCGTATTCCCCAAAGGCCACTGCCGGCTGCAACTTAACCGTCACCGAGTCGCCGATGGTTTTTCCCTCAAGTGCAGCCTCAACCGGCAGAAAAATCTCATCGTATCCACCGTGAAGATAGCTGAGGGGCGCCTTGCCTTCGTCGATCAGGTTACCGTCACTGTCAGCGGCTGTATATTCAAGCGTAACGACTGAATTCCTGGTGATGGTGTTCATGTCTTCTCCATAACTTATAGAATTGCTGCCACTATGAAATTTCAGACAGGATGCGGTTTATTTACATTTTTCCTGCGCCCCTTTGCAGTAACAGCGGGACCTGGTAACAGACTCTTTCCATATCACATTAAACCCTTCCGCATAAATGATATATACAATATGAGGAGATATGAGGCTTAACAATAACCCCCGGCAGCTTTTCAGCTACCAGGGGTTTAAAGTTCTCTGGAAACGGTAGAAGGGATATGAAAGCTGGCGTCCCGGCTTATGGCACCTGATTCTCTTCCTGGCCTTTTTCTGACCGGTGCAGATGCCTGTAGAGCATCGGGAAGCCGATAAAAAAGGCGACACAGATCATGTATTCGACACTCTTGATATAGGTGTAGAAGTCAACCTGCGTGTGCACTTCTTTAACCGTTCCAACCGCCTGAAAAAAATTTGCGAGCGCTTCCATGATCACACT
>JBBRBA010000083.1:0-14101 GCA_038206285.1 Geobacterales bacterium
AACGAGACGATCAACCACCACCTCGATGTTGTGCTTGAATTTCTTGTCGAGCGCCGGGGCTTCATCAATCTCGTAAATCTCGCCGTCGATCCGCACCCGGGTAAACCCCGAGCGCTGCCACTCAAGCATCTCCTTTTTATATTCGCCCTTACGACCCCGAACGACCGGCGCGAGCAAATAAAGTCGGGTGGCCTCAGGCAGCGCCATGACCCGGTCGACCATCTGGCTTACGGTCTGCGCGGCGAAGGGTAGGCCCGTCATCGGCGAATAGGGAACCCATATTCCCGGATGTCTAACCAGATGCAACACTTTATGTTTTACTCTTCTAATTTGTCAGACCATTTCAATAAGCCATAGCCACATGACCATATCTACATGATATTTAGCGGCCGGAGAGACTTTCAGTTGTTCTAAAAAGCGACTTCCAGAGTTCGATTTTATGGCCATAAAATGTTGCCGGTGGTCAAACCGGCTTTTATGTTTGGCAAAAAGCTGGCTTGGGGGCTTAGCACGATAAAATCTTAAACATAAGACCCGACATCTGTGCTTATACCTGGATGCTCTTAATTTTGCGAAGAAGTTTTAAGACCACGACTTCTAATGACTGTTTGCGAGCGATTTGGGAGGCGCATACTGTTGTTAGATGCATTTGATTGTTGAGCAACTTCTGAATCCGGAGCTGACGGATCACCCTTCTGAAGAGAAATATCTTTTTGTTCAGTATTTGCCATTACGTCAAATTTATCAGCCGTTACTGCCTTTGAATCTACGGGCTCGATGCGGGATACTGCACTACGCGTATTAGAATTATCAGAATTCTGAATCGAAATCCCTTTGGCCATTCCGAGGCCCTCAACTGCTAGCACTTTTTGCGAACAAACACATACACAACTTGCAGCTGCAAAGAATATGGCGGCATACACTAGAGACGGTTTCATTCTTGGCCCCTCCTTTTAGGTCGGCATGAAATTAAGAACCTACTATTAACAATAATGCAATTATAACTGCTTTATAAAACTCATTAGCATAGTTGATAATGTAAATGCAATATTTATTTTAGAGCATTGACAAATATATGAATATCGAGACAGATCTGTCAGCATGAATGTGTGATAGCGAGCTTCTACCAAGGGCCGCGCCGATCTTTACCAGTCCCGGAAACATGGTGCGCATTTGCGCCACTTCTTCCAGCAGCACCGTTACAGCCTGCGCCTCAGCCAGCCTTTATGTTCCCGGTATCAGACGATATTCTTCCTAGATACCGTAGCAGCCCATCCAGCCGCAGATGTACTCGTTCAGCAATTTAAACCGGCGTTTCATGGATACCAGACAGTTTCTACCTGAGCGGCCACGAAACTCTCTGCGGAATCTTCAAACTCTCTGCCATAAATAATAATTTTTACTCTCGCTAAAAATTTCTCTTTTCGCTATACTTCGCGCCATGAGCAATCTGGCTTTTATCCTTATCATTACCTCATCAGTCATGCACGCATTCTGGAACCTGTTCGTCAAACAGAGCCGCCACAAGACGGTCTTCATCTGGTGGATGTTCATCAGCTCCGGCCTGCTCTTTACGCTATCGCTCCCCTTCATCCCCGGACCGATCCCTCTACCTGACAGGGAGATCATTCTTATCAGCATTGCCGGCGGCAGCTGTTTCGTCCTCTACCATCTGCTCACCGGCCGGGCTTACCGCTCCGGAGACCTTTCCCTCACCTACCCTCTCTGTCAGACTTCGATGGTATATGTCCCTATCTGGGGAGGATTGCTGATTGGGGAAACACTCAGCCTGACGGGCATCAGCGGTATCGCCCTGATTGTGCTCGGGGCTTACACCGTACAGATGCAACGGCTTAGCATGGCGGAACTGCTCCGTCCCTTCAAAAACCTTAAAGATCCTTCAGTACGGGCGGCTCTTGCTGCGGGATTTGTCTACTCTTTCGGCGCCATGCTGGACAAGGCCGGGGTGCAGCGCTACTCTCCACTCTACTTCACCTGGCTGCTGGTGATGGTAATGCTGCTGCTGATGACCGCCAACCTGCTAAGGCCACGCTACCGGAGCCAGATCACAGCCGAATGGCGCGAAAACTGGCGGCTGATTCTGCTGAGCGGGCCGATCATGATGGCTTCGTTTCTTACCTTCCGCTACGGACTCAAGCTGGCGCCGATGAGCTATGCCGTGCCGGTGCGTCAGGTGAGCATCCTTGTCGGGGTACTGATCGGTGTGGTATTCCTCGGCGAATCCTTCGGCCGGGTGCGACTGGCCTCGGCGATGCTCATCCTGGCCGGGGCGTTTCTCATCAGGCTGGGGTGATCAGGAACCGGCCTTCTCAACAATCACCAGAAACGGCGCCGTCTCCCCCCGGTTCAGCTGCCTGGCCTGCCAGACATTGAATTCGTGCGGCAAAAGCGCTGCAGACCATTTCAGCACCGCGCCCCATTCTTTTGCCCCCCCCTGCGTGACCGGTGTAGACCGCGACCAGGATAAAGCCCCCCGGCAGTAAAAGCGCCTTCGCCTGCTGCAGGGCGGCAATGGTTGTCTCGGCTGTCGTCACAATCTCCCGGTCACCCGTCGGCAGATAGCCGAGGTTGAAGATGACGGCATGCAGCGGTTCTTTCACAAATTCCGCCAGCCGCTCATGGCCGGCCTGAACCAGTCGGACACGGCTCTCAAACCCGGCAGCAGCCAGCTTCTCCCCTGTCATTGCCAGCGCCTCCGCCTGAATATCAAACGCCCAGATATGCCCGGCACTACCGACCGACCCGGCAAGAAAAAGCGTATCCTGACCATTGCCGCAGGTGGCATCGACAACAGAATCACCCGGCCGGAGCCGCTCTTTCAGGAAAAAGTGCGCCAAAGGAACGGCACCGTAAAGCCCGCGCTGATTCATCATCCACACCCCCTGCTATCGTAAAGCTCTATATCTTTGCGTGCGATTATGCTAATAGAATGCCAATATGTCATCCAGAAAACCGATTTCCAGCGGCCTCACATCATTTCCGCCCCATCTCATCAAGCCGGATATTGAAGACATCAGCTCTCTTCAGCCCTTGACCGGCAGCGGCACTGCTGCAGCTGAAACCGCGGCGACGCTTGAGCGCGCCATCAGCGGCAGTCAGGATTTCCTGCTCACACAGCAACTTCCCGAAGGGTACTGGTGGGCCGAACTTGAGTCCAATGTCACCATTACCGCCGAATACCTGCTGCTTTTCCACCTGCTTGGCGCTGTCGACCGGGAACGGGAGAGAAAGATTGTCAACTACCTCCTGTCAAAGCAGACCGATGAAGGATTCTGGTGCATCTATTTTGGTGGGCCGGGCGACATCTCTACTACCGTTGAGGCCTATTTCGCCCTGAAGCTTGCCGGCACGCCGGCACAGCACCCGCAAATGGTGAAAGCAAGAGCCTTCATCCTGGAAAAGGGAGGCCTGCTCAAATGCCGTGTCTTTACCAAAATCTTCCTCGCCCTCTTCGGACAGTTCGCCTGGCTCGGCATCCCGTCAATGCCGATCGAGCTGATGCTCCTGCCAAACTGGGCCTACTTCAACATGTACGAACTTTCCAGCTGGTCGCGGGCAACCATTATCCCGCTCTCGGTGGTGATGGACAAGCGGCCGGTAAAAGCGCTGCCGGCTGACTGCTCGGTAAGCGAGCTCTATTTGAGACCGCCGAAAATAACCGATTACACCTTCACCAAAGAGGACGGCCTCTTTACCTGGAAAAACTTTTTCATCGGCGTGGATCATCTTCTCAAAATCTACGAAAACGGCCCGCTGAGACCGCTAAGAAGCAAAGGCACTGCTGTTGCCGAACAGTGGGTCCTCGACCATCAGGAACCGAGCGGCGATTGGGGCGGCATCCAGCCGGCCATGCTGAATTCGATTCTTGCCCTGCACTGCCTCGGCTATGGCAATGGTCACCCGAAAGTAAGCAAGGGGCTTGAGGCGCTGGCAAACTTCGCCATTGAAACCGCTGACACCCTGGTGCTGCAGTCCTGTATCTCGCCGGTATGGGACACGGCCCTTGCCATCAAGGCGCTGGTTGATTCGGGACTGCCACCCGCGCACCCGGCCCTGACAAAGGGGGCGCAGTGGCTGCTTGAGCAGGAGATCGTCAAACGGGGCGACTGGCAGGTCAAGGCGCCGGAGCTCTCCCCTGGCGGCTGGGCGTTCGAGTTTCAGAACGACTGGTATCCGGATGTCGATGACACCGGTTATGTGCTGTTGGCGCTCCGGGACATTCAGCTGGCAGATTCTGTGCTGCACAATGCGGCAATAGAGCGCGGCATTGCCTGGTGCCTCGGTATGCAGAGCAAAAACGGCGGCTGGGGAGCTTTCGACCGTGACAATACCAAGCATTTGCTGAACAAGATCCCGTTTGCCGATCTTGAAGCGCTCATCGATCCGCCGACTGCCGATCTCACCGGCCGTATGCTGGAACTGATGGGAAACTTCGGCTATGACAGGAGTCACCCGGCTGCCGGTCGCGCCCTTGCTTTCATCAGGAAAGAGCAGGACAAAAACGGTTCCTGGTGGGGGCGCTGGGGAGTTAACCACATCTACGGCACCTGGTCGGTACTCGGTGGTCTGGCGGCAATCAACGAAGAGATGTCGCAGCCATATATACAGAAGGCGCTCACCTGGCTGAAAGAGAAACAGAACAACGACGGCGGCTGGGGCGAAAGCTGCGCCTCGTATCACGATCCCGGCCTGGCCGGCATCGGCACAAGCACACCGTCACAGACAGGGTGGGCGCTGCTGGCTCTCATGACAACAGGTGACACGCCATCCACGGCTGTAAAACGCGGCATTGACTATCTGCTTGCCACTCAGAAAAGAGACGGCAGCTGGGATGAGGAGCAGTTTACCGGCACCGGCTTCCCGAAATATTTCATGATCCGCTACCACATCTACCGCAACTGTTTTCCGCTGGCGGCGCTCGGCACGTATCGGCGACTGTGTAGACCGGAAAAACAAAACATCTAAACAGCATTTAATCACGCAACGGACCCAAAGGGCCTGAATCGCGACGGGCGCAACGAAATGCAGCTACTTAAAACAGTTATAGATTCTAGCCTGTTGACTTCACGTCGCGTTCGTTGCGTGAAACCGGTTTGTTCAGCATGAAAGCGCTGGTAACCGGCGCCACCGGCTTTCTTGGCGCTCATATCGTCCGGGAACTCCTCGCAGATGGCGTTTCTGTCCGCGTCCTGGCCCGCAGGGGTGGCGACCGGGGCAACCTTGCCGGTCTTGATGTCGAAATTTCGGAAGGCGACCTGCTCGACAAAAAGTCGCTCGCCGTTGCCGTCAAAGGGTGCGACACGCTCTTTCATGCGGCAGCCGACTACCGTCTCTGGGCAAAAGAGCCTGGGGTCATGTATGCCGCCAATGTCGATGGAACCCGCAACATCCTGCAGGCGGCGCTTGACGAAGGGCTGGAAAAGGTCGTTCATACCAGTTCCGTCGGCACGCTCGGCAACCCTGGTGACGGCACCCCGGGTGATGAAGAGACCCCGGTCACCTTTGCCGATATGGTCGGCGATTACAAGAAAAGCAAGTTTCTGGCCGAACGCGAAGCGGAAAACTTTGCCCGGCGCGGCCTGCCGCTGGTGATCGTCAACCCGTCGACACCGGTGGGACCGCTTGACATCAAACCGACGCCGACCGGCAGAATGATTGTCGATTTTCTTGCCGGCAGGATGCCGGCATATCTCGATACCGGGCTGAACATCGTCAGCGCCGCTGAGTGCGCCCGGGGGCATATCCTGGCGGCAGAGAAAGGAGTTGTCGGCGAAAAATACATTCTTGGGAGTGAAAATCTCAAACTGGCGCAGATTTTTGCCATGCTGGCAGAAATCTCCGGAACGAAGGCGCCACGCTGGCGACTGCCATACGGACCGGTGCTGTTTGCCGCCCGGATCAATGCAGTGCTCGCGGCAATTACCGGTCGCGAACCGCTGATACCGCTTGCCGGGGTGCAGATGGCAAAAAAACAGATGTTTTTCTCCTCAAAAAAGGCCAAGATAGCGCTCGGCTTTGCAACATCGCCAGTTTGTCATGCCCTGGAACTTGCCGCACAATGGTTCCGGGAGAACGGTTACCTCAAATGAAGAGCATTCTTGACACCATTAACAGTCCGGCCGACCTCAAACGGCTGTCTCTCCCTGAACTCACCACGCTTGCCAAAGAGATCAGGGAGTTTCTCCTGGTAAATCTCGCCCAGACCGGCGGTCATCTTGCCTCGAACCTCGGCGTCGTCGAACTGACAGTTGCGTTGCACTACTGTTTCAACTCGCCGCAGGATCGCTTTATCTGGGATGTCGGCCATCAGGCGTACACCCACAAGATTCTCACCGGTCGCCGTGACCGCTTCCATACCCAACGGCAACTGGGCGGACTATCCGGCTTCACGAAACGGAGCGAATCCGAGCATGATGCTTTCGGCGCCGGGCACTCCTCGACCTCAATCTCGGCCGGCCTCGGCATGGCAACGGCAAAAAATTTGCTCCACGAAAGCGGCAGAGCCATAGCCATAATCGGTGACGGCTCTCTCACCGGCGGCATGGCTTTCGAGGCACTCAATCAGGCAGGGCATATGCAGAAAAACCTCATTGTCATTCTGAACGACAATGAGATGTCGATCTCGGAGAATGTCGGCGCCTTCTCCACTTTCATCTCGCGGAAGATGACCAGCAGCTACTACCGTGACCTGCGCAAGGAGGTAGCAACAGTACTCTCCGGCATTCCGGCCTTCGGCCGCCATATTCTCCAGTTTGCCAGACGGGCCGAGCACTCTCTCAAAGGGTTCCTGACGCCGGCAGCGCTTTTTGAGGCGCTCGGTTTCGAGTATCTTGGACCGCTTCCGGGACATGACATTCAGCAGATGACCGAGATTTTCAGCAACCTCAAGAATCTCGACGGGCCGGTACTCGTTCATGTCCTGACCAAAAAAGGTTACGGCTACCCGGCAGCGGAAAAAGAGCCGGGAATATTTCGCGGTATCGGCAGATTTGATCTGCAGAGCGGCAAACCGTACACACCGGCAAATGCACCGCCTTCATTTACCTCTGTTTTCGGCGCGGCCCTTGTCCGGCTTGCGGAAGATGACAAAAAGATCGTTGCCATCACCGCTGCCATGCCTGAAGGAACAGGACTGCTACCGTTTGCCAAAGCTTTTCCCGAGCGTTTCTTTGATGTCGGCATTGCCGAGCAGCATGCCCTCACCTTTGCCGCCGGACTCGCTGTGGAGGGATTCAGGCCGGTAGCGGCAATCTATTCCACCTTTGCCCAAAGGGCCTATGACCAGCTTTTTCACGACATCTGCCTACAGAACCTGCCGGTAACGCTGGCAATGGACCGCGGCGGACTGGTGGGCGACGACGGGCCGACGCACCACGGCGTGTTCGACTTCTCCTTTACCCGCCACCTCCCTGGAATGACAATAATGGCGCCAAAGGATGAAAACGAGCTGCGCCGGATGCTGAAGAGTGCTATCTGCTCCGGAGTGCCGGTTTCCCTCCGCTATCCCCGCGGCGCCGGAGTCGGCGTGCCTCTGGATAAAGATATTACTGCGCTGCCCCTGGGTATCGGTGAACGGCTCTCCAGCGGCAGGGACCTTGCTATTATTGCCATCGGCGCCACGGTTTATCCGGCGCTGGAAGCAGCGGCACTCCTCGAAAATGACGGCATCATGGCAACCGTGGTGAATGCCCGCTTCGTCAAGCCGCTTGACCGCGAACTGATCCTGTCTGTCGCCAGAGAATGCGGCGTCTTGCTGACAGTCGAAGAAAATGCCCTGATGGGAGGATTCGGCAGTGCCGTGCTGGAACTTCTCGCTGCTGAGCCGATCACCGGCCTGCGCGTCAAAAGACTCGGCGTCCCTGACCGCTTCATCGAACACGGCACTCAAACGGAGCTGCGCCGGATACTGGGGCTCGATGCCGACGGCATAGCAGCGGCTGCCAGGACTCTGTTGGCGCAGAGAGGCGGAGTAGCTTAAATGCGTTTCCCTTTACGTCTGACCTACGATCTCGCCCGCTACATTACCGGCAACAGACTGAAAAAGATCGACAAATTCCCGCTGGTGCTGATGCTGGAACCGACCCATCTCTGCAATCTCGCCTGCTCAGGCTGCGGACGGATCCGCGAGTATGCAGCCACCATCGACCGGATGATGCCGCTGGCAGAGTGTCTTAGCTCGGTTGACGAGTGCCCTGCGCCGATAGTTACCATAACCGGCGGCGAGCCGCTACTTTACCCGGAAATCGGCGCACTGACCGCCGGCATTCTTGCCAGAGGCAAACATATCCAGTTCTGCACCAATGCCCTGCTACTCAAAGATGCCCTGCCGAAAATCCCTTGGCATCCGAATCTTACGCTCAACATCCATCTCGACGGACTGGAAGGGACGCATGACCGGATACTTGAGCACAAAGGAGCTTACAGAATCGCCCTTGAAGCCATGGCCGAGGCCAAGCGCCTCGGCTACCGGGTCTGCACCAACACAACGATCTTCAGGGATACCGATCTTTTGGAGATAGAAATGCTCTTTGTGAAACTGACCGAGATGGGGGTTGACGGGCTGCTGGTTGCCCCCGGCTTTGACTATGAAGCCGTCGGTGAAGAGATATTCCTTGTCAAACAGGAGATAGAGCGGAAATTTCAGGAGATCTACCGGATGAGCAGCCGCTTTCATTTCTGGTCTACGCCGATGTATCTCCGTTTTCTCAAAGGGGAGAAAAAACTGGACTGTACCCCCTGGGGAAATCCGACCAGAAACCCGCTCGGCTGGAAAGCGCCCTGTTACCTGATTACCGATGCCCACTATCCGACTTACCGGGAAATGATGGAGAATACCGACTGGAGCCGCTACGGAGTGGGTCGCGACGAACGCTGCAGTCAATGCATGATGCACTGCGGCTTTGAACCTACCGTTGTCAACGAAATCTCGAAGAGCTGGCGTGACATGGTGGAGATGGCTCTCTGGAATCTGACCTGAGACTGATTCAATTTTAATTGCAGCTGTTTTTTAAATTTGTCTGTTTTACAGTTTTTGAGAGTGTTATAACGGTAATCAATTCCAACTCTCCCAAAAGAACCACCATGGCAACCAGACCTTTAATGCTCCTTAGCGGCACCCTGCTCGGCCTTGCCGCCGGATTCATCATGCACCGGTCAGACTTCTGCCTGGCAGGCATGTTCCGTGACCTGTTCCTTTTCAAGGGAGTGTTCAGACTGCGCATACTGCTGCTGCTGATCATTAGCAGCATGCTTCTGTTCGAAATGGCCAGGCTGGCGGGGTTGCTCCGTAACTACCCCTTTCCTCTGTTCGGCTCCCCTTCGCTGGCAGCCCCATTCGGTGGCATGATCTTTGGCATCGGTATGGTTCTGGCTGGCGGCTGCGTAGTCGGTTCACTCTACAAAACCGGTAGCGGCAGCGTTGCCTCTCTGGTAGCGGTCATCGGCATAATTGTTGGCAGCGCCCTTTTTGCCGAGTTTTTCCCCTGGTGGATCAAAATCAATGGGGCGGCAACTTTTTTCAGTGGCAAGATCACTCTGGCAGAAGCGCTTGGTGTCCCACCGTTCGTGCCGATAGCAGTGGCAACGGCCATCGCCCTCCCCTGGCTCATCACTGTTTACCGTAAGGGTTACTTGGAACGACCCGTTTACACCGAAGGGTCATTACAGCCATGGATCGCAGCGCTGCTGCTCGCACTTATCGGCTTAATATCTGTGATAACCATCGGCATGCCTCTGGGCATTACCACCTCCTATGCCAAAGCCGCAGCTGTCACAGAAGCTGTTATCTGCCCAACCCATTACGCCGGCCTGGCCTTTTTCAAGACAGTACCACTTAAGTACACAGAGCCGCTGAGCGGTACGGAACTGAAAGGCGGACCGGGCAAGGAGCTTGACGCCATAGCTCTGATACAGTATCCATTGATCTTCGGCATTGTCATCGGCAGCGCTTTTTCCGCCATACTGCTCAGAGAGTTCAAAATCCGCTGGAAACTGCCGTTACGGCAGTATCTTTCGGTTGCAGCCGGCGGGATCCTCATGGGACTGGCCTCCCGCATATCAGCCGGTTGCAATGTCTGGCACCTGCTGGGTGGTCTGCCGATCATCTCCATGCAGAGCGTGCTCTTCCTAGCTGGACTCTTTCCTGGAGCCTGGCTAGGTTCAAGAATCCTGACCAGGTACATCATCCGCTGACAGCGGATGGCAGCCTGCATTCAATAATCACTCCACTTACCAGGGAGATCCCCATGGATTGCATCCAGACCATCAAATTCGACATAACCGGACAGATATGCCCATCCACTCTGCTGATCGCCTTGCGGGAGATAAACCGCAACATTGACGATCTGAGCAGTGGCAGACTCAGGTTGCTCATCACCACGGACAACCGCGACTGCACCAACACCATACCCGAGGCTGCAGGCAACATGGGGCTGAAGGCAACCGTGGAAAAAATCGACTCAAGCTACAACATTTTGGTGTCAAAAGAGTAATTGGACCCTCACGGAGAGGCAATTAATGGCAGCAAACCTAAATAATGACATAAGCGGAGCAACCACAGGCGCAGACGAAATCATGGCCTTGCGGCAGGAGGTGACAACCCTGCGCAGCGAGAACAGGCGGCTGTCCATGACCCTCAACCTCAGGAACGCCTATATACGCGACAAGGTCAACCACCTGCTCAACGTCATGGGAACCATCCCTTTACGGGAAGAAGAGCTTGATGAAGAGAGCATCATTGAACTCGACCCACTCGGCATAATCTTCGATTCCTTCCGCCATATCCTTGGCAGCCTGAAAACCAAAAACAGCCAGTTGCAGCTGCTGCATGATGAAATGATAGCAGTGTTCTCTGCCAGCCAGGTCGGCATCATGGTAGTTGACCAAGAGTTTCGCATCATCTCCTGCAACAGAAGGATGAAACAGCAGTTCTTCCGCGAGTTGCATAACGGTGAGATTCTCGGGACCTGCTGCAAGGATATTGTCTGCAAGGGTGATGTTGATGACCAGCTATGTGCTGCGAAAAGAATTCTTTCCGGTGAAAAGGTCGCCAGCTTCAAGGGGTGGGAAGTTCGCGGCCATATTTTCGACGTCGAGGCTGCGCCGATATATGATGCCGCCGGGGCTGTGAAGAGAATCGTCCTTGTCTATAACGAGATAACCGACCTGAAAAATAGCCAGAAAGAGCTGGAGCAACTGAATGTCGGGCTGGAACAGCGGGTGGCGGAGCGGACCGCTCTTTACCGGGAGATCAACAAGGAACTGGAGTCGTTCTGCTACTCCATATCCCACGACCTGCGGGCACCGCTCAGGCATATCAGCGGTTACTCCGCCATCCTGCGCGAAGAGCACAGCGAAACCCTTGATCAGGAAGGGCATGACCTGCTGAAGCGCATCTGCATTGTCGGCGACAAAATGGGGCAGATGATTGACGACCTGTTGAGGATATCCAGAGTCTCGCTCACAACAATGAACTTCGTTCAGGTTGATCTCTCAGCCATTGCCCAGACCACAGCGACCATGTTCTGCGAAACAGACCCGGCACGAAAGGTAACCATCAGGATCTCCCCTGGCATGACTGCCAAGGGGGATGTCACCCTTTTGGGGCTGGTTATACAGAATCTCATCGACAATGCCTGGAAATATACGGCAAATACCGGGGAAGCGGTCATCGAAGTCGGCAGGACAATCATCAAAGGCAGCGAGACATTTTTTGTCCGCGATAATGGTGTCGGTTTCGACATGGCCTACCGGGACAAACTTTTTCGCATTTTCGAACGACTCCATGGGCAAGAGTTCGACGGCAGCGGCATCGGTCTTGCCACTGTGCAGCGGATCATATCGAGGCACCGGGGGGAGGTATGGGCAGAGGGTGCAGTCGGCAGGGGGGCAACCATATATTTCACCCTGCCAGCTTCGGAGTAGCCCTGTCAGAGCTTCTGCAGCAGATAGGTGACGAACTCCTCGCCGATTACCGCGTCAACATCCCGGCACCCGAGCGATGTATACCGTTGCCAGATATCGTACTTGTCCTGCAAGGGGATGCCGGAGAGGAGAAGATAACCGCCGGCAGAGGTCATTGTCACCAGCCTGTCAGCCAGCGGCATGAGAATATCCGCATAGATGTTTGCCATGACAAGATCGAAACCGGCAGCGACAATGGAGTCCAACTCGCCACAGACAGTCAGGCACCTCCCCTGCACCCCGTTCAGCGCTATGTTCTGACTGCAGGAGAGTGCGGCAGGCCATTCGATATCGATAGCAACCGCTGCATCGGCACCAAGCAGGAGTGCGGCGATTGCCAGAATGCCGGTACCGCTGCCGAGGTCAAGCGCTCTGGCTCCGTCCAGACCCGGCAGTTTTTCAAGCAGATGCAGACAGGAGGCGGTTGTCTCATGCTCGCCGGAGCCGAAAGCACCCTTTCTGCCAAGATAGAGCGGAATGCCGCAATCAACCGGAAGCGGCGCCCCTTCGGGAATTATGCTGAACCTCCCCAGACTGAACGGAGTAAATATTCGACCTGTAGTCATTTTTATCCTTTAGCCTTTAGCCCTTAGCCCTTTGCCTGATTTATCATGGAGTCATTCAATGCCGAATACCAGCAGCGGCACCCTCTACATAGTCGCTACTCCGATCGGGAATCTTGAAGACATGACTTTTCGAGCCGTGCGCACCCTCAAGGAAGTTGATCTGATTGCTGCAGAGGATACCCGCCATTCACGCAAACTCCTCTCCCACTACGGAATCGCCACGCGGATGACACCCTATCACGACCATAATGAACAGCTCAAGACCGATTATCTCATCGGGCTGCTTCATGAAGGTCAGAGTATCGCCCTGATTACCGATGCCGGTACCCCCTGCATTGCCGACCCGGGATACCGGATCGTACAGGCGGCCGTAGCTGCCGGCGTCAGGGTGGTGCCGATACCCGGCGCTTCAGCGCTTGCTGCGGCTGTTTCGGCCGCTGGTCTGCCTACCGACCGGTTTGCCTTCGAAGGGTTTCTGCCGCCCAAACAGGGTAAACGACTGGCAAAACTGGCAGAGCTCAAGAATGAATGCAGACTGGTCATTTATTATGAAGCACCGCACCGGCTGGCCGCGACACTGGCGGACATGCGCACGACTCTCGGTAACAGGCAGGCGGTGATCGCCAGAGAGCTGACCAAAATTCATGAGGAGTTCCGCAGCGGCACTCTTCATGAACTCGCTGATTTTTATTGTGAACAGCAGGTCAAGGGGGAGATCGTCATACTTGTTGCTCCGCCTGCTGAAGATGACGCGAAACCGGTAACGGATGCATCTCTCCTGCTCCGCCGCCTTCTTGATGAGGGAAACCTGTCCCTCAAGGATGCAGTCATACAAGCGGCTCTGCAGACGGGCATTTCGCGGAGTGATCTTTATGAAATGGCGTTGCGGATTAAGCGGGAAAAGAAGGATTGCTGCTGACCTGCACTTTTTTTAATGTCCCGCTGTTTTACCGGACAAGTATTTCGTAACTGTTTCCCTAGCAACTGATTAAACTTACCGTTTTACAGCAGCGCTGATTTGGCCTTTATTTATAGCTCCTTAAATATAAATTAACTTTGGCACTTGCCATGCATAAAAAAAGTTTAAGGAATTTTGCTAGCAGCATTATATGCAGTACTTAAGAGATGAGCAGCAATATTTTCTTTGCAACGGAGCAACAACATAATTTCATTCACCTTATAAAGAATGAGAGCGATAATACTCAACCACTCGCGAGGGTGGGGCGGAAAGCCTACAGGGTCTCAAGCAGACAGCCGGGTTGCCGAAATATCAACAGGGTATTTTTGCCCCGGTATTTTTTTTGCGCGTCACCTGACTTCCCCAGAATATTGGCAGTTAATCCGGGCAGTTAAAACCAGCTGCCTGATTGCAACTTGGTAAAAACAACTCACAGAAAGGGGGACAAGGCAGTCTGGAATGCAGTAGATGAAGCAGCTTGAATTTTATTCTTGAAAGGAGGTCATTTGATGGGACTCAACAGGGTAAGCAGCGCGCTTACGGCACTTTTCATGTTAGCAGCCGGAACCGCCTGGAGCGCCGAAATCAGCGGTAG